>QBYF01000028.1 GCA_003282965.1 Pelagibacteraceae bacterium AG-325-E13 | reverse complement strand
TGTTGCTCAATCAATTGTTTTTGCAATAGGTATTTCAATTTTTGTTACAATTTTTGGTTTAAATTTTTCAGATGAACTTTTAAAAATTATGGGTTCCGCTGAGCAAAGTATTATTTTAACACGAGAGTATTTGGATATAATTTTTTATGGATCAATTATAGTACTAGTTCAATTATCTTTAAATGGAACTTTAAACGCACAAGGAGACACCAAGAGTTATAGAAATGTTTTGATTTTTACATTTTTTTTGAACATCTTTCTCAATCCTCTTTTTATTTTTGGATATGGTTTTATTCCTGCTTTTGGAATCTCCGGGTTGGCAATAGCTACTCTTATTTCACAATTTATTGGTTTAATTTACTTAGCTAATAAAGTTTATTGTTGTAAACTTAAAAAATATTTATATTTTGAGTGTTTCAAGCCGAAAATTGATTATATCACTACTTTATTTAAACAATCAGTTCCAATTATGTTTACCATGTTAATGATCATGTTTGGTGTGTTTAATATTTTTTATTTTGTAGGTCAATTTGGTGAATTAGCAACCGCAGGTTATGGGACAGCAGTTAGAATTGAACAAGTTTTATTGTTACCAGTAATAGGATTAAACACAGCGGTTTTATCAATAGCAGGACAAAATTTTGGTGCAAAATTGCATTTAAGAGTTAGAGAGGTATATGGAAAGGCATTGATGTTTGGTTCAGGTTTTATGATATTAGCAGGTATTTTTATTTTTTTAACATCCGAATTAATAATTTCTTTTTTTACCAGCGATCCTCTTGTGATCCAAAGTGGTGCTCTTTATCTACAAGTCGCAGCTTTAATTGGTCCTGTATACCCAGTCTTTTTTATAACTTCTGCATTATTTCAAGCCCTCAAAAGACCTACTTATAGTTTATATATGACTATACTTAGACTTACGTTAATTCCATTTTTGTCTTTGTGGTACGTAATAAATATCAAAAATGGTGAATACCAAGATATTTTCTATACGATAATGATTACTAACTGGATGATGGGAATAGTAGTGCTGACTTTTGTGCCCTTCTTTTTAAAAAAAGTTTTTAGGATTTCTTTTAAAAGACTATTTGTATTCTAATCTATTTTCAAGTTTTCTTACAAAATAAGAGACAACTAGTATCAAAATTAAATATTCTAAAATTAAAAAAGTATAAATTTCTAAAGGCCTATATGTAGTAGTTACAAGCTCATTAGCTTTTCTAGTTAAATCTCCTATTCCAATAATTGATACCAATGATGACATCTTCAGGACATAAACAAATTGATTTCCTAAGGCCGGTAAAACTACTTTAATAGCTTGGGGAAGTATTACAAATCGCATCTTTTTCCAAAAATCCATCCCAAGTGACCCAGCTACTTCATGCTGACCTTTATTGATCGAATTAATCCCAGCTCTAAAAATCTCAGCCTGAAAAGCACTTTCACTTATTGTAAGCGCTATTATTCCAGATACAAAAGGAGAGAAACTTATACCTAGCATAATTGGCAAACCGTAATATATCCAAAGAATTAAAACTAGCAAAGGAATAGCTCTTACAATTTCTACATATCCTATATTAAAATAAGTTAAAAATTTATTATCTGACAGAGAAGGTAAAGCTACTATTAATCCAATTATCATAGCAAGGACTATTGAGACTATAGAAATATAAATTGTGGTAGTTATTCCGCTAATCAAAAATTTAAGATTAGTTAATCCCTCTATATTATTTGGGCTTAAGATATACCAACCCCATTCGTAATTAGAGCTACATCCTTGTAGAATTATAAAAAAAATAAGATATTTTATAAACTTCACTAAATTGTTATATTTGTTTGCTGAAGTTATTTAAACTTATCTTATAAGCTTTTAAGATTATATTTAGCCAATAAATTCTTGAAAAAACCAGAGGATTTTTTATCTTTTATCCATTTACTAACATAATTATTCCAAGTTTTATCTCCTTTTGGAACCATCATAGCTAAAAAAGCTGGATTCTTTTCACCATCTGGTACTATTGCTAATTGAGGATATTTGATTACTAATTTGTTAGCTTCTGTAGAGCTAGTTATGTTTCCATCAGCTCTTCCAGCAAGAACCTCTTGAAAATCTCTAGCAGGTGCTTCTACAGATTTTAGTTTTGATTTTGGAAAAAACTCTTTTGCTTTTTCTTCTTGTGAAGTTCCTAAGGTAGTAGCTATTGTAACATTTTTATTATTTAACGAATTCCAAGTCGAGAACTTATTTAAATTTTTTTTTAATACAAGTGGAACTGTGCCATATTTATAATAAGTTGTTGTAAAGCCAGCAACTTCTGCTCTTTTAGGC
>QBYF01000027.1 GCA_003282965.1 Pelagibacteraceae bacterium AG-325-E13 | reverse complement strand
TTCTACTCCAATAGGAGTAATAGGTGTAATTTATGAGAGCAGACCAAACGTTACAGCTGATGTTGCGGCTTTATGTTTAAAATCTGGAAATTGTTCTATTTTAAGAGGAGGATCAGAGGCTTTTAATTCTAATAAATTGCTAGCAAACTTATTTCGTGACTCATTGAATAAAAATAGAATTAATAAGAATTGTGTTCAATTTATAGAAAGAAAGGAGAGAAAAATAGTAGACTCTCTTCTATCTAAAATGAGCAGTTACATTGACGTAATTGTCCCAAGAGGAGGAAAGGGATTAGTAAAAAAAGTTCAAAAGTTTTCTAATGTTCATGTCATTGGTCATCTCGAAGGATTGTGCCATATATATTTAGATAAGAATTCAAATTTATCTATGGCTAAAAAAATTATTGTTAATGCAAAAATGCGCAGAACAAGTATTTGTGGTGCTTTAGAAACTTTATTAATTGATGAAAAAGCTATGAAATCTCATGGAAAAGTAATAATTCAAACATTAATATCTTCAGGTTGTGAAGTAAGAGTTGATAACAAAATTAACAAGCTTTTTAATAATAAATTGAAGAAAGCAAAAGAGATTGATTGGAAGACAGAATATCTAGATTCAATTGTATCAATAAAAACTGTAAAAAATGTGCAAGGAGCAGTTAATCATATCCTTAAATATGGAACTATGCACACTGATGGTATTATTACAAATAGTTCAAAAAATGCCGAAGTATTTTTAGAAGGTGTCAACAGTTCTATTGCGATGCATAATGTTTCAACTCAATTTGCAGATGGAGGTGAATTTGGATTTGGAGGAGAAATTGGAATTTCTACTAACAAACTTCCTCCTCGGGGTCCAGTTGGAATTAATCAACTAACTTCATACAAGTATATCGTATCAGGAAAAGGAATTACTAGAACATAATCAATGTTGAGGCACAAAAAAAAAGAAATTGGTATATTAGGAGGAAGCTTTGACCCTCCACATGAAGGGCACGTTGAAATTTCTAAAATTAGCTTAAAAAAAATCAAACTTAGTAAAATTTTTTGGGTTGTTACAAAACAAAATCCTTTTAAAAAAAAACCCTTTTTTTCTTTAAAAGATAGATTATCTAAATCTAAAGGAAGTATAAAAAAATACAAAAATATTAAAGTTCTATATTTAGAGGATAAAATTAAATCTTCTCGCACTATTAATGTAATTAATTACTTTAGAAGGGTAAAAAAACAAAAAAACCTATACCTAATATTAGGTTCAGATAACTTATTAAAGTTTCATAAGTGGACAAGTTGGAAGAAAATAGTTAAATTAGTCAAATTAGTTATTTTTTCTAGAAAAGGATATGATAAAAAAAGTAAAGAATCTGTTGTAGTGAAATATCTTAATAAAAAAAATATTATTTATATAAATAATAAATCAATAGATATTTCTTCATCGAATATCAGAAAAAAGCGTTTAAATAAATTTTAATGAAAATAATAGATGTAAAGAAAAATATTGAAAAAATTTTAGACGATAATAAAGCTAAAGATATTACTTCTATAAATTTAAAGAATAAGTCCTATATAGCAGACTATATGATTATTGCTTCGGGCACTTCTTCTAGACACTTGCAGTCTTTGGCTGAAATTCTTATAGTTGAGTTAAAAAAGATAGGATTAGGCGAATATCGTATCGAAGGCAGAGAAAGCAACGACTGGAAATTAGTAGACACTAACGACATAATAATCCACATTTTTCATCCTGAAAAAAGACAATTTTACGACTTAGAAAAAATGTGGTCTGAAGAAATCCCTAAAGAAAAAGCAATGATATGAGAAAAATTACTCTTTTAATTATTCTATTTTTAAATCTAAGTTTTACAAATTCTTATTCTAATAGTGGGCTTTATGAAAAAATTGATCTTTTTGGAGAAGTGTTAGAAAAAATCAAAGAAGACTTTGTTGATGATGTTAATGAGTCAGAAATGATGGACTCTGCTATTAACGGTGTATTGCAATCACTTGATCCCTACTCTGCTTACATGAGCCCAGAATTATTTAAAGAAATGCAAACAGATACACGAGGGGAGTTTGGGGGTTTAGGAATAGAGATCGGTATGGAGTCTGGATTGGTAAAAGTTATAGCTCCAATAGATGATACTCCAGCTGCAAAAGCTGGAATAAAAGCTGGAGATTACATTGTAAAAATAGGCAACGATCAAGTTCAAGGGAAATCTCTTATGGAGGCAGTAAAACTAATGAGAGGTCCTATAGGTACTTCTGTCGAATTAACAATTAGAAGAAAAAACGTAAAGAAATCCTTGAAATTTGTAATTACTCGAAAAATAATAGAGATTAAATCAGTCAATTCAGAAATTTTGGGTAAAAGCAAAAATTTAGGGTATATAAGGCTTAAATCATTTAATGAAAATAGTGACAAACAATTCTTAAATATTGTCAAA
>QBYF01000026.1 GCA_003282965.1 Pelagibacteraceae bacterium AG-325-E13 | reverse complement strand
TCTATAGCTTTAGAACTAGCAAGTTACGATACTCAAATTGTTATTCACTATTCGAAATCTTATTTTGCTGCAAAAAAAATAAAAAAAGAGCTAGAAAATTTAGGTTCTATTGTTTATCTTTTTAAAGCTGACTTGAATAATTTTAGACAAACTCAAAAAATAATTTCTTATGCATACAAGAAAATGAAAGGTCTAGATTGTTTGATCAATAATGCATCAGTTTTTGAAAATGACAATTTGATTGACTTTTCGGACAAAAGTTTTTTAAAACATATAAATGTAAATCTCAAAGCTCCTGCGATTTTGATTAAAAACTTCGCTAAAGTATATAGGGGTAATAGTGGAAATATTGTAAATATTATTGATCAACGAATTGAAAAATTAACTCCATTCTTTTTTTCTTACACTTTAAGTAAATCTGGTCTTGCAACTTTGACTAAAACTTCTGCTATGAAGCTTGCACCAAATATAAGAGTAAACGCAGTTTCTCCTGGGCCGACACTGAAAAATAAACGCCAATCTGAAAAACATTTTAAAAAACAATGGAAATCAACAATACTTGAAAAGAAAGTAGATACAAAAAACGTTAGTTCAGCAGTTAAGTTTTTGATAAATAATAATAATATAACTGGTGAAATTATAAATGTAGATAGCGGTCAACGTTTGGCTTGGAAAACACCTGATATTATTAACGCAAAAGAATGAAAATTTTAAAGTTTAAAAATAAGCAAAAATTTAGATATAGCAAAAAAATTATCGTTAAAGATTTAATTTTACTATTATCAGTTGGCATTCATCAGTTTGAAAAACTGGAAAAACAAAGAGTAAAATTTAATATTGAAATCACTACCGATCCAAACCTGAAACCTGATATTAAATCTATTGTCAATTATGAGAGCGTTATAAACGATATAAAAAGATTGACTAAAAAAAACCACTTTGAATTACTCGAAGGTTTGTCAGAGTCTTTATTTGATGAAATGTTTAAAAATAAAAAAATTAAGAAAATTAAATTAAAAATTGAAAAATTAGATATTATTAAAGAAACAAGCTCAGTTGGTATAGAAGTTATAAAAACGAGAATATAATGGACAGTTTAGAACAAGGAAAAAAAATAATTAAAGATAAAATACCTTTGATTTCTAAAAATCCTGGTGTTTATAAAATGTTAAGCTCTTCAGGAGAAATTCTTTACATAGGAAAAGCAAAAAATATTCCTAATAGGCTTAAAAGTTATGTTTCCGACTCTAATTTACCTATAAGAACTGAAAGAATGTTATCTCTTACTCATAATCTTGAAACTACTACTACAAATAATGAAAGTGAGGCACTGCTTTTAGAGGCAAATTTAATCAAGAAACATAAACCAAGATACAATATTCTTTTAAGAGATGATAAGTCTTTTCCTTATATCTATATTGGCAATAAAGATAAATGGCCTCAGCTAACAAAGTTAAGGGGTAAAAAATCTAAATCTGGATATTATTTTGGACCTTTTGCTTCTATAGGTTCAGCTAATTGGACTATTAAGATATTACAAAAAATATTTCAGCTTAGAGTTTGCGATGACACTGTTTTTAAAAATAGAGAGAGACCGTGCATACTTTATCAAATAAAAAGATGTTCAGCCCCCTGCGTGAAGCACATCTCAGAAAAAGAATATTTATCTACCGTAAACGATGCTATAGACTTTATCTCTGGCAAATCCAGAAGAATTCAAAAAAATCTATCTAAAGAAATGGAAAAAGCAAGCAAAGAGCTTGATTATGAAAAAGCAGCAATATCGAGAGATAGAATAAAGGCTTTGACCCAAATTCAAACATCACAAAAAATTAATCAAACTAATTTAAGCGAAGCAGATGTTATTAGCATTTATAAAGAAACAGGGAAAACTTGCATACAAGTTTTCTTTTTTAGATCTAAACAAAACTGGGGTAATCAGGCTTTTTATCCTAAGCATGATCCAGATGATACAATTAAAGATATTCTTTCTTCTTTTATCTCTCAATTTTATGAAAATAAATCAATACCAATACTAATTATAACTAATCATGAGTTAAGCGAAAAAACTCTATTAGAAAAAACATTTTCAATTAAAGAAAATAAGCAAGTTGTAATAAAGCAAGCGAAGTCTAAAAACGAAATTAGTATTTCAAAACTTGCAGAAAAAAACGCAAAACAAGCCTTAACTCAAAAACTAATTCAATCTGATACAAATAATAATTTAATTGAAAATTTGGCAAAAAAATTCAAACTTAATAGCAATATTGATTTGATTGAAGTTTATGACAATAGCCATATTCAAGGATCTGACTCTATTGGAGCTTTAATTTGTTTTGGAAACGAAGGATTTATTAAAAAAAGATATAGGAAATTTAATATCAAAAATGATAAAGTTAAAGGTGATGATTATGGAATGATGAAAGAAGTTTTGTTTAGAAGATTTTCGAAAGCCATTAAAGAAAAATCAGGATCGCTTTCTTTACCAGATTTAGTTATGATCG
>QBYF01000025.1 GCA_003282965.1 Pelagibacteraceae bacterium AG-325-E13 | reverse complement strand
AATCCCTCTTTATCAGCATCTAGAATTCCTACCAACCCACACTCTGGAATATCTAGTCCTTCTCTTAAAAGATTTATCCCAACCAAAATATCAAATACCCCAAGTCTTAAATCTCTTATAATTTCAATTCTCTCTAATGTATCAATGTCAGAATGCATGTATCTAACCTTAAGACCATTTTCATGAAGATATTCCGTTAAATCTTCTGCCATTTTTTTTGTTAGTGTTGTTGCCAAAACTCGATAGCCTTTTTCTATAACCTTTGCAGCTTCATGCATCAAATCATCCACTTGCGTTTTTGCTGGCCTAATCTCAACTGGCGGGTCAATCAAACCTGTTGGTCTAATTATTTGATCAATAAATTTGTTGTTAGTTTGTTTTAATTCCCAGGGGCCCGGTGTTGCAGAAACAAATACTGTTTGAGTTCTCATCATATCCCATTCTTCAAACTTAAGGGGTCTATTATCCATACAAGAAGGAAGTCTAAAACCATATTCAGCTAATGTACTCTTTCTTGTTCTATCTCCTTTGTACATTCCGTTTAATTGCGGTACTGTTACATGACTTTCATCTACAAAAATAATCGTGTTATCTGGAAAATATTCAAATAGTGTTGGGGGAGGTTCGCCAGCTTTTCTTCCAGATAAAAACCTAGAATAGTTTTCAATACCAGCGCATGTTCCTGTAGCCTCTATCATTTCTAGATCAAACTTTGTTCTTTCTCTCAATCTTTGTTCCTCTAATAATTTGTTATCAGCTCTATGTTTTTTTAATGTCTCTGCTAACTCAGATTTTATTTGTTTAATAGCCTGCTCCATTGTTGGCTTAGGAGTTATATAGTGACTGTTTGCGTAAATCTTAATTATAGAATAGCTATTAGTTTTATCTCCTGTTAAAGGATCAAATTCTTCTATCTTTTCTAATTTATTAAAATTAAAACTTATTCTCCACGCTCTATCTTCAAGGTGGGATGGAAAAATTTCCAAATTTTCTCCTCTTACTCTAAAAGTACCTCTAAAAAAATTTTGATCATTTCTTTTATATTGAAGTAGCACAAATGTCCTTATTAATTCATCTCTGCTATATTCATTATTTTTTTTAAGTGTTATAGTCATCTTGCTATAGGCTTCTACTGATCCAAGTCCATAAATACATGAAACACTTGCTACGATGATAACGTCATCTCTCTCCAGTAATGATCTTGTCGCTGAGTGCCTCATTCTATCTATCTGCTCATTAATCGAAGCTTCTTTTTCTATGTAAGTATCTGACCTAGGAACATAAGCTTCTGGTGTATAATAGTCATAATAAGAAACAAAATATTCAACAGCATTATCTGGAAAAAAACTTTTAAATTCTCCATATAATTGTGCAGCTAAAGTTTTGTTTGGAGCTAGGACCAAGGCAGGTCTATTAGTAGCCTCTATTACTTTAGCCATAGTAAAAGTTTTTCCGGAGCCTGTTACCCCAAGTAGGACTTGTTCATTTTTTTTGTCTTTAATATTTTGAGTTAATAATTTTATAGCTTGAGGTTGATCACCAGCTGGTTGAAAGTCACTTTTAATTTTAAACTTAATACCACCTTCTAACTTCTCCCTAATAGAGTTGTTAGTAGTTTCAATATCTAGTATTTTTTCTTGATAAGTATTTTGCATTTTATGTTAATAATAATTTAAAAAAAACATTATAAAATTCAATGAGCATAGTTTCCAACAGTTTAAAACGTATAAAACCGTCACCTACAATGGCCGTTACTTCAAAAGCCAGAGAAATGAGAGCTGCAGGTAGGGATATTATAGGTTTAGGGGCTGGGGAACCTGATTTTGACACTCCAGATAATATTAAAGAGGCAGCTATAGAGGCGATCAAAAAAGGCGACACCAAGTACACAGCGGTTGACGGGACACCAGCCTTAAAAAAAGCAATTCAAAATAAGTTCTCAAGAGAAAATGGTTTATCCTATGAACTTGATCAGATTACGGTCGGAACAGGAGGGAAGCAAGTTCTATACAATGCTTTTATGGCAACGATTAATAAAGGAGATGAAGTTGTTATACCTGCTCCTTACTGGGTATCTTATCCTGATATTATTTTATTAGCTGGAGGAAAACCTAAAATAGTTAAATGTGATGAAAAAGATAATTTTAAATTAACTCCTGAAAAATTAAATAAGGCTATTAATAAAAAAACTAAATGGGTAATTTTAAATTCTCCTTCAAATCCAACTGGCTCTGCTTATACAAAAAAAGAAATAGAGGATTTATCAAAAATTTTGATGAAATATAAAAAGGTTTATATTTTAAGTGATGATATTTATGAACATATTACTTATGATAATTTTAATTTTTTTACAATTGCACAAATTAAGTCACTTAAAGACAGAACGTTAACAATGAATGGGGTAAGCAAATCTTATTCAATGACAGGCTGGAGAATAGGATATGCAGCTGGCCCTAAAGAAATTATTAAAGCCATAGCAAAAATACAATCTCAATCTACAAGTAATCCGACTTCAATTAGTCAAGCTGCAGCAGTAGAAGCACTTAATGGAGTACAAGACTTTATACAAGAACGAGCTAATTCTTTTAAAGAGAGAAGAGATTTTGTTGTCAGTAGTTTAAACAAAATTAAAGG
>QBYF01000024.1 GCA_003282965.1 Pelagibacteraceae bacterium AG-325-E13 | reverse complement strand
TTCTACTTTTTTCTTAAAATCTTCTTAAAAAGCAAAAATACTTTTATAAATAGTATAATTTTTGATATATATAGTAAAAAATCAAATTACATATTTACTGAAAATAGCTATAAGGAAAAATTTATTTTACTAACGCAAGACAAAGTAATTTCTAAAGAAATTTTCGTTAAAGGGGAATTTGATATAAAAAAATTAGAAAAAACTTTGGAGTTTTTGAGACCTACACATAAAATTAGAAAATTATACGATATAGGAGCCAATTTAGGTGTCACATGCATTCCAGCAGTTCAAAGGAAGATGATCCAGAATGCTGTAGCAGTAGAACCAGTAATGCAAAATTACGATATTCTCAAAATGAATATAATTTTGAACAAGTTAGAAGAAAAAATTATGCATTATAATTGCGCTTTATCCGACAGAAAAAATAATGATGTTAAAATTGAAATATCCAAAAATAATTCTGGAGATAATAAAGTAATTTTAAACACAAATTTGGATATTTTAAATCAAACTAACAATACCCAAAAAATAGTCACTGATAAATTTGATAATTTATTTAAAAACATAAACGGTAATGAGGATTTAATTTGGATAGACACCCAAGGTTATGAACCAAAAGTTCTAATGGGAGCAGAAAATTTGCTTAAAAGCAAAGCACCAATAGTAATTGAATTTTGGCCTTACGAACTTAAGAGAAACGGTTTATGGGCACCGATGTTTGAAATTCTTGAAAAGTTTGATTTTTTTGTAGATTTGTCTGAAAAGACCCTAGAAAAAAAAAAGATTAATTCTCATTCATTAAATGATCTTTCTTCTAATTGGGAAAAAGAAAAATATAAAAACTCATCATTATTCACAGATTTCCTTTTATTAAAAAAATGAAAAATTTAAAAAAACATTTTTATAAAAAAAAGATTATAATTACTGGACATACAGGATTCAAAGGATCTTGGCTTACTCTATGGTTACAATCCTATGGTGCAAAAATTTTTGGAATTTCAAATGGATATCCATCTAATCCTTCGAACTTTAAGATTTTAAGATTAAGTAATAAGATAAATCATAAAATAATGGACCTAAGAAATTTGTCAAAATTAAAAAAAATGGTAAACAAAATAAAACCAGACTATATTTTCCATCTTGCAGCACAGTCTTTAGTAAAAGAGTCTTTTGAAAATCCTATCACTACTTTTACCACTAATTCTATCGGGACATGTAATGTGCTTGAGTCGACAAGACATTTAAAAAACAAATGTGTCATTGTTATAATTACAAGCGATAAAAGTTATAAAAATCTTGAAATAAAAAGAGGATATAACGAAGAAGATTTAATTGGAGGAGTTGATCCATATAGCGCCTCTAAAGGTTGCGCCGAACTTATTATTAAGTCTTATTATGAGAGTTTTTTAAAAAAGAAATCAAATATAAGGCTAGGCATCTCAAGAGCAGGGAATGTAATAGGGGGGGGAGACTGGTCGAAAAATAGAATTATACCTGATTGTATAAGAGCTTGGTCAAAAGGAAGCTTTGTAAGTGTTAGAAATCGCAAGTCTACTAGACCTTGGCAACACGTTCTCGAAGTTTTGTATGGATATTTAAAGCTAGCAGCTGAATTGAAAAAAAATAAAAACAATAATGGTCATGCTTTTAATTTTGGTCCTAAAAAAAATCAAGACAAAACTGTAAATTCCTTGTTATTTGAGAGTAAAAAACATTGGATTAGCGCTAAGTGGCTTTTTAGAGAAGATAAAAGTTTTGCTGAGTCATCTTTGCTTAAATTAAATTCATCGAAAGCTAACAAAAGATTAAAATGGTTTAATAACCTTTCCTTTTTTGAAACTGTGAAGATGACAATTCTATGGTATTTGAGATATTTTAATGATGAAAATATGTATGAATTTTCAATCGATCAAATTAAAAAATATGAAAAAAAAATTAAAAATTAAAAATTAACATCAAGATTTGGTAAAATTAAAAAAAAAAATTTTGATACTAGGAGGAAGTGGTTTTTTAGGCAAAAACCTCTCAACTAAACTTATAAAGTTAAGAAGATTTAAAATTACAAACATAAGTAAGAAAAGATTAAGAAACAAAAATAAAATAAAACAAATAACTTACATATCATGCAATTTAGATAATTTTCTAAAACTAAAAAAAAAATTAAAAAATGAAAAATTTGATTTTGTAATTAATTTTTCTGGAAATATAAACCACAGAGATATAAAAGAAACCTTTAAAGCTCATTATCATAGTGTAAAAAATATTGTTAAGTATATTAAATTTTCAAAGTCAGGATTATTAATTCAAGCAGGTAGTAGTCTTGAATATGGTAAAAATAAAAGCCCTCAAAATGAGAAAAAGGTTTGCAAACCTTTATCTGCTTATGGAGAAGCAAAACTTTTATCTTCAAAATTTATTATGAAAAATTTAAATGATTATATCATTTTAAGGCCTTATCAAATTTATGGACCTCACCAAAAAAACAATCGATTAATTCCAATAATTATTAATTCTTGTATTAAAAATATTAAATTTCCTTGTACTCAAGGTAGCCAGGAAAGAGATTTTTTATATATTGATGATTTTACTGACTTAGTGATAAAAATTTTGAGATTAAAAAAAATAAACTCAGGTATCTTTAATGTAGGTTATGGTAAACCAATTAAAGTTAAGAAAGTAATTTTGTTAATCTTAAAAAAAATTAAAAAAGGTACCCCACTATTTGGTAAATTAAAGATGAGAAAAGAAGAAAAAAAATCTCTATATCCTAGTATAAGTAAGACTCGAAAAATCTTCAATTGGAGACCAAAAATAAAATTAAATATTGGGATAGATAAAACGATTAAATTTTATAAAAACAAATGAAGCTTCAAAAAATATTTTTACCTAAATTTAAGACATTATTAATACGTCTTGGAAAAGACAATGATGGAGGTTATTGCGTTCCAAAAAAATCAATTA
This sequence comes from Pelagibacteraceae bacterium AG-325-E13, assembly GCA_003282965.1. GTDB lineage: Bacteria > Pseudomonadota > Alphaproteobacteria > Pelagibacterales > Pelagibacteraceae > Pelagilacustribacter. The sequence continues at coordinate 61 of QBYF01000024.1, read as the reverse complement.
TGAATACCGATTTTTTATTTAGTTTTGGTCTCAATGATGACTGGTCTTTTGAAAAAGATTT
>QBYF01000023.1 GCA_003282965.1 Pelagibacteraceae bacterium AG-325-E13 | reverse complement strand
ATCTCCAACAACTCCCATAATCTCCAAACCAATAATTGCCAAGAACAATCCAATACCTGCACCTATTCCAAGTTTTAAACTTCTAGGAATTGAATTAATTAGCCAAGCTCTAATTGGTGTTAAGGAAATAATTAAGAACAATACACCAGCAACCAAAACTGCGCCAAGAGCAGCCTGAGGTGTATAGCCCATCCCACCAACCACTCCGAATGCTACAAATGCATTTATACCCATCCCTGGAGCCAAGCCAACTGGCCAAGTCTTACCGTAAAATGCCATTATGAAGCAAGCTAATGCAGTTGCAACAATTGTTGCAGTAAATACTGCTCCAAAATCAAAAAAACCTTTTTCAGGTCCTGCAAATTCACCAGAAAGAATAAAAGGATTTAAAAACATAATATATGCCATGGTAAGAAACGTAGTTACTCCAGCAATTACTTCAGTTTTAAAATTTGTTTTATGCTTTCTATACTCAAAATATTTATCCATCATAATTAAACCTCCGTTTAATGCTAAATACTCCGATTCGATGAAAAAATCCCTCAAAAATTGGATTTTTAGACATTTTACAACCTGAAGGTAATATTTCTGTTTATAAGTTTTAGGTATAAAATAAATTTTTTAAAATGACTCAAATAAAATTTGTTTTTTTTATTCTATTTAGTTCTTCAATACTTTTAAATTCATGTCAATCAGTTTCAAAAAAAATAGATGAAAAAACAATTCAAGAAGAAAAACAGTTGAGCAAATGGTTGAATAAACCAGAGTCTGAACTTAAAATTGTTTATGGACAGCCAGATAAAATAGAGTTTTTAGCAACAAGAAATAGAAACTATATTTATGTATCAGAAAAATTTAAAATCAAGTGTGAAAGAAAATTTGAAATTAACTCTAATAATATAGTGATAGGTTTTAGCAGTAAAAATTGTTTTTAAATTTTGCTAATCAAAAATTTTTGCTACTTTAAAAATAAAACTATACTCCTCTGCTAATTCTGTGATTGCATTATCACGCCCACTCATACCACCATGGCCCGCTGCCTCCATTTTACATTTAAGTAATTGAGTATTATTGTCGTTTTTTACATCTCTTAACTTTGCAATGTACTTGATAGGCTCGCTGTATAAAACACGGTTATCAAACAAAGAAGTGGTGATCAGCATCGAAGGGTAGGATCTACCATTAAGATTATTATAAGGAGAGTAAGATAAAATATATTTAAAATATTCTTCACTTTTAATTGGGTTGCCCCATAGTTCCCACTCAGCTGGAGTTAAGGGAAGTTTTTCATTTAACATGGTAGTCATAGTATCAACAAAAGGAACAAGTAATAACATGGAAAAGAATAAATCAGGCGCCATATTAGCAAGAGCTCCACCAGTTAATCCACCAGCGGAACCACCATAAAAACATATTCCACCTTTATAAGTGTATCGTTGATCTATTAAATGATTTGCACAAGCGATATAATCTAAGAAGGTATTTTTTTTCAATTTCTTTTTACCTTCTTCATGCCAAGCATCTCCAAGATCACCACCCCCCCTTACATGAGCGATTGCAAAAGTTATTCCTCGATCTACTAAACAAAACCTTGATGCACTAAATGAGGGGGAGATACTATGTTTATAAGCTCCATAAGCGTAAAGTAAAATTTTAGATTTGGCGTCTTGTCTTGAATTTTTTAATCTAACTAAACTGATAGGGATCATTCTACCATCGTGAGATTTAGCTTTTATTCTTTCGACAATATAATTATCAGGATTATGACCTGATGGTATTTCAACTTCTTTAACAAGTTTTTTTTTCTTAGTTAAAATATCATATTCATAAATTTTTCCAGGAGTTGCCATACTTTCCCAACTGACTCTAATTTTTGAGGTATTTTTATCTCTTTGCATTAAAGAGAACCCTGGACATCCAATTGCCTCCTCTGAAATTTTTATTTCTTCCTCTAGGTTAGTCTTAATATTTCTTACAAATAGCCTAGGTATAGCATCAGACTTCTCACTACGGATCATAAAATTATCTAAAAATTCTAATCCTCCAATAACGGTTTCCTTTTTTGAAGATATAAATTCTTCTAACTTATTAATGTTATCAATCTTACATTTAAGAATTTTATAATCTCTAGCGTCCTCATTTGTATGGATGTAGAAATATCCTTTCCAAGAGTCAAGTGAGTAACGAACATCCACCTCTCTTTTTTTAAATAATATTGGTTTAATAGATTTTGTTTCAGATGGAAAAAAATATTCTTCTGAAGTAATATGATCAGAAGTTGAAATTATAAAGAATTTTTCGTCTGAGGTTAAACTTATACCACAAGTAAAAGTTTTATCTTTTTCCTCGAATATTAATTCATCTTTCTTTACTGATGTTCCAATTACATGCTTATAAATTTGTCTTGGTCTATGAAATTCATCTAGTTTTGAATAAAAAAAACTCTTGCTATCTAAAGACCAGACTATACTCCCGCTAGTATTTTCAATGAGATCTTTTTCATTTTTGTTGCCATGCAAATTTCTCAAGTAAATTGTATAGTATTCTGATCCCTTTAAATCTAAGGAATAAGCCATATAATTATCACAGTGGGAAACACTTATACTGCCTAAACCAAAATATTCTGAACCGCAATTTTTTTTCTCAAGATCACCATTAAAATAAACTTCTTCTGGTCTTGAACCATCTATAACTTGTCTAATACTCTTTCCGTAATTTCCTTTCTCTTCAGTTTTGGTCCAATAATAATATTTTTTATCTTTAAATTTTAAAGAAGTATCATCTAATTTAATTTTAGATTTAATTTCATCAAAAATTTTTTTTTGAAGGTCTTTTACATCTTTAAAATAATTTTCTGTCAAAGAATTATTTTCTTCGATATATTTCCTTACATCGGGTAATAATTTACTAGAATCTTTCAAAACCTCTAAAATATTAGGCTGATCTACCCAAGAATAGTTGTCTTTAATTACTATATCGTGGTATTTTTTCTCACTCTCTATTTTTTTAAGTTTTGGTATATTCATTGGTAAAAAATATATGAATTTAGTTTTAATTGGAATAATCATTTTTGTCATCGTTTATTTATTTTTGAATTGGTTCACTCGAACGAGTTCAAAGAAGATTGCCCTTTTCATAAAAAAAATC
>QBYF01000022.1 GCA_003282965.1 Pelagibacteraceae bacterium AG-325-E13 | reverse complement strand
TATAGCAGAATCAGCTCCTGCAGTTTTAGCTATGATTACAATGCCACTTACTTACAGCATTAGTAATGGAATTGCTTTAGCATTTATTGCTTATGCATTAATCAAAATTTTAACTGGAAAGTTTTCAAAGACATCTCCAGCTATTTGGCTTATTGCAGCATTAAGTGTGTTAAGTTTTTACGTAGCTTAATAAATTCAAGGGCCGGTGAAAGCTGGCCCTTAATTTTTGTGTTTTTTAACTAAATCCTCTACTCTTATCTCTTCATAACGCTCAAAAGGTTGTACAATCCAAGGATTACTATCTAATTTTTGAGCACAAAAATCTGGTTCAAAAGTAGAATCTTTCTTTTTCCAAAGAACAGCTGTTTTGATATCCTTAATATTTCCTCTTAAAGGAGGATAATTTTTTAACCATTGAATGCTTTTATTTAATGTTACGCCAGTATCAGACAAGTCATCACATAAAAGAATATTTCCTTTCATGTCTTGAACTGTTGAACTCATCTCTCGAGAAAATACTAATTCTCCTTGCTGATCTTCAATTCCTTTTCCCGAATAAGACTCAACAGCAAGGTAGGCACACTTTAATTTAAAAATTCTACTAAGGACATCTATTATAGGTGCTCCGCCTCTCATAATACCAATTAACATGTCAGGCTTAAATCCGCTTTGATAAATTTGAACTGCCAATTTTTCTGTAATTAGATTATATTCTTTCCAATCTATGATAAGTTTATCTGCCATAGAAAAAACTAAATTATTTTAGAGGAGTTGTAAATGAAAGCTTATTGGGTGTGTATATATGAAAAGATTAATAATACTATAAAGTTAAAGGAATACGCGGTTAAAGCTAGGCCAGCAGTAGAAAAATTTTCTGGAAAATTCCTGGTTAGAGGTGGAAAAAATAGAACAAATGATGGAATTGAGTCTCCTAGAATAGCTGTAGTTGAATTTCCTGATTACAACGCTGCTATAGATTGTTATGACTCTCCGGAATATCAAGAGGCACATGATATTCTTCAAGGATATGTTGTAAGACATCACCAGATAGTAGAAGGTAGTTAATATTGAATTGGCTCATTATCTATTGATCTCCAAAGATACCATGTAGCCACTGAACAATAAGGTGTAAATTTTTTATAAAGTTTATCTAAAAACTTTTTTGGAGGGAAATATTTTTTATTATAATTATTTGATATAGCTCTTAAAAGACCAATATCTTGTAAAGGCCAAATATTTGATCTATTAAAAGTAAATAATAGGATCATTTCTGCTGACCATCTTCCTATTTGTCTTAGTTCAGATAAATATAAAATTGCCTCTTCATCATTCATTTTTTTAATTAGATGAGGTTTAAATTCTTTATTGATTATTTTTTTTGCTAAATTTTTAATGCCTCTTACTTTTTGTATACTCAAACCACATCTTTTAAGGTTTAGGACCGATAATTTATTTACATTTTTCACATTAATTCTTCCTTTACAGATTTTTTCAAATTTAGAGAAAACAGAGTTTGCAGCTGCAACACTTATTTGTTGACCTATTATACTTTTGCATAGTGAAAAAAAAACATCATTTCTTGTTATTAAGGCTCCATCTTTATAATTATTGATTAATTTTTTCATAACTTTGTCTTTTTTAGACAAATAGGTTTTTGCCTTATTCCAATATTTCGGTTTTCTCATGCCCGTGTATTAATTATTTGTTTTTTAAGCTGAGACTCTCTTACAAATATTATTAATGAACTTGCGATGACTAATAATGCTCCCAATAAGGTTAAAATCTTAGGAACTTCGCTCCAAATAAAGAATCCGAACAAGATTGCAAATACTAAGCTTAAATATTTTATAGGTGTAACCAATGAAGCTTCAGCTAATCTATAGCTTTGAGTTAATAAAAGATTTGCTATACTTCCACACAAGCCCATTACAATAAAGATTATGAGATCAATCGATGTTGGCATTTTCCATTCTGCAAAAAATATTGATCCAAGACCAAGTAAGGTGCATAGAAAAGTAAAATAAAAAGCAATAGTATAATTAGGTTCAGTCTTTGATAAAGATCTAACGCTTATTGCTACGCATGCAAAGAAAATACAAAAAACTATTGGAGTGATGTAGTAATAATTTAAATCAACAAAAGCAGGCTGAACTATTAATAACATTCCAACAAAACCTAAAAATACTGCAGACCACCTTTTTATTCCAACTTTCTCAGATAAAAAGAAAATGGAAGCGACGGTAACAAATATTGGCCCTCCAAATGTTAAGGACACCACATCGGCTAAAGGCAATTCTCTTAATCCAATAAATAATGCAATGATGGCGGCTGCTCCTGTAATAGCACGGAACGCATGAAGACCTGGTCTAGATGTTTTATAAAAACTAAATAATTTATCTTTTGGTATGATGAAAAAAATTGGAATAAATCCAATAAAAAATCTTAAAAACAAAACTTGCCCAACAGGATAGTAATCAAGCCATTTTACACAGATATCCATGATAGAAAAGCAAATTACACTTCCTACCATGTACAATACGCCTATTTGATTTTGTGTTAACAATTTAATATCCTCATAATAAATTCTAATCATATTAAATAACTTATGAAGAAATGTACACTTGCACTTGGTTGTTTTTGGAAACCTGAGGAAAACTTTAAAAATAAACCTGGAATTATTGAAACTGAAGTAGGATATGCAGGAGGGAACAATCCTAACACTACTTATGAGGAAGTCTGCGCTGGTGATACAGGTCATGCTGAAGTAGTGAGATTATCATTTGATGAAAAGGTAACTTCTTATAAAAAAATATTAGATTTATTTTTTAAAATGCATGATCCAACTCAAAAAGATATGCAATTTCCTGATGTTGGAACTCAATATAGAAGTGAAATATTTTATGAAGATGAGGAACAAAAAAAGGAGGCAGAAGAAGTTTTAAGTGAGACAAACAAACTCTTAAATGGAAAAATTAAAACTAATATTTCAAAATTTAAAAATTATTGTAAAGCAGAGGATTATCACCAAAAATACATAGAAAAAAAGAATCGATGAAAAGTTTGATTTCTACTGATTGGTTGGAAAAAAATTTAGAAAATGTAAGAATTTTTGATGGCAGCTGGCATTTACCTAACACTAATCGAAATGCTTTAAATGAATTCTATTCAGCTCATATAAAAAATTCAAATTTTTTTGATATCGACAAAAATTCAAACCGTAAATCGAGCTTGCCGCATATGCTGCCAGAAAAAAATGATTGGGAAAAGATTATGTCTGAGCTTGGTGTTAAAAACTCTGATCATATTGTCATATATGATAATTCTGATATTATTAGCTCCTGCCGAGTCTGGTACACTTTTTTGTATTTTAATCATGACCCTAATTTAGTTTCTATCTTAGATGGTGGTTTTAAAAAATGGTTAAAGGAAAAAAAAGATACAACGAAAGATATTAAAAAGTTCGAAAAAAGTTCTTATTTAGCTCATGAAAATAACTCTTTAGTTTTAAATAAAAATCAAATAATTGCAAATATCAAA
>QBYF01000021.1 GCA_003282965.1 Pelagibacteraceae bacterium AG-325-E13 | reverse complement strand
CTCTGGAGTGAAGTATATCTCCACATATTGCTATTTTGAGTCCTTCAATTTTACCTTTTCTGTTTATAATTGTTAAAGCATCTAGCAATGCTTGAGTAGGGTGTTCCCGTCTTCCATCCCCAGCATTTATAACAGCACAATTTACTTTTTGAGATAATAAATTTGGAGCTCCTGAATCTTGATGTCTTATAACAATAAGATCAGGATGCATTGCATTTAATGTCATTGCTGTATCAATGAGAGTTTCACCTTTTTTTAAAGCTGAATTACTCATGTTCATGGTCATAACGTCAGCACCCAATCTTTTTCCTGCTAAATCAAATGAACTTTGTGTTCTAGTAGATGGTTCAAAGAATAAATTAATTTGAGTTTTTCCTCTTAAAGTATCTAATTTTTTTGAATTACTTCTGTTTAAACTAATAAATTCTTTAGCTTCTTTTAAAATTTGTTTAGCTTCTTGAACTGATAGATTTTGAATACCTAGAAGATGTTTAGGGGAATTTTTAATAGCTGAAGTTTTTTTTCTTACTGCCATTAAAATCAACTCTATAGGCCTTTTAAGGTATCAGATCAAGTATTTTTTTTTGAAAGATAATCCAGGAAACCTTGTAGTATAAATTGTGCTGAATTTTCATCCAATTTTTTGACCTTTTTTGAAGTATTTGACCCTAAATCACCTGACAAATTAAAGGCCCCATGACTTGATAATCTCTCATCCCACAATATGATATTTTCAGTAATATCTTTTGATAAGTTTATTGCTAAATCCTTAGCTGATTGAGAAGATTGACTAGGACTTCCGTCCATATTTATTGGATTTCCTATAACTATTCCTTTTATATGATTTTCTTCAACAATCTTTTTAATATCTTTAATAAAAACAGAATATTTATTTTTTACAATCGTTGAGAAAGGAGTTGCTACGATTTTATTTTCATCTGAAATTGCTACACCGATTCTTTTACCACCGGGATCAATACCGATTAATCTTGATTTTTTCTTAATTTTTTCAATAAATACATCAATATCAAGCATGAAATTTACCTAAATTATGATAAAACAAATTAGATTAACTTATTTCACAAATGTCTTTAAATAAAGAAAAAATTAAACACGTAGCTAAATTAGCCCGAATTTCAATTAATGAAGCTAAGGTAGATAGCCTGACTAAAGATTTGAACTCAATTTTTAAGTTTATTGAGCAATTAAATGAATTAAATACAGATAAAGTTGAGCCGTTAACATCAATTCTTAATCAATCATTAAGATCTAGAAAAGATGAAATTAATGATGGGAAAATAAGAGAAAAAATCTTAAAAAATTCACCAAAAGAAAGTGAAGAATTCTTTGTTGTGCCTAAGGTGGTAGAATAATAATGGTTGATATTACTAATCAAAGTCTTAGTGAAATTGTAGATAATGTTAAAGCTAAAAAAATTTCATCTACAGATTTAACTAAAGCATATATAAAAAATATTGAAAGTGCAAAAAAATTAAATACATTTGTTACTACTACATTTGACCAAGCATTAGACAAAGCGAAACAATTTGATGCTAAACCTAATTATGATCAACTTCTTCCTGGGATACCTTTAGCTGTTAAAGATTTATTTTGTACAGAAAATACTAAAACCACAGCCGGAAGCAATATTTTAAATAATTTTGTTCCAACTTATGAGTCAACGGTTACAAAAAACTTATGGAGCAATGGATCTTTTCTTTTAGGAAAATTAAATTGTGATGAGTTTGCAATGGGCTCTTCTAACGAGACAAGTTTTTTTGGAAACGTTATTAATCCAGTGGAAGATCAGCTAGTTCCAGGAGGTTCTTCAGGAGGATCTTCTTCTGCTTTAGCAGCAGACTTAACTCCAGCAACAATTGGAACTGATACAGGCGGATCTATAAGACAACCAGCTTCTTTTACTGGTACCGTAGGTTTAAAACCTACTTATGGATTATGTTCTAGATGGGGTATCGTAGCTTTTGCATCTTCTTTAGATCAAGCTGGTCCGATGACAAAAACAATTAAAGATTCCGCTATTATGTTGGAGGCTATGTCTGGGTTTGATAAAAAAGATTCGACTTCTATTAATAAAAAAAAAGAACAGTATTCAAAAAATCTAAAAGATAATATTAAGGGTTTGAAAATTGGAATTCCAAAAGAATATCGTGTTGATGATATGCCAAAAGAAATTGATGAGCTTTGGGAAAAAGGAAAAAAAATATTAAAAGATCTTGGCGCACAATTAATTGATATCTCCTTGCCCCACACTAAATATGCTTTACCAACTTACTATATTGTTGCTCCAGCTGAAGCTTCATCCAATTTAGCTAGATATGATGGGGTCCGATATGGTTATAGATCACAAAAAGGCAAAGATTTAATAGAAATGTATGAAAATACTAGGTCAGAAGGATTTGGAGATGAAGTAAAGCGAAGAATATTAATTGGAACTTATGTTTTATCTTCTGGTTACTATGATGCTTACTACTTAAAGGCACAAAAAGTACGAAATTTAATTAAAAAAGATTTTGATGATAATTTTTTAAAGGTAGATGCAATTCTCACACCTTCAACACCAAGTTCAGCATTTAAAATAGGAGAAAAAACTAACGATCCTGTTTCTATGTACTTGAATGATATATTTACTGTTCCTGTAAATTTAGCGGGTCTGCCAGCTTTATCATTACCAGCAGGCTTAGATAAACAAGGATTGCCATTAGGTCTTCAACTGATTGGAAAAGCTCTTGACGAACAAAAAATTCTTAATATCGGTTTTGCCTTTGAAAAAAATTGTGCTTTTAAGAACAAAATTGAAAAGTGGTGGTTATGAGTAGTGAAAAATTTGATTATTTTATTAACGGAAAAAAAGGGAAATACGAAGTTGTGATAGGACTTGAGGTCCATGCTCAAATTTTATCTAATTCAAAACTTTTCTCTGGTTCATCAACAAAATTTGGAGCAGATCCAAATAACCAAGTAAGTTTAGTAGACTCAGCATTTCCAGGAATGTTGCCAGTTATCAATGAAGAATGTGTAAAACAAGCAGTAAGAACAGGTCTTGGTTTAAATGCAAAAATAAATAATTATTCAGTTTTTGATAGAAAAAATTATTTCTATGCAGATTTACCTCAAGGTTATCAAATATCTCAGTATAAAAATCCCATTGTAGGTGAAGGTAAAGTTTTATTGGACATGCCGTATGGATCAAAAGAAATTGGTATAGAGAGACTCCATCTTGAACAAGATGCAGGCAAAAGTATTCATGACATGGATCCATCTAATACTTATGTTGATTTAAATCGCTCTGGAATAGCTTTAATGGAAATTGTAAGCAAACCAGACCTAAGATCACCAGAAGAAGTTAATGAATATATTAAAAAATTAAGATCTATTATGAGATACCTGGGTACTTGTGACGGAAATATGCAAGAAGGATCACTAAGAGCTGACGTTAATGTATCTGTAAGAAAGGAAGGAGATAAAAAATTTGGAATTCGCTGTGAAATTAAAAATGTAAATTCTATAAAATTTATGCAAATGGCAATCGAATATGAAGCTGCAAGACAAGTAGAATTGTTAGAAAATGGTAAAGAAATAAGTCAAGAAACAAGACTTTTTGATACAAAAAAAAATGAGACGAGATCAATGAGATCAAAAGAAGATGCTCACGATTACAGATATTTTCCTGATCCAGATCTTCTACCTTTAAATTTAGAACAACAATTAATTGATGATTTAAAAAAATCCCTTCCTGAGCTTCCTGATAAGAAAAAAGAAAGATTTATAAAAGAATACGGATTAAATGCATATGAAGCAAATGTACTAGTATCTGAAAAAGAAATATCTGCATATTACGAAGAAGTTGCAAAATTATCTGACAAAAAACTAGCAGCTACATGGATGATGGGAGATTTATTTGCAATGTTGAACGATAGAGGTCTAAATATAACTAATTCGCCTGTTTCTGCTAAAAATTTTGCTGAGTTGGTTCAATCAATTAAGTCAGGTGAAATTTCAGGTAGAATAGCAAAAGAAGTTTTCGAAATAATGATAAAAAGTGGAGAAAATCCAAAAAAAATTATTGAATCGAAAGGAATGAAACAACAAAGTGATCCTAAAGAATTAGAAAAAATAGTAAATG
>QBYF01000020.1 GCA_003282965.1 Pelagibacteraceae bacterium AG-325-E13 | reverse complement strand
ACAAAAGGAAATATTAGAAGAATTCAACGAAATAGAATCTAATAAACCCGACCCTGTAATTAAAAGTTTTTTTGAGAAAGCAAAGAAATTTTGGAAAAGCTCATAATCTAAATGGAAACTGAACAGATAATGTCTGCAATATTTCTAACTGCAGTATTAATTCTAATTTTACCATCATTTTTGTCTACAAATAATAAGATAAAACAATTTTTAAAAAATTTATCTATTTGGGCTATAATTGTCCTTATTATTATTGTAATTATAAATCTTGTATATTGATGAAAAAAATTAACTTAGCAATAACTGGCTGTTTGGGGAGAATGGGTCAACAGCTAATTAAAACATCAAAAATAAATAAAAACTTTAAATTAATATCTCTAACTGAAAACAAAATAATTAATAAAAAAATAGCGGGGGTTAGGCCAAGTTTAAATACTGAAAATGCATTTAAAAAAGCTAAGGTAATAATTGATTTTACAGTCCCTGAATGTACTTTAGAAGTTTTGAAGATTGCGGTAAAATTAAAAAAAAAGGTAGTTATAGGAACTACAGGTTTCACAAAAAAACAGGAAAATATAATTAAAAGATATTCAAAAAAAATTCCTATACTTAAAGCTGGAAATATGAGCTTAGGAGTGAATTTGTTAATGTACTTAACTGAGATAGCTTCAAAATCACTTGATAGTAATTTCCTTACTAGAGTATTTGAGGTTCACCACAGAAACAAGAAAGACTATCCTTCAGGCACAGCTCTCATGCTTGGTAAAGGTATTGCCGTTGGAAAAAACAAAGATTTTTATAAATTAATAGGAAAAAAATATCTAAATAAAAGATCTTTCCCATACGGTAAGAAAATTAATTTTAACTCACAAAGAAAAGGCTCAGTAATAGGCAAACACGAGGTTTCTTTTTCAACTGGAAAAGAAAAAGTTTCTTTAAATCATGAGGCTTTTGATAGAGCGCTTTTTTCAGAAGGAGCTTTGACTGCAGCAAAATGGATAATAAATAAAAGGCCTGGTCTTTATTCCATGAGAGACCTTTTAAGTTTTAAGTGAACAATAAGCAAAAATCCAAGATTATTCTTAGGATTTTAAATAAAACTTATCCGAAAGTTCCTATACCTTTAAACTACAAAAATACATTTACACTTCTAGTTTCAGTTCTACTTTCCGCTCAATGTACTGATGTGAATGTTAATAATGTTACAAAGAATATTTATCCAAAATATAACAAGCCTAAGCACTTTGTAAAACTTGGAAGGAAAAAAATTGAGCGTTTAATTAGAAGAATAGGAATATTTAGAGTTAAAGCAAAAAGTATTTTCTTTTTATCAAAAATATTAGTTGAAAAATACAAAGGTAAAGTCCCTAGAACTTACGAAGAATTAGAGCAATTACCCGGCGTTGGTCATAAGACAGCTAGCGTAGTGATGTCTCAAGGATTTGGATTTCCTGCCTTTCCTGTAGACACACATATTCATAGACTGGCTCAAAGGTGGGGTATAACTAATGGAAAAAACGTAGTACAAACAGAAACAGATTTAAAAGCAATCTTTCCAAAAAAGTACTGGAATAAACTTCATTTACAAATAATCTGGTACGGTAGAGAATTTTGTAAAGCAAGAGACTGCTATGGAATTGCTTGTAAAATTTGTAAAAGCTGTTATCCAAATAGAAAAAAGCCAATTAAAACCAAAAAAGCATAAATGAAAATCTTAGGAATAGGCAACGCCATTGTTGATGTAATTTGTAAAGTAAACGAAGACTTTATCATTCAAAATAATCTCACAAAAAGCACCATGAAACTTGTGGATGAAATCGAATTCAAAAAATTACTTTCAAATCTAAAAATTGAAGAAACAGTTTCTGGTGGTTCAGTAGCTAATTCAATAGTAGGTCTTTCTCAATTAGGAAATGATGTTGGTTTTATAGGTAAAGTAAGTGATGACGAACTTGGAGCCAAGTACGAAGAAGGACTAAAAAAAGAAAAAGTTAAATATTTTTATTCCAAAAAAAAAGAAGCAATTCCTACAGGAACTTGCCTAATTTTAATTACGCCTGACTCTGAGAGAACCATGTGTACATTCCTAGGCACAGCAGGCAAAATTAATGAGAATGACATAGATATTAATTCAGTAAAAAATAGTGAACTTTTATTTCTAGAGGGATATCTTTGGGATGAAGGAGAGCCTAAAAAAGCTTTTGAAAAAGCAATTCAAAATTCCAATAAAGTAGCAATGTCATTATCAGATTTGTTTTGTGTAGAAAGACATAAAGTTCATTTTTTAGACTTGGTAAAAAATAAATTAGATATTACTTTTTCTAACGAACAAGAAATAATGTCTTTAATAGACGCTAAGGATTTTAATAATGTCATTGAATTTTCAAAAAAACTTGAGAAATTGTTAGTAATTACAAGAGGTGAAAGAGGAGCAATCGCCATTAGGAAAGATGAAATTGTAGAGTGCGAAATTCAGAAAAATCTGAAAATTATAGACTTAACTGGAGCTGGAGATCTTTTTGCAGCTGGTTTTTTGCATGGTTTTGTAAATAACCAATCACTTAAAGAAAGCTTGAACAAAGGAACTGAGATGTCCTCAAAAATAATTCAACAAATTGGAGCTCGACTAAACTAATTTATTTTTTTTCTTTTGAAACTACCTTTTCCCTTTTTAGGTTTAACCACACGCTTACGATATTTTTTAGTAAAAAGATCTATTGCAATCTTATTTCTTTTTTTCATAATAAATAACCACTTTTGTTATTAAGAATAAAATTTTCATCTTTAAACTTGGATTTTATTTTTTTTCTTAATCTATAAATATGAGTTTCAACTGTATGAGTATCTGCTGAAGTTGAGTATTTCCAAACCTCCTCTAGAATTTTATTTTTACTAATTGGTTTCTTGTTTAATAATAATAATTCTAAAAGTTGAATTTCTTTTTCTGTCAAAGAAATATAGTTTTTATCTTTTATTAATCTTTTTTCATTCTTGTTCAATTTATACTCTTTTAATAATATAGATGAATTCTTGTTAAAATTTTTTTTTGCAACTAAATTTTCAACAATGCTATTTAATTCGGATAACTTTAACGGTAAAGGAATAACATCATTAAAATAATCTTTTTGTTTAACAGTGTTATTTGAAACCAAAATTTTAATCTGCTCGCTTTCTTGTAATATCTTTTTTACAGAGTCTATATTTAGACAATCTTGGTGAAAAATTAAGATGTCATAGTCTTTTAGTTCTTCCTCTTTTAACCTATCAATTAAAATAAGTTTAAAGTCTAAATGAGCTTTAAGTTCTTCCAATGAAGTGTTAAAATTTTTAGAACCAAATGATAGAACATTCACTAAATGCATATTTTAATAAAAAATAAAAAACTAACTTTTAATAACTATAAAGTAAAATGTGCTGTAGGTAAAAGAGGAATTGGAGTAAAGAAAAGAGAAGGTGACCAGATTACACCAAAAGGTAAATTTAAAATCAAATACATATTGTATAGGAAAGATCGGATTTCTAATTTAAAGACTAAATTGTTAAAAACAACAATTAATAAAAAGATGGGATGGTGTGATGATCCAAAATCAATTTTTTACAACAAACTTATTAAACTTCCCTCTAAATATAGTTTTGAAAGACTTTATAAAAAAAACAATACCTATGACATCATTTTAGTTTTAAATTTTAATATAAATCCAACAATAAAAAATAAAGGAAGTGCAATATTTATTCATGTTGCAACAAAAAATTATAAAAAAACAGAAGGATGTATTGCAGTAAATAAAAAGAGTTTGGAACAAATAGTAGAAAAAATTAATAAAAAAACAATTGTAAATATAATCTAAGATCTGTCTCCAAATATCGCACTACCTATTCTTAGATAAGAAGCCTTATAATTTATAGCTTGAATATAGTCAGAAGACATTCCCATACTTAACTCGGTTAGACCAAGTGAAGAATTTAAATCCGAGAGACTCTTAAAATACTTTTCTGCATTTTCATTTTGAGGGGGGATAATCATTAATCCAAGAATATTCATCTTTTTTTCTTTTGTGCAATAATTATAAAATTGATCTACTTCGTTATAGTTAATGCCTGATTTTTGTTTTTCGTTTCCAATATTTACCTGAATAAAATAGTTCAGTG
>QBYF01000019.1 GCA_003282965.1 Pelagibacteraceae bacterium AG-325-E13 | reverse complement strand
CAAATGGAGTTTTTTTATCAAATGGTCCGGGTGATCCAGCTGCTACTGGAAAGTATGCTATTCCAATTATAAAAAAATTTATTGAAAATAATCTACCTGTATTTGGAATTTGTTTGGGTCATCAATTACTTGGGTTAGCTTTAGGTGCAAAAACAAAAAAGATGAATTTAGGACATAGAGGAGCTAATCACCCTGTTAAAAATTTAACTAAAGGTAACGTAGAGATAACGAGTCAAAATCATGGATTTGAAATAGTAAAGAAAAGTTTGCCTAAAAATATTCAAATTACGCATCAATCTCTTTTTGATAATAGCATAGAAGGAATAAAACTTAAATCTAAACCAGTTTTTTCAGTTCAATATCATCCTGAGTCTAATCCCGGTCCACAGGATAGTGTTTATTTGTTTAAAGAATTTGTAACGAGTATGAAAGAAAATGCCAAAAAGAAAAGATATTAAAAAAATTTTAGTAGTTGGTGCTGGTCCTATAATTATCGGTCAGGCCTGTGAGTTTGATTATTCAGGTACTCAAGCTTGTAAAGCATTAAAAGATGAAGGTTATAAAGTAATCTTGATTAATTCTAATCCAGCAACAATTATGACTGACCCTGATGTGGCTGATAAAACTTATATAGAACCCATAACTCTAGAAGTTCTAGAAAAAATTTTAATCAAAGAAAAACCAGATGCTATCCTGCCAACTATGGGTGGTCAAACTGCTTTAAATCTAGCAATGGAAGCTGAAAAAAAAGGTATTCTTAAAAAATATAAAATTGAACTTATAGGAGCAAATTCTAAAGCCATTTCAAATGCCGAAGATAGAAAAAAATTTAGAAAAAATATGCTTGATATAGGTTTAGATTTACCTAAATCAAAAATTGTAAATAATTTTACTCAAGGATCAAAAGCTTTAAAACAAATTGGTCTTCCAGTTATAATAAGACCGGCTTTCACATTAGGAGGGCTTGGTGGGGGTATAGCAAAGAATAAAAAAGAATTTTTTAAAATAATAAAAAATGGACTGCATGAGTCTCCCGTCAATCAAGTATTAGTTGAAGAATGTTTAGAGGGATGGAAAGAATTTGAGATGGAAGTTGTGAGAGATAAAAAAGATAATTGTATTATTATTTGTTCAATAGAAAATGTTGACCCTATGGGAATTCATACTGGAGACTCAGTAACTATTGCTCCTGCGTTAACTCTAACCGACAAAGAATATCAAATAATGAGAAATGCATCGATCGCGTGTTTAAGAAAAATAGGAGTTGAAACTGGAGGTTCAAATGTTCAATTCGCAATAAATCCTAAAAATGGAAGAATGGTTATTATCGAAATGAACCCAAGAGTTTCCAGATCTTCTGCTTTAGCATCAAAAGCTACTGGATTTCCGATTGCTAAAGTCGCTGCAAAACTTGCAGTTGGATACACTTTAGATGAATTAAAAAATGAGATTACGAAAGTTACCCCTGCTTCTTTTGAACCGACAATTGACTATGTTGTTACAAAAATTCCAAGATTTACTTTTGAAAAATTTTCAACATCTGCTGCAATTTTAGGCACATCAATGAAGTCCGTAGGTGAAGCAATGGCAATAGGAAGAAATTTTAAAGAGTCTTTACAAAAAGCGCTGGTTTCTCTAGAAACTGGTTTTTCTGGGGTAGACCAAATTTTTAATCTAAAGGTCAAGCAAATTGAGAAAAAACTTAAAGAAAATATTCCAAATAAGATCTTGCTTATTGGAGAGGCATTTAGAAAAAAAATTAATATAAAAAAGATACAGAAATTATCAAAAATTGATCCTTGGTTCTTAAACCAAATAAAAGATATTATAGACAATGAAAATATAATTAAAAAAAATGGTTTGCCTAAAACTTATAATGAATTCAATTATATAAAATCTATAGGTTTTTCAGATAAAAAATTATCAGAATTAACAAAGACTTCAGAAAATATCGTAAGAAAAAAAAGAACAGCATTGAAAATCCTACCAGTATATAAAAAGGTGGACACGTGCGCATCTGAATTTAAATCATTTACCCCTTATATGTATTCAACTTACCAAAGAAACTTTTCAATAAATACAGAATGCGAAGCAGAACCATCTAGTAGAAAAAAAATTATAATTCTTGGTGGAGGTCCTAATAGAATTGGCCAGGGTATTGAATTTGATTATTGTTGTTGTCAGGCTAGTTATGCTTTGAAAAAAGCTGGATTTGAAACAATTATGGTAAATTGTAATCCTGAGACAGTTTCAACAGATTACGATACAAGCGATAGATTATATTTTGAACCTTTAATTGAAGAATTTGTTTTTAATATTATTAAAAAAGAGAAAACTAAAGGAAATTTAGTAGGAGTAATAGCACAATTTGGAGGACAGACTCCTATTAGATTAGCTAAATTTTTACATGAAAATAAACTTCCAATATTAGGTACACAATATACTTCGATAGATCTAGCAGAGGACAGAGACAGGTTCAGAAATCTTTTAAATAAATTAAAACTGAAACAAGCTAAAAGTGGTATTGCAAAAACTTTTCCCCAGGCTTTAAAAATAGCTGACAAAATTGGTTTACCATTAATGGTAAGGCCATCATATGTGTTAGGTGGGAGGGCTATGGAAATTGTTTATGAAAAAAGACAACTTAAAAATTTTGTTCTAGAGGCATTTAAGGCTGCAGAAAAAAATCCAATTTTAATAGATAAATTTATTGATAATGCAATGGAAGTTGATGTCGATGCTATATCTGATGGTGAGCAAGTTTTTGTTGCTGGTGTTATGCAACACATTGAAGAAGCGGGTATTCACTCAGGAGACTCGGCTTGTAGTCTTCCTCCAGTTTCTATTAAACCTTTTTTAATAAAAGAAATTGAAAATCAAACAAAAAAGTTAGCGCTTGCCCTTAAGGTTAAAGGTTTTATGAATGTACAATTTGCAATTAAAAATGATAAAATTTTTGTAATAGAAGTCAACCCTAGAGCAAGTAGAACAGTTCCATTTGTATCTAAAGCGAAGAATCTTCCTTTAGCTCAAATTGCATCTAGAGTAATGGCAGGTGAGAGTTTATCAAAATTTAATTTAAGAAGTAAAACAAAAAAAATGTTCGCGGTAAAAGAAGCAGTTTTTCCTTTTAATAAATTTCCAAACAGTGACCTTTTACTTGGGCCAGAGATGAAATCGACTGGTGAAGTCATGGGATTTGATAAAAATTTTGGAATGGCTTTTGCTAAAAGTCAAATAGCAGCTTCAAATTCTCTTCCTACTAGAGGATTAGCATTTATATCTTTGAAAAATAGTCATAAAAATGAAGGAGTGATTTTAGCGAAACAATTATCTAAGCTGAATTTTAAACTTTGTGGCACTGGAGGAACTGCGGATTATATAAATAAGTATGGAATTAAGTGTAAAAAAATAAATAAAGTTAACCAGGGATCTCCTCACATTGTTGATGTGTTAAATGCAAAAAAAATTGCTCTAGTAATTAATACTGGTGGTGGTAATAGTGAAAGACAGCTAAACGATGCTTTATTATTGAGAAGAGCTACTTTGGCAAATAAAGTACCCTATTGTACAAATATGTCTACCGCAAAGGTTTGTGTTGAGGGCATTAAATCTCTAAAAAATAAAGATATCAAAGTAACTTCTTTACAAGACATATAAATTTTTATTTTACTTTCCAATCAGTCTCAAATGTTACGTAGTTAATTTGAATACATCTACGTTCTTTTTTAATTTCTTTTTTTTCCATACCGTGCCAAGAGTCAGGTCCGCTAGTGAAGAAATATCCATAATTGTGCTTATATGGAACGGTTTTAACTTTTGTAAGTTTTTTGTCATAAAAGTCAGTGCCTAAATTTTCAGATTCATTATGAAGGTTAATAAAAACTATTGACGACATAAGTTTTTCTTTAATATCACAATGAGGTTTAAGCCAAAAACCTTCTCTGTCACAAATAACTTCTAATCGTACAAATGAATTGCTAAGGTCTTTACCAATTAAGCTACCTATCTTTTTATAAACTTCAGGTGATCTAAGCTCCTCAATAAAATTGGTAAGATGAGGGAACTGATTTGCATTTTCTTTTGTAACATAACATCTTATTTTTTTCGCTTTTCCTCCATCTTTTATACCTGAACGAAATGCGCCATCTCCTCCATCGAGTGCTCGCGTACCATCATAACTTAGCTTTTCTTTTTTAGGGTCAATAATATTTGCATTACTAATTTCTTCAATAGCCTCAACGGTTAAAGGTTGATTGATCTCAAAATGTTCAAAGGGATCATTGAAGGATTTCGTTCTACCTGTGAGAGATTTAAATAATTCCATTTTGTTTCATCTTTTCTTTTATCAAAGGTGCAATTCTATTTACTTCATCTAACTTATCATAGCTCCAACTGTCAATGTTATCTGTTAACTCTTTTATTATGCCCAAGTCCTTGAATTGATTGAAAAATCTACTAAATCTTCTGATGCTCCTTATTGGTTTCATCATTGCAGCGTAAACTGGTTTACCTGTAACAGCTGCCTCAGAAATCATTGAAGTGGAGTCGCAGGTCACAATTATAAAATCAGCAATAGCTAAAGATCCGAGATATGCTTTTTTATCTACTTGTTTTATTACGTGGTGATTAAATCCAAATGTGTTAAATGCTTTCTTAATAACTCTTTCTGGAGTTCTGTAGGACGGAATAATAACAATTTTAAATTTATCAGGTGTAAATAAATT
>QBYF01000018.1 GCA_003282965.1 Pelagibacteraceae bacterium AG-325-E13 | reverse complement strand
TTATTCCTAATTCGACCAAAGAGCCAAAGGGTATTCTAGGTTTTGACTTGTTATTTTCTATTGTATCTAAATACTCATCTGCAATTTTTGTTGTTTTATTTAACCTTTCTTTTGCTGCCATAAAATATCTTTTATCTTTTTCTATTCCATAATAACTTCTTCCTAACTTTTTAGACACAACTGCAGTAGTTCCAGTACCTAAAAAAGGGTCGAAGACTGTATCGCCTTTATTTGTAGTAGCTAATATTATTCTATGAAGAAGCGACTCTGGTTTTTGTGTAGAGTGAATTTTTTTTTTATTTTTCTTTAGTCTTTCTTTTCCATTACAAATAGGTAAGATCCAGTCGGATCTCATTTGTAAGTCATCATTTAAACATTTAAGAGATTGATAATTAAATGTGTACTTAGATTTTTTATTTTTTGATGCCCAAATCAAAGTTTCATGAGCATTAGTAAACCTTGTACCCCTGAAATTGGGCATTGGATTATTTTTTCTCCAAATAACATCGTTGAGTAACCAGTATCCCAAATTTTGTAAGTGATAACCTAATCGAAAAATATTATGATATGAGCCTATTACCCATATGCTTCCATTATCTTTTAAAATTCTTTTGCACTCGGTTAGCCAAATTTTACAGAAATCATCATAGTGTTTAAAACTGTTAAATTGATCCCATTTATCATTTACCCCATTAACTTTGCTTGAATCTGGACGAGTTAATTTTTCACCAATCTGCATGTTGTAAGGAGGGTCAGCAAACACTAGATCAAAAGTTTTATCTGGAATTTTCTTTAACTCTTCAAGACAATCGCCATTTAAAATTTTGTTAGAAAATTTTGACATTTACTAGATTCAACCTTAAATTGAATCTAGGGTCAAACCATTTTAGTAAAAAATGAGTCCTTTAGTGATTGAGATTTTTAATTCGACAACATCTTGTATATAGGTTTAAAAGCTTTTCTGTGATGCGTTGTTATACCAAATTTTTTTAAACCATCTAAGTGAGCTTTAGTACCATATCCAAAATTTCTTTCCCAAGCATAATTAGAAAATTTTTCTGATAACTTTATCATAAATGTATCTCTGTAAACTTTTGCAACTATAGAAGCTGCGCTTATGACTTTAATTTTTTCATCTCCATTAACTATTGTTTTATAATTTTTTAAACCTTTAGGTGCAAAGTTTCCATCTATCAAGGTTAAACCTGGTTTTACTGCAAGTTTTTTAATTGCTCTTTTCATAGAAAGCAAAGATGCCTGCAAAATGTTCAGATTTAAAATTTCTTCCACAGAAGCAATTCCAATAGCAAAATAGGAGTTATTTTTAATATGTTTTGAAATTTCTTCTCTTTTTTTAAACGTTATTTTCTTCGAGTCTTTCAGAAGCTTTAAATTTATACCTTCTTTTAGTATTACAGCGGCGGAAACCACTGGACCAGCGAGACATCCTCTGCCAACTTCATCAACTCCTGCTGTAATCAATTCTTTCAATTAAATTTTTAAGTTAGTTTTTTTCTCTCTTATCATTTTT
The DNA here is from genome assembly GCA_003282965.1 of Pelagibacteraceae bacterium AG-325-E13. Taxonomy (GTDB): domain Bacteria; phylum Pseudomonadota; class Alphaproteobacteria; order Pelagibacterales; family Pelagibacteraceae; genus Pelagilacustribacter. The sequence goes on along the minus strand of QBYF01000018.1, from coordinate 3,451 downwards.
AGATCAATCCAAGCCATTTTTTTTTGTGCTGGCTGTCTCATTAAAAAAGCTGGATGAAACGTAACAATAATAGAAGTTTTACATTCTCCAAATTGCTTTTCAATCCATTTACCTCTAGCTTTAGAAATTACAACTTCATTACCGACAAGAGCATTTAAAGCAGTGCTTCCTAATAAAACTAGTATTTTTGGATTTATTATTTCAATATGTTTTTTTAGATATGGTAGGTATCTATTTATTTCTTCTTCGGTCGGTCTTCTGTTATCAGGAGGTCGATAATTAACAACATTTGTGATGTAAACATTTCTTCTATTTAAATCTATAGAAGCTAACATTTTATCTAATAATGCTCCTGCTCGACCAACAAATGGTATACCTTCTAGATCCTCATTAGAACCAGGGGCCTCTCCAACTATCATAATTTTTGCTTTTGGATTGCCATCTGCAAACACAATATTTTTTGCGTTTTTTTTAAATTCGCAATTTTTAATATTATTAATAGATTTTTTTAATTTATCTAATTTATCAGCTTTGTTACCAGATATCTGAAAAACATCTTTCTTATATCTATTTATTGCCTTATTATTATAAATTAAATTATAATTAATGAAATTGTAGAATTTTATTAGTTTAATTGATTTATTATTAGTTTTCTTAATCATGATAATTATGAGTATATTCAAATTTAATATTAAGCTTATCTCACAAATATTTTTTGTCATCATTTTTTTTTCCACACTTCATGCTAAAAATCTAGATAACTTTAATGAGGGTAATAGTATTTCAAATTACTTTTCAGGAGTTTTACTTTTAAATGATAATCAATATAAAGAGTCCTATGATTTTTTAAGGAAATTAAATGGTCTTGAAGAGGTTCATATTAATTATTCCTCTAAATTCTTACTTTCCTTAGTTAATTCAGGAAAATTTAACGAAGCTTTTAATTATGCTAAAAAGTTAGAAAAAAAAAATTCGAGCAACTTTGAAAGCAACTTAATTATAGGAGTCTATCACCTTAAAAATCAAAATTATGATTTATCGCGTAAGTATTTTTTAAGAATTAAAAATAAAAAATCTAAATTTATGATTAATAGTTTTATATCATCTTCACTTTATAATTGGGTAAGCTTTATCAACTTAGAATTTAATGATGCTAAGAATAAAATTGAATCTATAGATTCAAAATTTGAAAATTTAAAAAATATTCAAAATGTATTTCTACATTGCTTTTATAACTCTAAAGACACTGAATTATTTTTCGAAAAGCTTACTTCTAATGAAAAGATTGATTTTTCAAGATACAATTATTTTTATGCTACTTTTATGGCAAATTCAGGTAAAATTCTCAAAGCAAAAGAAATTGTAAATTCTTCACTTAAACTATACCCGAGAAATTTATTACTAAATCAATATAAGCTTGATCTAGATAACAAGAATTATAAAAATAATTTTAATTGCAAAAATATATCTCACGTTATTGCCGAAATTTTGTATATCTCTGCCAATGCATTATCGTCACAGAATATTTATGAGTTTTCTAATTTTTATTTAAATTTATCAAAATATCTTAATAAAAATTTCCATTCATTTGATACTTTACTAGCTGAAAATTTTTACCAAACTAAAAATTTTGATAAAGCAAAAAAAATATATAAAGAAATAGGAAAAAAAGGAAAAATCTTTCTTTGGTATGCAGCTAAACAAAATACAAAAATATTAATAAATGAAAAAAAAAATGAACAAGCACTTAAAAGTTTAACAAAGGCATACAATCAACTACCGGAAAAAAATATTTATGAAAAATATGATTATGCTAGATTTTTAAAAAATAACAATCAGTTTGAAGATGCAATAAAATTTTATACAGAAATAATTTCAAAAATTAATAAAAATCATCCACTATTTCCAAAGGCAACAGATGGCAGGGGTGTTTCTTATGAAAGAATAGGAGAATGGAAAAAAGCAGAGAGCGATTTATTGCTTTCTTTAAAAGCAAGTCCAGATCAAGCGTATGTAATTAATTATCTTGCTTATTCTTGGATCGAAAAAGGAGTAAAGATAGAACAGTCTTTAAAAATGCTTGAGAAGGCAAATAACTTAAAGTCTAACGATCCTTATATTACAGACTCTTTAGGTTGGGCTTTATTCAAATTAGGAAGATACACTGAGTCAAAAAAATATCTTCAGTTCGCCATACAATTAATGCCAGGCGATCCAATTATTAATGATCACTACGGAGATGTTCTATGGAAAAACGGATACAAAATACAAGCGAGATATTATTGGAAGAATACATTAAATCTTAAGGATGTAGAGGATGATATGAGAGATAAAATCAACAATAAATTAGTGTTAGGCCTATAAAAAATAAAATGATATTAAAATCATTCTCAAAGATTAATTTATCACTAAAGGTAAACAGAAAATTAAAAAATAGTAGATTACACGAAATACAGTCTTATTTTTGTTTAGTTAACTTATGCGATGATATAAAGATTAAAAAGATTAAAGATAAAAAAGATATAATAAAATTTCGAGGAAAATTTTCTAAATATATTAAAAAGAGTAGCAATTCAGTAATCGATGTTTTAAACATTTTAAGAGAAAGAAATTTAATCTCTAGCTATTATTCAGTTTCAATAAATAAAAAAATACCTGTATTTGGAGGAATGGGCGGTGGAACTAGCAACGCTATCTACTTAGTTAAACATCTTACTAGAAATAAGATTGATAAAAATTTGTTGAAAGTTTTAAGCAAAACAATAGGTTCAGATGTTAGAATATTTTTATACCAGCAAGGTTTTATAAGTAATCTTAAAAAGATTTATAGTTTTCACAAAAAACATAGCTTATATTTTTTACTTGTTTATCCAACAATTAAGTGTTCAACAAAATATATTTATTCTAAAGTAAGAAAATTTTCTCAAAAATCAGATTTTAGTTTTAAAAAAATTGAGGTTAAAAACAAGTTTATCAAACTTCTAATAGGCGAAAATAATAATTTGCAATCAATTGTAGAAAATAAATACCCAACCATTAAAAGATTAATTATAGAAATTAGGCAAAGAAAGGGATGCTATTTTTCAAGAATGACTGGTTCAGGATCAGTTTGTTATGGTGTATTTAAAAGTAAAAAATCAGCCAAAGCTGCATTAAATATAATAAAGGTAAAATATCCTAAATATTCGTCGTGGGTCGCTAAAACTATTTAATTTTATTGATTTATGATATATCAAAAACTTAGTAATGGGGCATAGCCAAGCGGTAAGGCAGCGGTTTTTGATACCGCCATCCTAGGTTCGAATCCTAGTGCCCCAGCCACAGATCTATGCTTAATATAAGTTTCAATTTCATAAACAAAATTAAAAGGAACTTATTTCCATTCTATAAAGACAAAGAATTAAAATTTGTTTTTAACAAAATTCAAGAAGGCTCTTCAACTGATACTGTA
>QBYF01000017.1 GCA_003282965.1 Pelagibacteraceae bacterium AG-325-E13 | reverse complement strand
AAAAGATTTTCAATTTTTTTAGTAGGCTTTACGCCACTAAAAAAAAGTATTTCATTGACATATATATTTCCAAGTCCTGAAACAAATTTCTGATCCATTAAAAGATCTTTAGTCATTCTATTTCTTTCAAATATATATTTTTTAAAATAGGTGAAATTAAATTTTTTATTTAATGGTTCGGGGCCTAAGTTTTTAAGATGAAAATTTTCGTATAAATTTATTTTACTTGAAAACTTTATAAAACCAAATTTCCTTACATCGTTATAAATTATCTTTTGTCCTCGCGATAAACTGAATATAACTCTATCGTGTTTTTTATCTTTCTCTTCATTTATATCGTAATAAAAACTTGTTTTATATTTAGTATTTTTTTGATTAACAAAAAAAAGTTTACCCGTCATGCCTAAATGAATTAACATTACAATTTCTTTGCTAAAAAAAAATAATAGAAATTTTGATCTTCTTAAAATTTTTTCAAGTCTTAAGCCAATAATATTTTTAATTTGATTTTTATCTATTTTATATCTTAATCTGCCATCATTGATTTTTACTGACTTTATAATTGAGTTTTGGGCTTTATTATTCAAGGACCTTTTAACAACTTCAACTTCTGGTAATTCTGGCATATAAATCTATTATGAAAAGTACTATTCTAGATAAAACAAAAATAGTCAATTCTGTATTTTCTAAGGTATATAGGAAATATGACCTGATGAATGATATCATGTCATTGGGCATTCATCGCATATGGAAAAAAAAACTAATAGACTGGATGAACCCTCAATTAAATGATGGTCTTATTGATGTAGCTTCTGGAACAGGTGATATTGCAAAACTTTTTTCCGAAAAAACAAAAAACTCGAATAGAATTTCTTGTGTAGAACCTAATGATGAGATGTATTTTGCTGGTAAAGCTAATTTAAAAAATTTTAAGAATATAACTTGGCATAAAGCTAAAGCGGAAAAACTACCTTTCAAAAATGAAACTTTCGATTTTTATACAATTAGTTATGGAATAAGAAATGTATCAGATATAAATGTATCTTTAAAAGAAGCGTTAAGAGTTTTAAAACCAGGTGGGCGTTTTATGTGTTTAGAGTTTTCTAAAGTAAATAATGAAATGATTAATTTTCTTTATCAGAACTATTCTAAAACTATACCTATTATAGGAAAATACATTGTAGGATCGTCAAAGCCCTACGAATACTTAATAAAAAGTATTAACCAATTCTACTCACAAAAAGAACTTGTTAATTTAATGAAACAAAATGGTTTCTCAAATATTGAATACAGAAATCTATCAAATGGTATTTCTGCAATACACTCGGGGTGGAAAATTTGAATGATTAATAGAATTTTACGATTATTTAAAATTGCAAGAAAGTTATCTACCTCTGGTGCGGTAGAGACAATTAATCAAATACACAATTTACCCCTTTTATTAAACATTTTTTTCAACATAATCTCTATTGGGTCTACAAAAAAGATATCATTGGATAAAAAAAAACCTGGTGAAAAACTTTGTGAAGCTCTTGAAGGAATGGGCACCACTTTTATCAAACTGGGTCAATTCCTGGCTACCAGACCAGATATCATAGGCGAAGAAACTGCTAAAAACTTAGAAAAGCTGCAAGATAGATTGCCAGCATTTGATACATACCAAGCAAAAAAAATTATAAAAAAAGAAATTGGGGAAACTCAATATAATAATATTGTTGAACTTAGTGACCCTATTGCAGCAGCTTCTATAGCTCAGGTTCATGTAGCTAAAATTAAAGATGAAAATGAAAATAAAGATGTGGCAATAAAAATCTTGAGGCCAGACATAGAAAAGCTTTTCAATGAAGAATTAGATGCTTTAATGTTATTTGCCTATATTGTTGAAAACACATTTACAAAAGCAAGAAGACTAAAATTAGTTGAAGTTGTTTATTTATTGCGTGAAATTACAAATGTTGAAATGGATCTTAGATTTGAAGCAGCAGCTGCAAATGAGTTATATGAAAATACAAAAAATGATAAGGGATTTAATGTGCCCAAAATTTATTGGAATTACACTACTAAAAAAATTTTAACATTAGACAAAGTTGATGGAGTCTCTATCAGAGAATACGAAAAAATTAAATCACTTGGTATTGATCTAAAAATTCTAGCGGAAAATTTAATTCAACACTTTCTAAAACAAGCTGTAAGGGATGGTTTTTTTCATGGAGACATGCACCAAGGCAATTTATTTGTTGATGGAAAGGGAAATATTATACCTGTAGATTTTGGAATTATGGGGAGATTAGATAAAAATAATAGAAAATTTTTAGCTGAAATTTTATATGGTTTTATCCAAAGAGATTATTCAAAAGTAGCCGAAGTACATTTTCAAGCAGGTCTTGTTCCGCAAGATGCCTCTAAAGATGAATTCGCTCAAGCGTTAAGATCAGTTGGAGAACCTATCTTTGGTCAATCAATTAAGGATATATCTGGTGGAAATTTATTAGCGCAACTATTTCAAATCACCGAAAAGTTCAATATGCCAACCCAAACTCCTTTGCTAATTTTGCAAAAAACTATGGTTGTAGTTGAAGGGGTTGCAAGAAAACTCTATCCTGAGACAAATATTTGGGAAGTCTCTAGGCCTGTTTTAGAAGATTGGTTAAAAGATATTAAAAGTCCAAGATCAACTTTAGATACTGCAATAAATACCTCAACAGAGATAATTAAAAGAATACCTGATTTTCCTGGTCTAATGGATAAAGCTAGTTATGCCCTACAACTAATGGCGGAGGGGAAACTTAATTTAGGTTTAAAAAACAACAAAAATTTAGAGATAGAACAAATGAAATTAAAAAATTTAAGAAACAATCTAATTATCGGTTTTTTTGGTATTGTAATTGTTCTTCTATTAGTATTTTAATTAAATAATGTCATTAAAAGAAAAAAAGATTTTAATAATTATTGGGGGCGGTATTTCTGCTTATAAAGCTCTAGATCTAATAAGATTATTAAAAAAAAATTATGCTGATGTAAAAGCTATCTTAACTAAAAGCGGTAAAGAATTCGTGACTCCTCTTTCGATTACAACGTTAACAAAAAATAAAACATTTGAAGATATTTTTGATAAAAATAGCGAAGCTGAAATTGATCATATAGCTTTATCAAGGTGGGCTGATTTAATTGTAGTTCTACCTACAACAGCAAATTTTATGACAAAATTAAGTATAGGTAAGGCTGAAGATTTAGCAACTACTGTATTATTAGCATCTAATAGAGATATTTTATTAGTTCCAGCAATGAACGTTCGAATGTGGCTTCATAAAGCAACGCAAAATAATTTAAAAATTTTACAGGATTATGGTTATCTTTTTATTGGTCCCGAAAAAGGTGAAATGGCTTGCGGAGAGTATGGGGAAGGTAAAATGTCTAGCCCAAGACAAATTTTCTCTTTCCTAAAAAATTATTTTTTTGAAAAAAATTTAGTTAAAAATAAAAATTTAAAAGCTTTAGTTACCACTGGTCCAACTAGAGAATATTTAGATCCTGTAAGATATATTTCTAATGAATCTAGCGGAAAACAAGGTTACGAAGTTGCATTGGCATTAAAAAAACTGGGTATAAAAACTAAATTAATAGCTGGACCTTCTAATTTTATTTCTTCTAGAGACTTAAAAATTAAAAAAATTATTTCTGCAAAACAAATGATGAATGAAGTTAAAAAATCTCTTCCAGTTGATGTAGCGGTTTGCGCAGCTGCAGTTTCGGACTTTAGGCCAATCAATAAAAGTAAGAATAAAATTAAAAAAAATCAAGCAAATCTTAGTAGTATACAATTAGAAAAAAATCCTGACATTTTAGATTATTTAAGCAAAAATAATAAAGCTAGACCTAAAGTAGTAGTTGGTTTTTCAGCTGAAACAGAAAATGTTATTCAAAATTCAAAAATTAAGATTAAAGAAAAATATTGTGATTTAATTATTGTAAATGACGTTTCTAAAAAAGATTCAGGGTTTAATTCTGATTATAATAGAGTTTCGATAATTGATAAAAAAGGTAAGATTAAATCAATTCCAAGAAATAAAAAAAGTTTTATTGCTAGTACAATTGCTAAAATTATATTAGATAAACTTTTGATAAATGATAAAAATATTAATTAAAAGACTATCTAAAGAAGTTTCTTTACCCAAATACGAAACAAGTGGATCTTCAGGCATGGATTTATCTGCAAACGTAGATGCTAAAATTAATATTGAACCAGGCAAAACGGCAATTATTCCTACGGGTTTAGCGCTATCTATACCAAAAGGATTTGAAATACAAATTAGGCCAAGATCGGGTCTAGCAGCTAAACAAAAAATAAGTGTTTTGAATACACCGGGTACAATTGACTCTGATTATAGAGGTGAAATTAAAGTAATATTAATTAATCTTAGTCAAGAGTCATTTATAGTGGAGAAAGGTCTACGGATTGCTCAAATGGTAGTTTGCCCAGTGGTGCAAGCCCAACTTAAAGAAGTGAATGATTTAAATGAAACAGGTCGAGGCGAAGGTGGATTTGGATCTACTGGAACTAAATAATTCTTAAAATGAAAATTAATTTAGGCCAATTTAAGAGATTTGAAAAACAAATAATATTAAAAAAAATTGGTTTAGCGGGACAAAAGAAAATATTATCTGCAAATGTTTTGATTGTAGGTATGGGTGGATTGGGGTGTCCACTTCTTACTTATCTAGCTTCTTCAGGGGTTGGTAAGATCGGTATTGTTGATTTTGACAAAGTTGAAATTTCAAATTTAAATAGACAAACTTTATTTAGTACGAAAGACATTGGTAAATATAAAGTTAACCAGGCAAAAAAAATAATAAATAAAATAAATAAGAAAACAAAAATTATTTCATTTAAAAAAAAACTTACAAATAAAAATATTAATAAAATTTTCAATAATTATAATATTATATGTGATGGTACAGATAATTATAATACTAGATATCTAATTAATGATTATTGTGTAAAAAATAAAAAAATATTAATTACTTCTGCTATAAGTAAATTTGATGGTCAGCTTATGAAATTTGATTTTAAAAATAAAGGACCTTGTTATAGATGTTTTATGCCAAGTCCCCCAGATTTTGATAATAATTGTCAATCAGAAGGGATTTTTTCTCCCGTAGCTGGTATCATGGGGTCGCTACAAGCTAGTGAGGTTTTAAAAAGTATTCTAAATAATAAAAATGATTTGAAAAATCACTTGCTTATATTTGATGCTTTAGAAACTGAATTTAGAAAATCTAAGATATCAGTTAACCCTGAATGTATAAATAAATGTTAAGATTAATTATTGTTTTAACCGGAATTTTTTTTTTTCAAAGTTTCGGTTTTTCTCAAGACGAATATTTTTTAACTTTACGGTATGATAAGGTCAATCTAAGGCAAGGCCCATCTCGTGAATACCCTGTTAAGATTTTTTATAAAAAAAAATTTTTACCAGTTTTGGTTCAAGATCAATCTGATAACTTTAGAAAAATAAGAGATCACGAAAATAATACTGGTTGGATACATATATCTCAGCTTTCAAAAAAAAAGGCCGCAATAGTTATAGATGATGATTTAATAATGTTTAAAAATCCTACTGTTTACTCAAAACCTATTGTGTTACTTAAAAAAGGTAAATTAAGTAAAATCATTAGATGCAAAGTAGATTGGTGCAAAGCTGAGGCGGATAATTACAAAGGGTGGGTTAAAAAGGAAAGTCTATGGGGACTTCTTTAACTTTTAATTTTATTGGAGACTTTTGACGCCCAAAACTTATCTAATAAAAAATACCATACAGAGTTAGCTAATGGTTCAACGATTGCATCAGTTAATGCTATCATAAAGGATACATCTGCTATTAACATTAGAACTGTAATAGCTATTATGAAGTGGCCAATCGTATAAACTATTGTTCTTAAAATTGAGCCCTTGTTATTGCTGTATACTTGTTTTGCTGAGTTAAAAATTCCTGATGTTAATTCAGTCATTATATTAATTTAATTTTTTTAGGTTTGATCTGTCTGCGTTCATTATCTTTGTCCATACGGCAACAAAATCCTTAACAAATTTTTCTTTATTGTCATCTTGTGCATATACTTCTGAATAGGATCGAAGTATTGAGTTAGAGCCAAAAACTAAATCAGCTCTGGTTGCTGTAAATTTAACCTTTTTTGTTTTGCGATCAATAATGTCATAGGAGTTCTTGCCTGTTGGTTTCCATGTATATTTCATATCCACTAAGTTAATAAAGAAATCATTTGTTAAAGTTCCAACTTTGTCAGTTAATACGCCTTTATTTTTAGCAGACACATGGTTTGTGCCTAGCACTCTCATACCGCCAACTAAACAAGTCATTTCTTGAGCAGTTAAACCCATCAAAGAAGCTCGCTCTAATAAAAGTTCCTCTGGCATCACAGAATAATCTGATTTTACATAATTTCTAAATCCGTCGTGCAAAGGTTCTAGCCACTTAAAATTCTTAATCTCTGTTTGCTTTTGAGAAGAATCTCCTCTTCCTGGATTGAATGGAACTTTTACTTTAAAACCAGCTTTTTTTATTGCTTTTTCTAGCCCTACATTTCCTGCAAGAATAATTGTATCAGCGACTGTTACTCCTGTTTTTTTTGCTATACCTTCTAGAACTTTCAATATTTTTGAGAGTTTTTTAGGCTCATTAGCTTCCCAATCTTTCATAGGCGCTAAGCGTATTCTTGAACCGTTAGCCCCTCCTCTTTTATCAGTTACTCTATAAGTCCTAGCGCTATCCCAAGCAGTAGTGATTAAATCACTGGTACTTAGTTTGCTAGCTGCGATCATTTTTTTTACTTTTTCTACATTATATTTCTTTTTTGAGGAAGAAACATTACCTTGCCAAAGAAGATCTTCTTTAGGAGCCCAAGGACCAATATAATTTTCTTTGTTTCCCATTGTTCTGTGCGTTAGTTTAAACCAGGCACGAGCAAATGAGTCCTCAAAAAACTTTGGATCTTTGTAAAATTTTTCTGAAATTTTTCTATACTCTGGATCCATCGCCATAGCCATGTCTGCATCTGTAAACATCAATCTAGCTTTCTTTTTAGGATTTCCTAAATCTACTGGTTTTTTTTCTTCTTCAAGGTTTATAGGTTCCCACTGCCATGCGCCGGCTGGGCTTTTCTTACTTTCCCACTCATAATTTAATAAAAGATCCAAATACTGGTGGTCCCATTTATCAGGATTAGTTGTCCAAGCTCCTTCAAGACCAGAAGTTATCTGATTTACTCCTGTTCCATTTTTCTGATTCCACCCAAATCCTTGTTCGTGAATATCAGCTCCTGCGGGTTCTGGACCTAGATTAGTTGGATCTCCATTACCATGAGCTCTTCCTATAGAGTGACCGCCAACAGTAAGCGCTGCTGTTTCTACATCATTCATTCCCATTCGCCCAAAGGTTTCTCGAACGTCCATAGCTGTTCTGACTGGATCTGGTTTGCCTTCTACACCTTCTGGATTTACATAAACAAGTTGAAAATGAGATGCTGCAAGTGGAGCTTCTAGAGAAGAACGATCTTGCGGGTCACCATATCTGTTAACAGCTAGTGGAACAGTTTCTTTGCCCCAATAAACATCCTTTTCAGGTCCCCATATATCTTCTCTGCCAAATGAAAAACCAAAAGTTTTAAATCCTGCTTTTTCATAAGCCATAGTTCCAGCCAATACCATTAAGTCCGACCAACTTAATTTATTTCCATATTTTTTTTTAATTGGCCAAAGAAGACGTCTTGCTTTGTCTAAATTTGTATTATCTGGCCAAGAGTCCTGTGGGGAAAACCTATGTGAACCAACATTGGGTCTACCATCAAATTCTCTGTAAGTTCCTACTTGATGCCAAGTCAATCTTACCATTAAGCCAGTATAACTTCCTAAATCTGCAGGCCACCACTCTTGACTGTTGGTCATTAATTTTAACAAATCTTTTTTTAAAGCTTTAAAATTTAATTTTTTAACTTCTTTTCTGTATTTAAATCCTGGAAGAGGGTTAGTTTTAGTATCATGTTGATGTAAAATATCTAAATTAATACTATTTGGCCAAAGTCGAGCGGTGTTAGACTCGCCAGCTTTTGTTATTCCGCCATGCATGACGGGACATTTACCATTTCCATTTTTTTTAAATTCTACACTCATATCATTTTAGATTGACATCTAGTTTATAATAATTCTAAACTATAAAGTCAATATTTGATTATTATTTTTGTAATCTAATTACAACTTCGAGGTTCTTGATTTTTTTTCCTTTAGGAGGATGGGGAACTTTACTTAATTTAACTTGATTATAATTAATGTCCGTTAGCTCTTTTGAATCCTCATCATAAAAATGATGGTGCGACTTAATGTTCGTGTCAAAATAACTTTTGCTTTTACTGGTTAGAATTTGTTTTATGTGTCCAGCTTTTGTAAATGCCTCAACTGTATTATATACTGTGGCTAAAGAAACTTTATCACTACCTTTTTTGTTTATTTCTTTATTCAATGTTTCAACCGTAAAATGAAAAGTCTTATCTCTTTCAAATAAATTTCGAGCTATTAAAACTCTTTGTTTTGTTGGTCTTAAACCAGAGGATCTTAGTTTATTTACAATTGCTTTCTTTTGCATCATATATGAACTTTATTTACACTATCTTTTATTCTTTTTTAAGACTTTTATATTATATGGTTTATAAATCAAGAAAAAACGGCTAATTTAATTAATGCAAAAAAACAATTTCAGTTACGAGGATTTAATTTCTTGCGGGAAAGGCGAGTTATTTGGAGAAGGAAATGCAAAATTACCTTTGCCGCCAATGTTAATGTTTGACAGAATAACAGAAATTAAAAATAATACTGGCGAGTTTAAGAAAGGATTTATTAAAGCTGAACTAGATATAAAAGATAATCTATGGTTTTTTGATTGTCACTTTCAAAATGATCCTGTCATGCCGGGATGTCTTGGTTTAGATGCTATGTGGCAATTAGTTGGTTTTTATTTAGGATGGGTTGGTGAGCCAGGTAAAGGAAGAGCTTTAGGAGTAAATTCTGTAAAATTTACAGGAGAAGTTCTTAAAAAAGTCAAAATGGCTACATATGAGATAAATATGAAAAGAATTTTAAAAAAAGAGGGGGCTGTGGTAGGGCTCGCTAATGGTATACTGAGTGCAGACGGAAAAATAATTTATAAAGCAGAAAATTTAAAAGTAGGATTATTTAAATCATGAAAAGAGTAGTGATATCAGGTGTAGGAATAGTTTCTTGTCTCGGTAATAACCAAGAAGAGGTATACAAATCTCTTTTAGATTCAAAGTCTGGGATTTCATTTTCTGAGGAATATAAAGAATATAATTTAAAAAGTAATGTTCACGGAAAACCAAATATTAAACTTGAAGACCACGTTGATAGAAAATTTATAAGATTTATGGGCCCAGGCTCTGCTTACAATTATATATCTATGAGTGAAGCTGTAAAAGACTCTGGTTTGGAGGATAAAGATATAAGTAATATTAACACTGGAATGATAATGGGCTCAGGAGGACCTTCAATAGAAAACGTAATCTTAGCTGCTGATAAGACTAGAGCAAAAAATCCTAAAAGGATGGGACCTTTCGTTGTTCCTAGAACAATGTCGAGCACTGCTTCTGCAACTTTGGCAGTTCCATTCAAAATTAAAGGAGTTAACTACACTATTAGCTCCGCGTGTGCGACTAGTGGGCATTGTATAGGTAATGCAATGGAATTAATTCAACTTGGAAAACAAAAAATTATTTTTGCAGGTGGAAGCGATGAAGTTCATTTTGCAATGACAGCTATGTTTGATGCTATGACAGCATTATCTTCAAAATATAATGACACTCCAGAAAAAGCCTCTAGACCATACGATAAAACTAGAGATGGTTTCGTAATATCTGGAGGTGGAGGTGTGGTGGTTTTAGAGGAATATGAGCATGCAAAAGCAAGAGGTGCAAAAATTTATGCTGAGCTAACTGGTTATGGTGCAACATCAGATGGTTTCGATATGGTGGCCCCTTCGGGTGAAGGAGCTGTAAGATGTATGAAAATGGCATTAGGAACAGCAAAAAATAAAATAGATTACATAAATACACATGGAACTTCAACTCCTGTTGGAGATATTACTGAATTAAAAGCTGTTGGAGAAGTCTTCAAAGAATATAAACCAAAAATTAGCTCGACAAAATCTTTAGCGGGTCATTCTCTTGGAGCAACTTCTGTACATGAAGCTATTTACAGTTTGATCATGATGAAAAATAATTTCATTGCTGCTTCTGCTAATATAACTGATTTAGATGAAGAGGCAAAAAAATATCCTATTATAACTAAAGTTGAAAA
>QBYF01000016.1 GCA_003282965.1 Pelagibacteraceae bacterium AG-325-E13 | reverse complement strand
TGGAACTGCAATGTTAGGAGAAAAAGCAGCGATGTTATGTACTGCATCTGTAGAAGAAGTAATCGATGGTCATTACAAAGACCAAACATACAAATTAGGTAAAGACGAAAAGAGATTAAAAGAAAAAATAATGAAATTTAGACAAGACGAGTTAGACCATAAAGATATTGCTTATGATAATGGAGCAACTAAAAAAGGTTTATTCGGTGTTTTAGATAAAATAATCAAAACTTCTTCTCGAATAGCAATAACTATATCAGAAAAAATTTAATTAAGGTTCTAATTCAATATCCCAATACAGATAGTCCATCCAACTTTCATGTAAAAAGTTTGGAGGAAAATGTCTTCCATTTTTATGTAAATCTTCAACTGTTGGTGCGTAAGGTCTATTAGTTAATTTTAAATCACAATGTTCATAAAGTTTTCCACCTTTTTTCACATTACAGGTAGAGCAGGCCGTAACTACATTGTTCCAATCAGTAAGTCCGCCTTTAGATTTTGGCAATAAATGATCAAACGTTAAATCTTTTTTATCTCCACAGTATTGGCATGCAAATTTGTCCCTTAAAAATACATTGAATCTGGTAAAATTAGGATTTTCAGAAGGCTTAACAAAACTTTTTAAAGCTATAACACTTGGTAAGTTCATTTCAAATGAAGGACTTCTAATTTTTCTTTTATAATTTGAAACAATACTTACTCGATTCAAAAAAACTGACTTTACAGCATCTTGCCAACACCATAATGAGAGAGGGTAATAACTTAATGGTCTAAAATCAGCATTAAGAACTAAAGCTGGGCATTTTTCTAATGGAACTTTGTCTAACGAAGAAATAATCATTATTAAAAGCTAACTGAAACAGGAAATTTTATCAAGTTATAAATATGTTACACCTTGCTGAATAAACTAATACAAATGTTTTTTTATGAATTGTAAGCCTAAACTTGATCCTTCAGTCGGTATTCGATGTTCACAATTTTTGAAAATTTTAGTTTCAATTTTATAATCATTATTAGCAAAAAAGTCTTTAGCTTCCAATAATCCATCTATTGTAACAACTTGGTCTATATCTCCGTGCATCAAAATAATGTTTGGCCTAGAAACAATATTTTTACTTAAATGTTCTAAATTTATAATTTTTCCAGAATAACCTATAATAGAATTAATCTTGTCTTTTCGCTTAATACCTGTTTGTAGACTAATCATACATCCTTGACTAAATCCGCTAATAACTATTTGATTAGCTAATAAATTATATTCTTCTTTAATTTCATCTATAAGTTTATTTAATTTAATTTCAGCTACTAAAGACTTGGATAAAATTTGTTCAGGTGTTTGATCCATTAAGTCAAACCACTGAAATCCAGTTGGGCTAGCAGCACATTTTTCAGGAGCGTCTGGACAAATAAATATTGTTTCGGGTAAATAAGACTTCCAATAACTTGCTAGTATTGAGATATCTTTTCCATCTCCTCCATATCCGTGACAAAGTATTACAGCATTCTTGGGCTTTGCTTTTGATAAAGGCTCTAAAACAATTGTATTTAATGAGTAGCTCATGATATTTAATAATACGTAATGACTGAATTTTTATTTAACTTTATTGGTTTCTCTTTATTAGGTGCGGTTGCCATAGTTTTAATAATGGGTATTTATACTTTATTTAAAGGGGGAAGTACTAGTAAAAAATATTCTAATAAGTTAATGCAGCTCAGAGTTCTTCTTCAGTTTATTGCTATCATTGTTTTGGTTTTAATGGCTTACTTTTTAAAAGACTAAATATATTTTTTTAACAACTTTACAAACTCTTTATCGTTAAAATCAATTTCACCAACAATTCTTCCAAATTCTTTTCCACTTTTATTTATTAATATACTAGTTGGTAGACCTCTCATCTTAAATTGCTTTACTAATTTAAATTCTGGATCAAAATAAATACTTAAACTTGTTACTCCTATACTTTTAAAAAAATCTCCTGCCCTAAGTTTGTTCGGTTTTTCCATGTTTATGGCATAAACTTTAATTTCAGGATGCATTTGGGCTAACTTTTCCAAAGAGGGCATTTCTCTTCTACAAGGCATGCACCAAGAAGCCCAAAAATTAATTATCATGATGTTGCCTTTTTTGTTCGTTAGATCAACGTCTTGAAGATTAAAATCTTTAAATTTAAGTTCTTTAATCACCTTTGGTTTTTCATAAATGACTATATTTTTAGAAAAATCATCGCTAGCGAAAAGGTTTTTGCTGATTAAAAATACAAGTATTATGTGAATATAGATTTTAAAAGATTTACTAATTTTCATATTAATTTAAATTGAATAACATAGATTATGGTAAATAAAAATAAGACTGTTTGGTCAAATAGATTTAAAAGCTCTACCTCTAAATCCTTTCAAAGAATAGGATCTTCGATAAATGTAGATAAAAGACTCTACAGCCAAGATATTTTTGCATCAAAAATTCATACCCAGATGCTAATTAAGAAAAAAATTATACCTTCAAAAGACGGAAAAAAAATAATTAAAGGTTTAGAAAAAATAAAAAAACAAATTGATAAAGGTAAATTTGTTTTTAAAGAAAAATTTGAGGACATTCATTTAAATGTTGAAAAAAAATTATTTGAAACTATTGGAAGCTCCGCTGGATACATGCACACTGCCAGATCAAGAAATGATCAAGTCGTAACAGATTTCAAGCTTTGGGTTAAAGAGTCGACTTTAGTAATAATTAAAGAACTGCATTTGTTAATGAAAAATATTGTTAATATAGCAGAAAAAAATATAAGCACTGTGATGCCAGGTTTCACTCATTTAAAAAATGCTCAACCTATTTCTTTTGCTCATTATCTTTTGGCATATTATGAAATGTTAGGAAGAGATAAAAATAGATTTTACAATAATCTAGAGTTAATGAATGAATCTCCTCTTGGAGCTGCTGCTCTTTCAGGTACTTCTTATAATATAGACAGAACTTTTACCTCAAAAAAATTAGGTTTTAAGAAACCAACTAACAATTCTATAGACACAGTTTCTGACAGAGATTTTGCTATAGATTTTCTTTATTCATCTGCAGTATGTGCAATGCACTTATCCAGATTAGCTGAGGATTTTATAATTTTAAATTCTGATGCTTATCAATTAATTGAATTTAATGATAAAATGTTAACTGGATCTTCAATTATGCCACAGAAAAAGAATCCTGATCCTGCCGAACTTATTAGAGGGAGAACTGGAATAAATTACGGTAAATTAAATTCAATACTAACAATAATGAAAGGTCTTCCGATATCGTATTTTAAAGATTTACAAGATGATAAAGCTTTAGTATTTGATGGCTTTGATACGTTAAAAGATACTTTAATAATGAGTAACGAATTAATCAAAAATATAAAACCAAATAAAAAAAGAATGTTGGAAATGGCAAACACAGGTTATACAACAGCTACAGATTTTGCAGACTATTTGGTCAAAGAAAAAAAATTATCCTTTAGAGAAGCTTATAAAATATCTTCTAAGATAGTAAATTATGCTGAAAAAAGTAAAAAAACTTTAGATCAGCTTAATTTGGAAGAACTCAAAAAGTTCTATAAAGATTTAAATAATAATGTTTTAAAAATTTTTAATGTGAAAAATTCAGTAAATTCTAAAAATTCTTTTGGTGGAACTTCAGAAAAAAATATAAAAAAAATGATTAAAAAATATAAAAAGGAATTAAAGTGAGATTAATTTTATCTCTTACGATTTTATTGATTATTTTAGGATCTTGTGGAAAGAAATCAGATCCTGAATATCAAAAATTAACAAAAAATTTTATAGCAAGTATTAAATAAGAATGTCTTCTATCAAATATAAAAATAATAGTCTTTTTGTTGAAAATACATCTGTAAAAAGACTTGTATCGAAATATAAATCACCTTTTTATCTATATTCAAATAGTAATATTGTTGAAAATTATAAATCCTTTTATAATAATTTTAAGAAAGTAACTCCATTGATATGCTTTTCTGTTAAAGCAAATTCAAATGTCCAGATTTTAAGAATTTTAAAAAAAATGGGCTCAGGGGCAGATGTAGTTTCTGGAGGTGAATTACTTAAAACTTTAAAGTCAGGTATTAAACCAAATAAGATCGTATTTTCTGGTGTTGGCAAAACAGAAGAGGAGCTTAGATTAGCTATTAAAAAAAAGATTTTATTAATAAATGTTGAGTCTGAAAATGAGGCTGTTTTAATTAATAAAATTTCAGGTCAATTGAGAAAAAAGACTTCTATCGGCATTAGGCTAAACCCCGATATAGATGCCCCTACACATAAAAAAATATCTACAGGAAAAGCAGAGGATAAATTTGGTTTGTCGAAAAAAAATTTAATTGCTTTCTGTAAAAATATAAAAAATTTTAAGAGTTTGAAACTTGAAGCTATTAGTGTGCATATTGGGAGTCAAATTTTAAGTGAAAATCCTTTTAAAAAAAACTTTAAAAGTTTTAGAGGAAATAATTTATAAAACAAAAATTAATTTTAAATTCGTAGATTTAGGTGGAGGTTTCGGTATAGCATATAAAAAAAGTGATAAAAAAATTAAGCTTAAAAGTTATTCCAACTTGGTAGAAAAATTTAAAAAAAAATATAATTGTAAAATTATATTTGAACCTGGCAGAGCTTTAGTGGGAAATTCAGCTATCCTTATAACAAAAGTTCAATATTTAAAAAAGGGAGCAAATAAAACATTTGCAATATTAAATGCTGGGATGAATGATTTTATGAGACCTGCGCTTTATGATGCTTCTCACAATATTGTTCCTTTAATAAAAAAAAATAAAAAAATTAATAGAACAATAGAATTCGTTGGTCCTATATGCGAGTCCACTTGCAGATTTATAAAATATAAAAATTACCAAAAAATTAATCAATCTGATTATGTGGCTATAATGGATGTTGGAGCTTACGGAGCGTCTCTATCATCAAATTATAATACAAAACCTTTAATAGCAGAGTTGCTAATCGATAAAAAAAAAATAACTGTCATAAGACGAAAGCAAGATCTTCAAAAATTAATTAATTATTAATGCAGTTTTTAAAATCTTTAGTTTTTAATATCTTATTATATGCAGGCTTGATTTTAATTTTTATTCTAGCTATGCCAACTTTGTTTCTTCCTAGTAAATTTACTTTATTTTTTGGAAGAATTTCTGCAAAGTATATGATCTTTACGATGAGGATTATTCTTAATACGAAAGTTTATTTTCATGGATTAGAAAATTTAAGAAAAGTAGAAAGTTTTTTTGTTGCTTCCGCTCATCAGTCTATGTTTGAAACATTTGTTCTGCAGATACATTTGGATGGGCCAATATTTATTCTTAAAAAAGAATTATTAAGAATTCCTTTGTTTGGGCGATATTTAAAAAAAATTGGTGCGATTGAAATTGTAAGGGAGACTACAACAAAAGAAAATTTAGATTTTTTTGATAAAATTAAAAATAAAATAAATAATGAAAATAGACCTTTGTTAATTTTTCCTCAAGGTACAAGAGTTAAGCCTTATGAACAGGTTCCCTTCAAAAAAGGAGTAGGTAGAATTTACGATAAATTAAATTTACCTTGTATACCTGTTGCGTTAGACTCAGGAAAAGTTTGGCCTAAGAATAGTTTCATGAAATACCCAGGAAATATTAATGTTTCTTTTTTGGAACCGATTATGCCAGGGAAAAATAAAGAAGAATTTGTAAAAGAAATAGAAAATAAAATTTATTCAGAAATTAAAAAATTTAATTAATTTTATTTTCTTCCAAAATTTGGCTTGTCAGTTTCTTGACCTGCTTTTATTATTTCTTTTCTTAATTTTCGAGTAGATGAAAAAATGCTGTTTAATTTGTCTTTATTTTTACTTTTAATAGCTTTTTTAATCTCTTCTAAATTTTCTGAAAAATTATCTAAAATTTTTATAATATTTTCATCATTATCGATGAATATGTCTCTCCACATAGTTGGATCTGAAGCAGCTATTCTAGTGAAATCTCTCAATCCACTGGCGCTATATTGAATAATTTCTTCTTTAAACTTGTCTTCATTTTTTATTACTGTCCTTAT
The DNA here is from genome assembly GCA_003282965.1 of Pelagibacteraceae bacterium AG-325-E13. Taxonomy (GTDB): domain Bacteria; phylum Pseudomonadota; class Alphaproteobacteria; order Pelagibacterales; family Pelagibacteraceae; genus Pelagilacustribacter. The sequence continues at coordinate 5,869 of QBYF01000016.1, read as the reverse complement.
AATGCTATAGGCAATTGCATGCGGTAAATGACTTGTAATCGAGAGAACATAATCATGGTCATCAAATGACATAAATTTAACTTTGCTACCCAAAGCCTCCCAAAATTTTTTTAATAAATTAAATTTTTGTGTCTTTTTTTGATTTTCTGAAGATAAAATACACCATCTATCTTTAAATAATTCAGCAAAACCAGACTCTGGTCCACTGAATTCTGTTCCAGCAATTGGGTGCGAAGATATCCAGTGCACTTGATCTAAATTAAAATTATTTATAATTTTGTTTATTTCTTTTTTTGCTGATCCAGTATCAGTCAAAATAACATCTTTTTTTAATGTAGACTTTATAGAAAGCAAAATTTCTTTATAACTACTTAAGGGAGAGGAAATAATTACTAAATCTGAACCAGATACTGAATCAGCAACATCATTAAAAACCTTAACTTTAAAATTATTTTTAATAAATTCTGAAACTTCTTTGGATTTGTCGAAAACATTAATTTGTTTTGACAAATTTTTTTTATCAATAATCCTCAATAAAGAAGACCCGATTAATCCGCAGCCAATGATAGTAATTTTATCAAACATTCAATATTTTTTTTAAAGAAATAATTAATTTTTTATTCTCTTCGCTTTTTCCAATAGTAATTCTAAGCGAATTTTTGATTCCGTAAATATCCATTTTTCTTACCAAGATACCTGACTTAGCTAATTTTTGAAATACTTTATTAGAACTTATATTAACTCTGTCAAAATTTACCAATAAAAAGTTTACTTTACTTTCATTTGTTTCAATTTTCATTTTTTTAAAAGTATTAAAAAATATTTTGCTCCACTTGTTTATGTGTTTAATTTCTTTTTTTAACCAATTGCTATCTTTAACAGCTGCTGAAGCTGCAAACAAAGCGGGTCTATTTATATTAAAAGGCGGTTTAATTTGATTCAAAATACTAATTATTTCTTTAGACGAATACCCCCATCCGACTCTTAATCCTGCTAAACCATAAATTTTTGAGAAGGTTCTTGTTATCAAAACATTTTTATATTTAGAAAATAATTTAAGACCAGATGAATAGTCTCTCTGTTGCACATACTCAAAGTATGCATCATCTATAACTAGAAGAATATCATTTCTAAGTTTTTTTCTTAAGTTTTTAAGTTCTATTTTGTTTATAAAAGTCCCAGTAGGATTGTTAGGATTTGCCAAAAAAACTACTTTCGTTTTCTTTGTTACTTTAGAAAGAATATCTTTAACAGAAACTTTAAAATTATTTTCTTTTGAGTAAATTATTTTAGCGCCATTACTCTTACTGTACAGTCTATAAATTATAAAACTATACCTAGGGACTATTACTTCATCACCTTTTTTAATATAAGTTCTGCAAATTAATTCAAATATCTGGTCTGAACCAGAGCCTAAGATAATTCTATTTCTATCTAGTTTAAACTTTTTAGCTATTACATTCTTCAAAGAATTGCCGTTAGTGTCAGGATACCTTTTAAAATTTTTAGAAATTTTATTATATTCCTTAATGGCTCTAGGACTTGGTCCTAAAGCTGACTCATTTGCAGATAATTTAATTTTAACCAATTTTCGCTTAAATGAGCTTAAACCAGCTATATAGTTAATTCCTACAATTTTATTTGGTTTTGGCAATCCCATATTTATTAATGTAATATATAAAATGTTCGATTATTTCTATAAATCTTTCATTTCATATAAAATTGACAAGTTTGTGATGATTTAGTAAACATTATTTGCGCTGATTTAACCATATTGCAAGCGCATAATAAATTTAGCTAAAAAGGGTGTAGCCCAGTTTAGCTGGGCTTTTTTTTTGGATGAACTATAAAACTGAAAATATTAAGACAATTACTGTCTCTAAAGCGCTTAAATTAGACTGTGGTCGAACAGTTAAAGATTTTCCTTTGGCATATGAAACCTACGGAAAACTTAGCGACACTAAAGACAACGCTATATTAGTTTTTCATGCTCTTACTGGGGATCAATTTGTAAGTGGGATTAACCCAGTTACTAAAAAAGAAGGATGGTGGGTAACCGCTGTTGGGCCGGGAAAGGCAATTGATACGAACAAGTACTTTGTAATATGTGCAAACGTGATCGGGGGATGCATGGGTTCTTGGGGTCCTAAAGAAATAGATAAGAAAACAAAAGAACCATACGGTTTAAATTTTCCAGTTATAACTATAAAAGATATGGTTAAGGCTCAAGAATCTTTATTAGATCATCTTGGAATAGAAAAACTTCTTTGTGCAACAGGTGGATCAATGGGAGGAATGCAACTCTTACAATTTTGTACAACTTTTCCAAAAAAAACTTTCTCAGCAATACCTATCGCTTGTAGTTCAAGCCATAGCGCTCAAAATATTGCTTTAAATGAATTGGCACGACAAGCGATAATGGCAGATCCTATTTGGGACAATGGAAAATATTTTTTAAAAAATACTCAACCTAAAAATGGTCTTGCTGTAGCAAGAATGGTGGGTCATATAAGCTATTTATCCGAGCAAGGTATGCAAGAAAAATTTGGAAGAAAACTTCAAGAAAAAGCGGATTATGAATTTAGCTTCAATGCAGATTTTCAAGTTGAGAGTTACTTAAGACACCAAGGTAGTTCTTTTGTTGAAAGATTTGATGCTAATTCGATTTTATACATTACTAGAGCAATGGACTATTTTGATTTATCAAAACAATTCAAAGATGGATTGGCTGAGGCTTTTAAAAATCAAACCACAAAATATTTAGTAATTTCATTTTCCTCTGATTGGCTTTACACAACAAAAGAAAATAAAGACATAGTAATTGCCTTAAATGCTTCTGGGGCAGATGTTTCTTACTCTGAGATAGAAACAGACAAGGGGCATGACTCTTTTTTATTAAATGAGTCAGAATTTTTAAAAACGCTAAAGGCTTTTATAGATTCTATGTATGAGAAGTTTAAAAAATGAAAAAAGAATTTAAAGTAATAGCAGACTTGCTTCCTAATAATTCAAGAGTGCTCGACGTTGGTTGTGGAGATGGTTCTCTAATGAACTTTCTTGTTAAAGAAAAAAATATTGAAACAAGAGGATTAGAGCTTGATCAGAATAATGTTCAGGATTGCTTAAACAAAGGCTTAACAGTAATACAAGGAGACGCGGAGACTGAACTTTATCAATTTCCAAAAAAATCTTTTGATTATGTAATTCTTAGTCAAACTCTTCAAGCATTTTACAAACCAGATAAAGTTCTCAATGAATTATTAAGAATCGGTAAATCTGTAATAGTTTCAATACCTAATTTTGGTTATTGGAAAGTGAGGACAAGTTTATTATTATTTGGTAAAATGCCAGTAACAAAAACTCTGCCCAACTTTTGGTATAATACTCCCAACTTACATATGTGTACAATTAAAGATCTTTTTAATTATTGTTCAGATAATAATATAAATATTAAAAAAGTTATTGGAGTTAATGAGAATAATATTTCATTAATAAAAAAAAATAATTTGGAAATAAAAAATCTATTTTCAAAATTAGGAGTTTTTTTAATAGGATAAAATGAACTTAGATATAATCCCATGTCTTAATGATAATTATAGTTACTTAATTCAAGATAAACACTCGGGTAAAGTAGCGATTATTGATCCTTCAGAATTCGGTACTTGCAACGATATTATTAGTCAAAAATATAAAAAATTAGATTTTATACTTAATACACATCATCATATCGATCATGTAGGAGGAAATAAAGAACTTAAGAAAAAATACAATTCAAAAATATTAGGCTTCGGGAAAGACAAAAAGCGAATTCCAGAAATTGATATTCTACTTGAAGAAAATCAAGAATTTTATGTTGGAGATTTAATTTTTAAAACTTTATTTATTCCTGGTCATACCTCAGGTCATATTGCTTTTTTCTTTGAAAAAGAAAAAGTTGTATTCACTGGTGATACTCTTTTCTCCTTAGGATGTGGCAGGATATTCGAAGGAAGCTACAAACAAATGTTTGACTCTTTGAAAAAAATTAAAAGTCTTCCTGGAGATACCAAAATTTATTGTGGTCATGAGTATACAAAAAATAATTTGAAATTCTGTCTTAAACTTAATCCAAACAATATTTATTTGAAAGATAAAGAAAAGGTTATTGAAGAAAAATTAAAAGATAAAAAACCTACAATTCCTTCTACTATAAAAGATGAGATCCAGACTAATATATTCTTAAGATGTGACGATCTTGATATTAAAGATGCACTAAATTTAAAAAATGCCTCAGATCTAGAAATATTTACTAAATTACGTGATCTAAAAGACAGTTTTTAGCTCAATAATCTTGACTTGATAATATTGAGAGCTATATTGCCCTGAAACTTAAAAACGGAAACTTATGTCATTTGCAATAATTGAAACAGGTGGAAAACAATACAAAGTCTCTGCAAGTAAAATATTAGAGATAGAAAAGCTTGATGCTAAGGTAGGCGATATTGTCAAATTTAAAAATGTTTTACTTTTAAATGATGATAAAACTACAGAAGTCGGTAGCCCGAGTATTAGCGGAGCAACAGTTGAGGCTAAATTACTAGATAACGTTAAAGACAGAACTGTTTTAATTTTCCATAAAAGAAGAAGAAAACACTCAAGAAAAAAAAATGGACACAGACAAAGACACTCTAAAATACAAATTACAAAAATATTATCTAAGGATGGTAAAGTAATTGACGAAGCAAAAATTTTAGTGTCAAAAAAATCAGCTCCTAAAGAGAAGTCAAAAAAGATAACAGCAAAAGAAGTTGTTGTAAAAAAAAAAGTAAAAAAATAGGATAATCGAATGGCAACAAAAAAAGCAGGTGGATCATCGAAAAACGGGCGAGATAGTAAAGGCAGACGTCTTGGAGTTAAAAGATATGGTGACCAACTAGTTATACCTGGAAATATAATAGTTAGACAAAGAGGAACAAAAATTCATCCAGGAGATAATGTTGGTATGGGAAAAGACCATTCTATATTTTCTTTAGTTAAGGGCAAAGTTAAATTTAAAAAATCTAAATTCAACAGAACTTTTGTTTCTGTAATTCCCAATTAGGTCTATAAGTAACTTTAGTTATTTATAGCGTATCCATAATGAAATTTTTAGATCAAGCAAAAATTTATATTAAAGCAGGCAACGGAGGCTCTGGCTCTGCTAGCTTCCGAAGAGAAAAATTTATTGAGTACGGTGGTCCTGATGGTGGAGATGGTGGAAATGGAGGATCTATTATTATTGAGTCTGAACGTAATTTAAATACCTTAATAGATTTCAGATATGCTCAACATTTTAAAGCACAACATGGAAAGCCTGGGAGTAAGAGAAATAAAACTGGAGGAAATGGAAAAGATTTAATTTTAAAAGTTCCAATAGGAACTCAAATTTATGAAGAAGACAATAATACCTTAATTTATGACTTCACAAAAAATGGAGAAAGATACCTTGTAGCCTCTGGTGGTAAAGGGGGATTGGGAAATGTAAGGTTTAAAAGCTCAACAAATAGAGCTCCAAGAAAAAAAACAAATGGTAAGACGGGTGAAGAATTCTGGATTTGGTTGCAATTAAAAGTCATTGCAGATGTTGGCATCATAGGAAAACCGAATGCTGGTAAATCAAGTTTACTTGCAGCCTTAACAAGAGCTAAGCCAAAAATTGCTAATTATCCCTTTACTACTATCAATCCTAATTTAGGAGTTACATATTACAATCAAAAAGAAATAACCTTAGCGGATATACCAGGTTTAGTTGAAGGTGCGCATAAAGGTGTTGGACTAGGTGATAAATTCTTACGTCACATTGAAAGATGTAAAATACTATTGCACCTAATCGACTTATCTGAAGAGGATT
>QBYF01000015.1 GCA_003282965.1 Pelagibacteraceae bacterium AG-325-E13 | reverse complement strand
TTTCTATGAAGCGTAATTATATCAGGAGAAGTAAGATTTGTTCGAATAGTCTTTTTTTTATATCTTATGCCTAATGTTCCAATTGAAGCGACTGGAATATTGTTTTTTTCTAATATCTGATAAAAAAAATCAGCTACGGAAGTTTTGCCATTTGTGCCTGTAACAGCAATGATATTCTTCGGTTTTAAATGATAAAACTTAGAAGTAATTTTGGCTAAATAACTTCTTACTTTTTTTGTTTTAATTAAGAAAACTTTTTCGCTTTTAAATTTACATTTGTCAGAACAAATAATAATTATCGCTCCATTTTTGATAGCTTCGTTAATATAGTTTTCGCCGTTAGAATTATTTCCTTTTAGTGCAAAAAAGATATACCCACTTTTTACGTCTCTGCTGTTTAAAGCTAACCCTTTGATATTTAGGTTTTTTTGACTTTGAGGAGAATTTTTAATTAATTTTTTTAGCAACATTTTTGTTGTAAAATTCTTTGTTTTTTATGGCTAAAATAGGTCCAATTTTTTTTATAATTTTGCCGGCTATATAAACAGAGTTCCAACCTGCCTCATTTCTGGTTCCTTTTATCTTCATACCTCGATAATTGTAGATTAAATCTTTAGCTACTTGTGGATTTTCCAACATTACTAGTAAAACATATTTTGGGTTTTGCGACGGAAAAACTGAAATAAATGTGTTAAGATTTTCTTTTTCATTTCCATATTTTTGTGAAGTTCCCGTTTTTCCTCCCACATCATAACCATATATATTAGCTAAACTAGCTGTCCCCTCTTTTTCTGTTACTACTTTTCTTAAAATATTATTTATTTCTTCACTGGTTTTGGAGGAAATTATTCTTTTTTTTTCTTTAAATATGTTTTCTTTAACAATTGTTGGTTTTATAAGATTTCCTCCATTAGATAATGTAGCATATGTTGCTGCTGCTTGAAGAGGAGTAACTGCTATTCCATGCCCATAAGAAATGGTTTCTAATTTACATTTATTCCACTTAAAACTTAAGGGTGTTCCAATCTCCTCAAGTTGAAATTCTGGTGTGCTTAATAAACTAGTTTCCCTAATAAACTCTCTATATTTTTGCTCACCAACTTTTTGGGCTAAAATTAAAGTTCCTATATTCGATGATCTAATTAATATATCCTCAACCGATAAATCTTTTGGAAATTCTTTGATGTCAGAGATTTCATGGATTGAGCATTTTATTTTTCTTGGAATATCTTTAATAATTGTATTAGGGGATACTAAATTGTTTTCTAGAACTAAAGCCACAGTAAATGTTTTAAATATAGAACCTAGTTCATAAACACCTTTGGTTATCTTATTGATGTAATTCTTATCAGTAATATTTAATCTTTTATTAATATTAAAATTTGGCAAAGATACTAAAGACAAAACCTCGCCGTTATTAACATTCATTAGCAAAGCTCCTCCTCCCGTTGAATTAAAAGTCTTTAGAGCCTTACTAAGTTCATCGTCAATTATATGTTGAATATTTGTATCTAAAGTCAATTGCAAAGGACTCTTTAATAATTTCTTATCTTTAAGTTCTGAGTCAAAATATTTTTCAACACCAGATACCCCGTAGTTATCATAATCTACTTGACCTAAAATATGGCTGTATAGTTTTGCATGTGTATAAATTCTAGATTGGAAAGGCTCAAAAATTATACCTTTTTCTCCAAGTGACCACAGTTTTTCTTTATCATTTTGATCTAGTCTTTTTTTTAAATAAAAGTATTTTCCCTTTTCTAATTTTTTTTCGATTTGTTTTATAGGTATATCTGGAAAATTTAATCTGACATTGATTAAAAAATTTTCTTTATTCTTTATTAATTTTGGATTAATGGCAGCATGAAAAGATTTTACATTTCTAGAAATCAAAGTCCCATTTCTATCAACAATATCTCTTCTCGTGGGTGAATGATAAAATGAATTAATCTTTTTATTGTAAATTTCAATATTTTTTAAAGAAACAAAAATAATTTTAATTGAAAATATTGTAATTAAAGAAAAAAATAGAAAAAAAAGAAGATATATTCTGTCTTGGGAGATATTTGAGTTTTTAACCCTTCTTTTTTTTTGATTAGTTTCTAAATAATCTTCAAAGTAAAAACTTTTTTGATTTATATTAAAATTTTTATTTTTTTTTTGTTTTTTCTTCATTTTGTGATTTGATGGTTGATATTTTTTTTTGTGAATTTACAAAATTTTTGTAGTTCAAATATATTCTTGAGAAATCCATAGGTATATATTCTATATAAGAAAAGTTATCTATTTTTGCTGACAAATTTTTTGGTGAGGAGAGATAAAAATAATCTAACTCAGTTTCATGTAAATCTTTTTCTATAATTACAATTCTTCTATCAGCCTTATAAATTTTTTTTTCTATAATTCTTGTTTTGTTTTTTACTAACGAAGTTACCCCTAATAGAATAGAAAAAATTAGAAATAATGATATTAACTTTATTTTAGACATACAAACTCTCCAAATCTAAATAGTTTTTAAATTTGCTTAATAGTCCGTTGGGGTAAATAAATTTATTTTTACTTCTGATTGCATACCTGAGTTTTGCTGACCGTGATGGGGGGTTTTTAATAATTTCTAGATTAGAAGGCCTTAATATTTTATTTTTATATTTGTCAAATAATGGGGTGCTAGAAATTTTATCTTCTGGAAGATATCTAGAGGGATTGGATTGACTAGAAGAAAAATTTCTAAAGAAATATTTTACTATCCTATCTTCGAGTGAATGAAAGCTAACAATTAATATCTTTCCCCCTGGTTTTAAAACTTTAGTTGCATTGATAATGCCTGTGACAAGTTCAGTGATTTCTTTATTCACAAATATTCTCAGAGCTTGAAAGGTTTTTGTACTTGGGTTTATTTTATTTTTATAGTTTTTCTTTTTGCTTTTTTTAATTATTTCTACTAATTGATCAACTTTTGTGATCTTTTTTATTTGACGTGTTTTAATTATATTCTTTACAATTCTTGATGCTTCCCTTTCCTCTCCTAAAATTTTAATAATAGACCTAAGTCCTTGTTCGCTAAAATTATTTATTACTTCTTCTGCTGAGGTCTTTGAAAGCCCCATAGACATATCAAGTGATGCTTTAGAATTAAAAGAGAAACCTCTCTCTAGATTATTTAATTGAATTGAAGATAAGCCTAAATCAAATATTACCGCATCAACTTGTTTGTTGCCAACAATAGTATGTAATTCACTAAATTTTATTTTATGGAAAGAAAATCTATTTGGATATTTTTTTTGTAATTTTTTGCTTATGTTTAAAATAAATTCATCACGATCTAAAGCGATTACTTTTGTTTTGGAAAAATTTAATAATCTTTTTGAATAACCTCCTCCACCAAAAGTACAATCAATATAAACTCCACCTTTATCTGGTGAACAAATATTGATAACCTCATCCAACATCACCGGAAAATGGGAGAATTCCGGTGATGAAATTGGAGGGTTCATAATGATACTTCTTTATCATTAAAATTTTTGTCTTCTTAAAAATGCAGGAATTTCAAAATCCTCATCTTCAGAAGTGTCTTGATCGAAAAGTTTTTCTGTTTGAGTATGACTAAACTCATCTAAATTATCTTCAGTTTGAGGCTCATGATCATCTGCAAAAAGTTGTGGGGTATGTTCTTCTTCAATATTGTTTGTCTCAATATTAATACTAGAGTCTTCTGCTTTTGATTGAGGTAAAGAGATATCGCTATTACTATCTATATAAGACGCATTTTCCATTGAAACTCCTGAAGGAATATTGTTTGCTTCTTGCTGATCAGAAACTTCCGCCTCACTTTTAGAATCAAGAATGCTTTCTTCTAAATTATTATTAGTGGGTTGGTTTTGTTGTTCACTAATTTCAAACTTTTCATCTAATTTTAAAGCAGTAGCTCCCTCAATAGAATTTAAAGCATTATTTTCTATAGTAGCATTATTTGGGAATAAACCCTCGGAATATCCATTGTTTCTATTTTGAATTCTAGAAACCATGTTAAGAACTGTGTTAGTCTGAGGTTTATGCCCGTCTAAAGCAGTGGCAACTATTGATACTCTCATTTTACCTTCCATATTTTCATCTTTAATAGCACCAAAAATTAATTCTACTTCGGGATCAACTTCTGCTCTAACTTTTTGAACTGTTTGATCAACTTCAAATAAAGTTAAATCTTTCCCTCCAGTAATATTTATTAATAGTCCCTTAGCCCCTTTTAAAGAATATTCATCGATTAAAGGATTGTTCAAAGCTATCTCTGTTGCGGCCATAGCTCTATTTTCTCCTTCTGCTTCTCCTGTTCCCATCATAGCCTTGCCCATAGAACTCATTACAGTCTCAACGTCTGCAAAATCTAAATTTATCATGCCAGGTCTGACCATTAAGTCAGTTACGCTTTGCACTCCATGTCTCAAGACATTGTTTGAGAGGTGAAAGGACTCTTCAAATGTTGTTGTTTCACTAGCAATTTTAAAAAGATTTTGATTGGGAACAACTATAGTTGTATCTAAATGTTTTTTTAAAGCCTCTAAACCCTCCAAAGCTCTTCTCATTCTTTTAGAGCCTTCATATGTGAATGGTAAAGTGGTAACACCAACTGTTAAAATATTTAACTCTTTTGCAGCTTTAGCAATTACATGTGAGGCTCCAGTTCCAGTTCCTCCTCCCATCCCAGCAGCAATAAAAACCATATTACTCCCTTGAATGTAATTTACTATTTCTCCAATAGACTCGTCAGCTGCTGCTTGACCAATATTATGTTTTGCGCCTGCTCCTAGGCCTTTAGTTAGATTCATGCCAATTTGAATTTTAGCATGTGCTTTGCTCATTTTTAAATCTTGAGCATCTGTATTAATTGCAACAAATTCTACGCCGTCCATGCCTGATTCTATCATCGCATTGATAGCGTTTCCTCCTGCTCCTCCAATTCCTAGAACTAAAATTCTAGGTTTTAATTCTTTAAGTTCTCCTCCACCAATATTTATACTCATACTTCCTCCCCTTTTTGTTTATTTTCCCATTTTAAATTAGATCTATTTTGGTACGCTTTTTTCCTTGCTAAGACTTTAAATTTTTCGAAAATTTTTGGGTCCCAGATTTGAAAAGTTTTTCCAAGCCCTACAAACAAAATATCATTTTTAATTTTTGCATGATCTAGTAATTTTTCTGTTAAAGAAACTCTTCCTTCAGTGTCAAATTGCAAATTAACACTTTCTGATAATACAGATGTTGCAAAATAATCTCTTTTTTCTTCAAAAGGATTTAAAGAATCAATTGTATTAGATAATTTTTCAATTCTATCTTGAGAACAAGCTTCTAATGCTGAATGATTGAACGAGGGGTAGCTTATGAAACCATTATAACCCAGAGAATTTAGGTGAGATCTAAAAGTGGCAGGCACTGAAACCCTTCTTTTTTTGTCTAATCTGTTTTCGTAACTTGATAAAAACATTGTTTTTAAAACCTTTTTGCCTAATAATCTTTTTCAAATCACCCTCCGTTTTGGGATTATTTGGGATATTATGGGTTTTAAAAAAATAGTCAATATTTAAGTTTTTTTACTAAATAAGTACAAATATGGAACATTTTAGGAAAAAATAGAGGCTGCCAGATAGTCTATAAGCCGGGTTCTGTCATTAAAGATGTCATTTCTCTAGGCTTAAATTCACACTTAAGCTCAAGCGGTTAACCCAGAAGACTAACTAAAGACTGTTTTTAGCATTTCTGCAGTGTCTTCTCTATTTAACCTTGCTCCCAGTGGGGTTTGCCGTGCGTTTTTTGTTACCAAAAAACCGGTGAGCTCTTACCTCGCCGTTTCACCCTTGCCTTGATTAGGCGGTTTATTTTCTGTGGCACTATCCCTGAAGTCACCTTCGCCAGCAATTAACTGGCACTGTGTCTTTATGGAGCCCGGACTTTCCTCTATTAGCAAATCTAATAGCGACTATCCAACTATCTGGCAAAATATATGTAATGATTTGAACACTTAAAATCAAGCTAATTTTTAATATGATTAGCTAAAAAGTGGCTAATATTAAAGGTTTTTTGATCAATTTTACCAGTTACATTTTGAGGTAAAAATCTTCTTTGAAATGCTTTTATTAAAAAAATATCATTTTTACTTCTTCTTTTTTTGCTAAAATATCGATAACCAATTCTAAATAAATTTTTAAAAAATAACTTTTCGAGCTTGTTATCATCAAAACTCTTGGATTTAAATTTTGATTTTTTGTACCAAATTCCAATATTGTTTCTATATAATTTGTTCCAGGGAAACTTTTCACCTGGATCCTTTTTTCTTAATGGAGCTATATCTGAATGACCAACAATATTAGAATTTTTAATTTTATACTTTTTTTTTAAATTTTTGCATATTTGAATTAAGCTGTTTATTTGCTGGAAAGTAAACTTTTCATACCCTAGTTCATGGCCTTTATTCACTATTTCAATTCCGATAGAGTTTTTATTAAGATTGATAAATTTTTTCCATTTTGATTTTCCAGCGTGCCAGGCAACTTTATTATCTTCTACCATTTTTAAAATTTGACCCTTGCGATCTATCAAATAATGACAACTGACTTTATGCTTAGTGCTTAAAAGTCTTTTTACAGATTCAATCTTAGATTGCATGCCAGTATAGTGAAGAACAATAAGCTTTATATCTTTATTAACTCTAGTTTTTATTGAAAAATTTGGAGAATTTAAGGGTTTAATGATCATTGAATAAGTAAAAATTTAATATATATACCTACTTGAAACATGAATTTTAAAAAATACATAATATTAGTTTCTTCTATATTTCTTTTGGCTTCAACAGAAATAAAGGCGTCAGAAGAATGTTTTGAGGGAACCAGCAGAGCTATTTTTAAATTTAATATGGGTTTTGATAATGTAATACTTGAGCCTATTGCTAAAGGATATAATAAGCTTCCAGAACCTATAAAAAATGGAACAAGTAATTTTACCTCCAATATTGCCACTTTGTTATCAATACCAAATCATTTAGCTCAAGGAAATATCAGAGGTGCTGGAAACGCAACTGCAAGTTTTTTAATAAACTCAACGATCGGGATTATTGGACTAGCCAATCCAGCTGAAAAAATGGGTTTAAGTGCTCAAAAAGAAGATGTGGGACAAACTCTAGGTTCTTATGGAATAGGTCCTGGATGTTACTTCGTTTTACCAATCTTGGGTCCAACTACAGTAAGGGACTCTGTAGGAATTATAGCAGATACTTTTGTTGACCCATTTGCACACGTAACTTGGAGAGAAAAAGAATTATTTGGAACTTCAGGAAATCAAATAGATTATCTTACAGTAAAAGGTACTACGGCGGTTGATTTTAGAGCCGACAACGAAACGAATTTTAATAGTTTAGAAGAAAACTCTATTGACTTATACGCGTCTTTTAAAAGTCTATATTTACAAAATAGAGAAAATAAAATAAACAACTCTAGCGAAAATGAAGATGACTGGGGTAATTTAGATAATTAAAACTAATCAAGATAATGAAAAAGATAAGTTCAGTTTTAATTTTATTCCTTTTAATTTTTAATACATCTTTAGCAAGTACTTATAGTTCTGACCCTCAAATGTTTGTCCAGGAATTGGTAAACGACTCCATAAGTAAACTTTCAGATAAAGATTTAACCGAAGAACAAAAAAAAGAATTTATAGAGGAAGTGGCTATAGAAAACGTGGATATTGATGCTTTGGGGCTATATACTCTAGGAGAATTAAGAAAATCTGCAGATAAAAATGATATAGTTAAATATCAACAAGCATTTAAAAAATACTTTTTAAAAAGCTTAACTTCTAGATTAACTGACTATTCGTCCAACAAATTTGAAGTAATAGAAACAGAGAAAAAAAGTTCAAATTATACAATCGTAAAATCAAGAATAGCTAAAAGTGAAAACCAACCAGAAATAAAGATTGATTGGAGAATTTATACTAAGAATCCAGATAAGCCTCTTATCAGAGACTTAATTGTAGAGGGTTTAAGTTTAGCAAGAACACAAAAAGAAGAATTTGCTTCTATTTTAAGTTCAAACAATAATGATATAAATATTTTAATTATTAAATTAAACGAGTTTGTAAAAAATTAGTTTTAGAAGAACTTAATTACATTTTTTTAAAAATCTTTTATTTTAATTTGGTGGGCCCGCCAGGACTCGAACCTGGGACCAATACATTATGAGTGTACTGCTCTAACCAACTGAGCTACAGGCCCTTAATAAATACTTACATCAGAAACAGTTATTTTTCTAGAAAACTTTTTAGTTGTTTTGATCTACTTGGGTGCTTTAACTTTCTCAGAGCTTTTGCCTCTATTTGTCTAATTCGCTCTCTAGTGACTGAAAACTGTAAACCAACTTCTTCTAGCGTGTGGTCTGTATTCATTCCTATTCCAAATCGCATTCTTAATACTCTCTCTTCTCTTGGTGTAAGAGATGCTAAAATTTTAGTTGTAGACTCACTTAGGTTTGACTGAATTGCAGTGTCTAAAGGTTGTAAAGCATTTTTATCTTCTATGAAATCACCTAGACTACTGTCTTCCTCATCTCCAACTGGTGTCTCAAGAGATACTGGCTCTTTTGCAATTTTTAAAACTTTTCTTACTTTTTCCAAAGGCATTGCTAATTTTTTAGCTAGTTCTTCTGGTGTTGGTTCTCTGCCAAACTCACTCATTATCTGTCTTTGAGTTCTAACAATTTTATTAATTGTTTCAATCATGTGCACAGGTATTCTTATCGTTCTAGCTTGATCTGCTATAGATCTGGTAATGGCTTGTCGAATCCACCAAGTAGCGTATGTTGAAAATTTATAACCTCTACGATATTCAAATTTATCAACCGCTTTCATTAGTCCAATATTACCCTCTTGAATAAGATCTAGGAATTGCAAACCTCTATTTGTGTATTTTTTTGCTATCGAGATTACCAATCTTAAATTAGCCTCAACCATTTCTTTTTTAGCTATTCTAGACTCTCTCTCTCCTTTTTGAATTCTGCTTACTAATTTTTTGAACTCACCAACCGATAATCCTATTTTTTTACTAAATTCTACTAATCTTTCTCTAATCTCAGAAAAATCTTTCTTAAATTTCTTAAAAAAAGATTTCCAAACTGGGTTCTCTTTTAAAAAAGTTTCAAATTTAGGATTTATTTCATTATCAACATAATATTTTAAAAATTCTTCCCTAGAGATCTTATTATTCATTGCCAATCTTAAAAGTACTCCCTCTAAAGAGACAATCTTTTTGTTTTCTTTGTAATGAGCTTGAACTAGCTCCTCTACAACATGGGGCGCTAATTGAAGGTTTTTAAAATTATCAACTAATATTAATTGTATTTTTTTAAAGTTTTTATTTTTTGAAACAGATAATTCTTTTGCTGCTAACAAACATTCTAGTTTTTCATTTTGATATTTTTGAAGTTTATAATAATTTTTATTTAAAGAGTCTAAGATGCTTATAATCTTTGGTTTAATTTCCTCTTCCATTTTTGCCAATGAAACGTTGAATTCATCATCATCAGCTGGACTTTCCTCTGCTTCTTTTTTTTCGTCTTTTACATCTTTGTTTTCCGATTTTTTATTAATTTTTAATTCATCATCATCACCCAAAGCTTCAAAATCTTCATAAGTTGAGTCTATGTCAATTATATCCCTTACTAAAAGTTGCTGACTTTCTATTTGTTCTTTCCATTCAAATATTTTTTTTCCTACTAGAGGACTTTGAGTTAAAGCATTTATCATTACATCTTTTCCTGCTTCAATCCTTTTTGCTATTGCAATTTCTCCTTCTCTAGATAGAAGCTCAACTCCCCCCATCTCTCTAAGGTACATTCGAATGGGATCATCACTTTTATCTGAAGATTTCTCCTCAGCGACACTTCCTGTTTCTTTCTTTTTATTTGATTGATATTGAGATTTTTTTTCAACTAAGGTTATTTTATCGTCAACTAAAACTAAAAGTGCCTTTTCAATATTTTCAGTAGTTCCGTTTCTTTTACCTAAAGATTTTCCTAATTCTTCATAGGTAATAAAACCTCTATGCTTTCCTTTATCTAAAAGTCTCTCAAAGGATTTTGTAATTAGTTTTTCGGTCATTAAATAATTCGCTCAGATAGTGGGATATATATAATAGTTAGTTTGAAAAAATCTATCTTTTTTTATTCCCTGTTTACCTGACTTTTAAGCTTTATAAGTTCAGAGTAAGAGTTTTCATCGAGGTTATTTATTAATTCTTTTTCAAGAGATTCTATCTTTCTTAGATTGTTTAATTCTTCCAGCTCAGTCAGCAAATCATCTAATAATTCTATCATTGCTTCATCGTTTTTAGCTTTAACAATTATCTGAATACTTGAATTTTCCTCTATTTCTTCAATTAACTTTTTGTAATCAGCGCCAGCTTTAGCTTTAGTCTTTTCACTGCCATTTCCATCTAACAACGAACTGATAATTATTTTTTTTAAACTCTCATTTTTTTCTGAGAAAAAAATTATTTTTGATATATCTTCTATCTTTTTTATTACCACTTTAGGATAATTTAACATTATAAATAAAATAGAAAATTCTTTTATTTGAATTTTTGAAAAATGACTATTTTTTTGATGTAAAGTTTTGGTTTCATTTAATATTTGATAATCTTGTTTACTTTTATACTTTTGAAAACTTTGATATTTTCTTCTTGTACTTTGAATTGGAGTTAATTTCTTAATTTTTTCCAAAAAATCTTCAAGAACATACTTTTTTAATGTTTCATCTTTAATTAAATAACACATTTTTTTAATTTCTTTTTCAAATTTAGAAACCTCAAAGGGATTATTGCGGTTGATCTTCTTTAAATGATAGTCCCAAATATAATTTTGAATTATCTTTTTTTCCTTCAAAAAAGATAAAAATTTCTCTTTACCATTTTGTTTTATATAATCATCTGGATCATTTCCTTCTGGCATAATAGAAAAAAAAATTTTGTTCTCATCATTAATCATCGGAAAAAGTTTTTCTGCAATTCTTAATGCAGCGTCTTGGCCGCTCTTATCACCATCTAAACATATTATTGGATTTGAAAAAAATTTCCAAATTATATTTATTTGTCGATCAGTTAATGCAGTTCCAGAGTTAGCAATAACATTTTTAATTCCACTTGAGTAAACGCTAACTACATCTATATAGCCTTCAACTATGATAACTTCATTAGTTTCTGACCGACATGCTTTTGCCTTATCTAAATTAAAAATCATACTTCCTTTTTTATAAAATTCAGTTTCAGGAGAGTTAATATATTTTGCTAGTTTACTTTCTTTTATTATTCTTCCACCAAAAGCAACTGGGTCACCAGAGACGTTGTTTACTGGAAATATTATTCTTGAGTTAAACCTGTCAATATATTTTCCACTCTTATCATGTTTATAATATAAACCTGTTAAGTTTATATCTTCTTCAGAATATTTTTTTAAAAGATCTTGATAAAAATTATTTTTCCAGGGAACAAAACCTAATTTAAATTCTTCTAAACTGCTTTTGTCTAAACCTCTTTTGTTTAAATATTCTAATGCATCTTTATTAATTGGATTAAATAGTTCTTTATAAAAATAATCTGAATATTCTCTATAAATATTTTTATAAGTTTGAAATCGTAAATCCTTTTTTTTATCAAAGTTCGAAAATCTATAAGGCTGCATGCCTGCTTCTGCTGCTAGTATTTTTACTGCTTCGCCAAAGCCTATAGATTTTGTCTTCATTAAAAAATCAAAAATGTTTCCATGCTCTCCGCTACTAAAACAGTGGTAAAACTCTTTTTCATCGTTAACGGTAAAAGATGGACTTTTTTCATTTTTAAATGGTGAAAGTCCTATAAATTCTTTTCCTCTTTTTTTTAATTGTACAGATTTGCTTACGACTTGAGATACTTTTAATCTTAATTTTATTTCATCAAGATATTCTTTTGGGTATTTCATTTAATTTAAAAGTCCTTTAATTATTCTATTTACTTTTGAAAAGTCCAATGTATCAGCATGTTTAGATTTTAGCGCTCCCATAACTTTTCCCATATCTTTCATTGTTGAGGCTCCAACAGACTTAATTACTTCCTCACAAATTTTTTTTGTTTCTTCTTCGCTGAGCTGCTTAGGTAAAAAAGTATTAATAACATTTATTTCTTTTGTCTCGCTCTCAAACAGTTCGGTTCGCCCAGCTTTTTTATAAACTTCGCAAGACTCGTTTCTTTGTTTTATCATCTTTTTTAAAAGACCTATTATATCAGAATCTTTAATTTCTTTTTGACCTTTGGAGCGACCAGCTATTTCAGCATCTTTAATTGCTGAGACTATAAGTCTTAATGTCGGATATGTGTTTTTGTCTTTGGCCTTTAAGGCTGCGTTTAGCTTGTCTTCTATTTGTTTTTTTAGAGGCATAAATTTTAAAAATTTATTTTAATCACAATTCTTATCTAAAATAAAAAGAACTTTCTTGACGATTTTATTTCTATTTCATATGTTTCGCAAAATCATGTTTATAAGTTTTTTACTTTAACTTATGAGTTGTATTTGAAGCAATTTGGTCAAAATATAAACTCTTATAAAAATCTTAAAAAGATCGATTCCAATGCTATTTTAATTCTTCAAAACGGGAAATTTTTTAAAGGTGTAGGTTTAGGTTATCAAGGGACAGCCACTGGAGAAGTGTGCTTCAACACATCTATAACAGGATACCAAGAAATTATTTCTGATCCTTCTTATGCTGAACAAATTATTAATTTCACTTTTCCTCATGTGGGTAATGTTGGGTCGAACAAAGAAGACCATGAATCAGATAAAGTTTGGACGAAGGGTGTGATAATAAATACTGAAATTACAGACCCGTCTAATTACAGATCTCTTAAACATTTAGATCAATGGCTTAAACAAAATAAAATAGTAGGTATAACAGGTATTGATACTAGAAATTTAACAAATCTTATAAGAGACAAAGGAGCTCCTAAAGGAACTATTTCTTTTTTAAGAAATAAAAAATTTAATATTAAAAAACTCCTTACAACCACACAAAAATGGAATGGTTTAAAAAATTTAGATTTAGCAGAAAAAGTTACAAC
>QBYF01000014.1 GCA_003282965.1 Pelagibacteraceae bacterium AG-325-E13 | reverse complement strand
ACTTTGATCTAATTTGGTTATCTCTGACATATATTAAGCTGCAAATTCCTTTCTTTTATCCTCCATAATAATTTCCCCAAATAAAGTGTTTTGATTACATTTGTTAATTTTTACTTTTTGAATTGTTCCAGTTAAATCCTCATTGCTATTAACTATAACTGAGTTAAAATATTCATCTCTTCCAAAATATTTATTTAAGCCTCTGGTATTATTTTCAAATAATACAATTGCTGTCGAATTAACAAGTCCTTTTCTATACTTTTCTTTAATTTCATTTGCCGTTTTTTGAAAGATAGCCAATCTTTCTTTTGCAATTTTCTCATCTATAGCTATGAAATTTGCAGCAGGTGTCCCAGGTCTGGCACTAAAAATAAATGAATATGAATTAATGAATTCCACTTGTTTCATTAGTGAGAGAGTTTTTTCAAAATCATTTAAAGTTTCGCCTGGATAAGCAATGATAAAATCACTTGAAAATTTTATAGTTGGTTTCTTTTTTTTCAGTTTCTCGATTATCTCCAAATATTCTTTTATGGTATGATTTCTATTCATATTTTTTAAAATCTTTGTTGATCCGCTTTGAACAGGTAGGTGTAAAAGTGGCATTAATTTATTACATTCGACATGCGCTTGTATTAAATCATCTGTAAAATCATTTGGGTGAGAAGTGGTATATCTTATTCTTTTTAAATATTTAATTTCATTTAATGAATACAATAAGTCAGAAAGTCTTTGATTGTTCCAGTTATAAGCATTTACATTCTGTCCGAGTAAAGTAATTTCTCGTGAACCGTTTTCAACAAGTTGTTTGGCTTCTGATATAATTTCAGAAGTTGATCTAGAGTATTCTGGGCCTCTTGTATAAGGAACAACGCAAAATTTACAAAATTTATCACACCCCTCCTGAATTGTTAAAAAAGAAGAGATTTTACTATTAGTATTTTTTACAATATTTAGTTGATCAAATTTTTTAATAACTTCGAATTCCGTTGAATTAATTTTTGTGTTTTTATTTTCTGAATTTAAAATTATATTATTTAGTTCATGATAAGATTGTGGCCCAACTATTGCATTAATATATTTTTCTTTTTTTAGCATTACATCACCTTCGGCTTGAGCTACGCAACCAGTAATTAATACTATTGGTTTTTTTTTATCCCTAAACTCTTTTTTGACTCTACCTACCTCGTGATAAACTTTGTCTGTTGCTTTTTCTCTTATATGGCAAGTGTTAAGAATATAGCAATCTGCCTCTTTTAAATTTTCAGTAGATGAATAATTAATTTTTTTTACTAAATCCAGAATACGATTGCTATCATATTCATTCATTTGACATCCTAGTGTTTTAATAAATATTTTTTTTGACAATTTACTTTTTGATTTTTGAACCGTATAGTTCAAGTTTATGATCTACTAATTTGTAACCAAGTTTGTTTGCAATTTTTTCTTGTAAAGACTCAATTTCTTTATCCACAAATTCTACTATCTCCCCACTATTAATATCAATTAAATGATTATGGTCATCATTAATTTCATATCTTGCTTTGCCTGTTTTAAAATCGTGCTTTATCAAAATCCCAGCTTCTTCAAAAAGTTTTACTGTTCTATAAACAGTGGCAATACTTATTTTATCATCAATCTGTGTAACGCGTTTATGTAGCTCATCAACATCTGGGTGATCTTTAGAGCCATAATCTTCTTTTGATTCTGAGAGTATTTTAGCAATTATCTTTCTCTGCTCAGTTAATCTGACGCCTTTTTCTTTACACTTTTGTTCAATTGTACTCATAAATTCTTATTTAACTAAAATATAATGGTTTTATCAATTTTTTCTCTATTAAATTTTTATTAATTAAAACTTCAATATTTTCAAGGTTAAATTGTAATAAATCCTCATCTTTAAATCCAAATAAATTTACATTATTTGATATTTTGATTCCTTTTGCCACTGCCAAAGCAACTCTTATAGTTGAAAAACTGCCTGGACCGTTGTTAACTAGAACAGTAAAATCTTTATTAATATTAGCTTTGTGCTTTTTAGTCAAATTTAATATGGTTGAAACTAATATTTCATTATTTTGAATTTTAGTTTGAAAATCATGAACAAAAAAATTATTATTTATTTTTAAACCAACTTTATCATTTTTGCCTGTGCAATTTATTATTAAAAAATCTTTAATCATCGTTATATTTATAATTTTTTTATTTCCTCAAAACAATTCATATTCAACTTTATTTGCAAAAACTTTTAATGATTACGGCATTATATCAATAATGTATCATAGATTTGATGAGAAAAAATATCCATCTACAAATATTCAATTAGACGTTTTTAAAGAACAATTAAAGATAATTGAAAATCAAGGTATTCGATTTGTTCATCCGAAAAATTTTAAAGAGGATCTTTCTAAAAACAAAAAAGAAAGAAAAGTTTTATTAACTATTGATGATGGTCTTTTGTCATTTTATGAAAATGCCTGGCCAATCTTAAGGGAAAAAAAAATACCTTTTATCTTATTTGTGAATACTAGAGAAGTTGGATCTTTTAATTATATGAATTGGGATCAGATTTTAGAAATTCAAAAGACTGATCAAGCGGAAATCGGAAACCATAGTCATTCACACGAATATCTTGTTGACGAAAGTGCAGAAATTATTAAAGACGATATCTTAAAATCAATTGAGATTTTTAAAAAAAAACTGGGAAAAAATTCAGACTTCTTTTCTTATCCCTTTGGTGAATATAGTGAAGAATTTAAAAAAATAATTAAAGATTTAGGATTTAATTATGCTTTTGGCCAACACTCAGGAGTAATTGATGAAACTAAAGATTTGTGGGAACTTCCTAGATTCCCAATAAATGAAAAATATGGTGAATTAAATAGATTTAAAACTTTGATGAAAACTCTTCCTTTAAAGTATAAAATAATCTTACCTGAAGATAAATATTTACTACAGTCTAAAAATCCTCCAAGTATAAAAATATTTTTCGAAGAGAATATTAATAATTTAGAACAAATAAATTGTTTTTCAAATGAAGGTAATAAATGGAGAAATTCTAAAATATCTTTCATTGAAAAAAATGCTTTAAAAATAGATATTATGGAAAAATTTGTTGGGGAACGCGGTAGAATAAATTGCTCTTTAAAAGAGATAGATGGATTTTGGCGCTGGCTTGGAATTCAATTTGTTGTATCTGATAAATAAGTATTTATAAATTCAACTGTCGTTGCTGAATCGAGTTTTCTAATCTCACTGGCTCAAAATCCATCAGTCTATTTTGAACAATAATTTGTGCTAAAATCTTTGTATATTCACTTCCAGCTTGGGCATAATTTTCGAGTGTTTGAGTTAATTTAAGCCCATGAATCTTTTTATTTTTATCTCTTAATTGCTTTCTTTTTTCTCTAAATTTTACATAACCTTTATGAGTATTGAGATTATTTTTATAAGCTTTAACTGAAGCTCTCAAAATTGGAAATCTTAAAATTTTATGATTTTTAGATTTATCTTTTAATAAAGGTTCGATTCCTGCTCCATTCCAAGTCCATTGACCAAATATTGCGTTGCCCTCTAAAGCAAAACGGGATGTTCCCCAACCACTCTCCTTAGCGGCTTGAGCAAGGGCAATAGACGCAGGAATTATGTCCATTCTAATTTTTAATTCCTCAACATCGCTTTTTTTAATTTTATATTCTAAAAATTTTTGTCTTAGCCATTGTTTCTCATCATCAGACGTAATTTTTCTTGAAGAAATATCTTTCAATTTTAATCTGTCATCTAATATCTTTTCGTTCTCAGCAACTATTAATGGAAGAACAATCTTAATAAAAGTTTCTTTCTTTAATTGAACGCTCTGAATTTCATCTAAATCTTTTGGAAATTGAGTAAAGTAAATTGGTTTAACAGTTTTTTCGTATCTTACAGTATTTAAGTCATATTCTACATCTTCAAATAAACTTAAAACCGTTTGTGTTTTTAAATTTAAGTCTGGTAGAATAAGTTCTGGAACTTTTTCATTATTTTTTGGTTTTTTAACTTCTTTTTTAACTTTAACTTCTGGTTTTTTAATTTCTTTTTTAACTTTTACTTCTGGTTTTTTAATTTCTTTTTTTACTATTTGTTTTTCCTGAGATTTATCTATTTTCTTAAATGTATCAACGCCTGACACCAAAATAGTTATACCTCCCGCAATTAAAAAGAAAGCTAGAACAATTTTACCTGCTTTGTTTTTGTTTACCTGCTGATCATAAATTCCATGAAATAAGTTAGTTAAAGAATCACCGGTAAAATGATAAATTGCTTTTCCCACTTTTGGAAAAGTGTTCAAAATACCTAGACCTAGGTTACCCATTGATCTCCACAAATTTGACCAAAATCTAGAAAAATTTCTTGAACTATCTTCTTTTAGATAAGTTATTTGTCTTGAAACTCTAGAAGCCTTTCTTGAACTATCTTCTTTAAAATCTTCTATACGTTTTGATACTCTAGATAATGGTTTAGTAAAATTTTCTTTAAAGAAATTAGTTTTAAATTCTTTTGGTATTATAATCTTATTCTTTTTTAATATTAACTCTAGTTGACCTGAAGTTAAATTCTTTTTATTTTTTACGTAATCTTTAATTTCTTTAACATCATATATGTTGGCTAATTCAATTAATTGATCTCTGTAACTTAATTTTTTTTTCATACTAGTTCGCCTCTACAGAATTAACCTCTTTTACGTAATGTTTTAATAAGTTTTGTACTCCTTGTTTTAAAGTCATTAAGGAGCTGGGACAACCCGAGCAGCTTCCTTGAAGTTCAACTTTAACAACTCCATTTTCAAAAGATTTAAACTTTATATCTCCTCCGTCTCTTGCTACTGCGGGTCTAATCTTTGTGTCTAGTACATCAATTATTTTTTGAACAGTTTCATCAGTATGATCTTTGGTTTCTTTTCTCTTTAATTCTTCCTTTAAAATGGGTTCTTTGTTATTTTCAAAATAATGATTTAAATGTGAAATAACCATTGGTTTTAATTCGTTCCAAGAGATATCTTTTGTTTTTTTTACTGATAAAAAATTTTTTGAGACGAGAACTAATTCTACTCCCTTAAAACTTAATAATTCTTTTATAAATGGGTTGTTTATTTTTTTAATTTCATTTTTTTGAAATTCCTCAGTCCCTATATTTGAAATTGTATTTTCAGACAAAAATTTTAAAGACTCTGGATTAGGTGTTGGTTCTGTATGGATCATTTGGATATTGTATATTATATCAAGCCAACTTTTTCACGTATATTTTTAAGGTTTTCCTCAGCTTTAATGCTTGCTTTTTCAGTGCCTTTTTTCAATATATTAGTCAAATAGGTCTTATCATCCATTAATTTAACTATTTCTTTACCGATGGGTGAAATTTCACTTACTAAAAGATCTGCTAGTTTTTTTTTTAAATAAGAATATTCTTTTCCAGCCATTTCTTTTAAAACATTTTCTAGATTAATTTTAGAAACATCTGAAAATATAGTCAAAAGGTTTAATGCTTCAGGTTTTTTTTCTAAAGATTTTATATTATCTGGGATGGACTCAGAATCTGATTTAGCTTTTTTAATTTTTTTTACAATTTCATCTGGACTATCTTTAAGATTAATTCTTGAATAATCAGACTCCTCAGATTTACTCATTTTTTTAGTTCCATCTCTTAAACTCATTACTCTAGAAATATTTTTAAGAATGAGAGGTTCGGGTAAAGGAAAAAAATCCTCACAATTAAAATCTTTATTAAACTTTTGGGCGATATCTCTAGTTAATTCTAAATGCTGTTTTTGATCTGCTCCAACTGGGACATGAGTGGCTTTATATAACAAAATATCAGCCGCCATAAGATTTGGATAAATATAAAGTCCCACACTAGCTTTTTCTTTGTCCGATCCAGCTTTATCTTTAAATTGAGTCATTCTATTTAACCAACCGACTCTTGATACGCAGTTAAAAATCCAAGCTAATTCTGAATGGGCGGGAACTGAAGATTGATTAAAAATTATACTTTTTTTTGGGTCTAGTCCAGTTGCTAGAAAACATGCGGCAGTTTCTAAAATATTATTTTTTAATTCTTTAGGGTTTTGAAAAGTAGTTATAGCGTGAAGATCTACTACACAGTAAACACAATTCGTTTCTTTTTGTAATGATACAAAATTTTTTATAGCCCCAAGATAATTTCCTAAATGCAGATTACCTGTGGGTTGAACGCCTGAAAATACCAATTCTTTATTATTCATATCAATTTGTTTTAAAATTTTTTGTTTTCAAAATTCCTGTTAAGTAACACGATACCAAATAAACACTACCAACAAAACCAACAATTATCAGTAAATAAACTGATTTATATTTATAATTATAATCTAAATAATCTCCATAATAATCTAAAGCAAGTATCAAAAGAAAAGACATAAATACCGTATTTAAAATAATCTTAAAAATATTTTTAGGTAGATAATTCTTAAGTAATAAAAAATTCTTATCATTAAGTAGATATATATAAATCATCACACCAATCCAGGTAGATATAGAGGTAGCAATGGGGATTATTACGAAACCAACTTTGTTAAAGAAGGTAATACTTATCAAAATATTAAATAAAACTATAAATGTTGAAATATAAAATGGAGTTTTAGTATTGTTTCTAGCAAAAAAGAAATTGGATAAGATTTTTATCAGAGCAAAAGCTGGAATACCATAACCGAAATATTTTAAAGCTAAGGCGGTCATATTAATATTTTCAATAGTAAAAGATCCATATCCAAATAATGCATTTACAATTTCTTTTGATGCTAAGATTAAACCTATACTTGCAGGTATTGATAATAAAAGTGAAAGTTCTAAGGATCTACTTTGAATATTAGAAATCTTTGAACTATTTTTTTCCTTAAAAGCTTTAGCTAAAACTGGCAAAGAAACAGTTCCTACTGCTATACCTGCTATAGCTAAGTTAATCTGATAAATTCGATCTGCATAGTATAGATAGGATACTGCGCTTGCCTCAAAAGAAGCTATGATTGTGCCTACCAAAATATTAATTTGTGTAACTCCTGAAGAAAGAACACTAGGTAAAAGTTTCTTAAAAAAGAATTTTACTTTACCACTTAGTTTAGTTTTAAATTCAATAGATGGTTTGTAATATTTTTTTGCAAAAAACATAAGAAAAAATAATTGAATTATTCCTGCCAAAGAAACCCCATAGGACAATTGTTTTGCAAAATCTAAATTAAAAAAATAAGATATTAAAAGACTTAATATTAAAACAACATTTAGTATTATCGGCGCAGCTGCGGCTGCGGCAAATTTATTATTAGAATTTAAAATTCCTGCGAAAAAAGACGAAATACTTACAAATAATAAAAATGGAAATGTTATTCTAGTAAATTCAACTGCAAGATTGAATTTTTGACTATCTTCCAAAAAGCCTGGTGCGATTAAGTAAACTAAGTAAGGCGTAAATATTTCAACAAGAAGAACTATAAAAAAAAGAATCAGAATTAATATACCTAAAGTCTCATCTGCAAATTTTTTTCCTTTTTTGTGATTTTTAGTTTTTTCAGAAATATAACTAGGTATAAATGCTGCGTTAAAAGTTCCTTCTGCAAACAGTCTTCTGAAAGTGTTAGGAAGTCTAAAAGCAACAAAAAATGCATCTGCAAAAACTGATGCTCCTAAAAATATTGCAATTAATATATCCCTGAGATAACCTAGAATTCTACTTAATAAGGTGAAAAAGCTAAAAACATATGTTGACGACAACAAGTTCATATAAATTCTAAATTAGGCCACAAATAATAAATAAATAATGCGATAATGTTAGTTATATTACATGCTGATAGTTTAAATGACAAAAAAATCTAAAATTGACCATTATTCTGATAAAGAAGCTCTAGATTTTCATATAAAAGGAAAGTCAGGCAAAATTGAGATAAGCTCTTCTAAACCCTTGATTACTAAAAGAGATTTGTCTTTAGCTTATTCACCGGGAGTAGCTGCACCAGTAAAAGAAATAGCTAAAAACCCTGACCTTGCTTATGATTATACTAGTAAAGGAAATCTAGTTGCAGTTATTAGTAATGGTTCAGCAATATTAGGTCTTGGAAATCTTGGCTCTCTTGCTTCAAAACCGGTGATGGAAGGCAAATCAGTTTTATTTAAAAGATTCGCCGATATTGACTCAATTGATATTGAAATTAATAATAGCAATATTGACTCTATAGTTGAGACAATAAAAAATATTAGTGACACCTTTGGAGGTATAAATCTTGAAGATATAGCAGCTCCAGATTGCTTTATAATAGAGGAAAAACTTAAAAAAATTTTAGACATTCCAATATTTCATGATGATCAACATGGTACTGCAATTATCACTTTAGCCGCTTTAATAAACGCTTTGGATATCTCAAAAAAAAAGATTGAAAATGTAAAAGTAGTAATAAATGGAGCAGGTGCCTCAGCTCAAGCTTGCACAAATTTATTTATAAGTTCTGGAGTAAAAAATAAAAATATCATCATGTGTGATAGTAAGGGAGTAATCTATCAGGGAAGAAAAAATGTAGATCAATTCAAATCAACTTTTGCTGCTAATACTAAATTAAGAACACTAAAAGAGGCCATGAAAGATGCCGATGTATTTTTAGGATTATCTGCTAAGGATGTGGTGTCAAAAGAAATGATCAAATCAATGGCAAAAAATCCAATTATTTTTGCTTGTGCAAATCCTGACCCAGAAATTAAACCAGAAATTATTAATGAAGTAAGATCAGATGCTATAGTTGCTACTGGAAGATCGGATTACCCCAATCAAGTAAATAACTTAATTGGATTTCCATATATATTTAGAGGGGCATTAGATGTAAGAGCGAAAGAAATTAATGAAGAAATGAAAGTTTCAGCAGCTAAAGCTATTGCATCTTTAGCGCGAGAGGACGTGCCTGATGAAGTTGTTTCAGCGTATGGTGGAGATAGACCGAGATATGGAAAGAATTATATAATTCCTTCAACTTTTGATCCTAGATTAATAAGTGTAATACCATTAGCAGTTGCTAAAGCTGCAATTAAAAGCGGAGTAGCAAGAAAAAAAATTAAAGATTTTGATAATTATGAAGATGAGCTAACAAATCGTCTAGATCCCTCAATGTCTTTGATGCAAGGTATCAATGCAAAAGTAAGAAAAAATCCTAAAAGAGTTATATTTGCTGAGGGAGAAGATGAAAATATGCTTAAAGCAGCTATAGAGTTTGGAAAAAATAAGCTCGGTACGCCAATTTTAATTGGTGCTGAAAAAAGAATAAAAGAACAGTTAAAAAAGATTGGTTTAGATCAAAATTATAAAATTGAAATAGTAAATTCAACAAATAAGCAAAGGAGAGAGAAATACGTAAAACATTTATACAAAAAATTACAGAGAGAAGGTCAATTAGAGCGAGATGTTGATAGATTAGTAAGAAATGATCGTATTGCTTGGGGATCTTCCATGATTGCCTGTAAAGATGCAGATGCAATGGTTACAGGTAATATAAGACATTATGCAGCTTCAATAGAAAAACTTAAGAAAGTTGTAGATTCAAGGCCTGGGGAAGAAATCTTTGGTATGACAATGATTAATTCAAAGGGGAAAACAATTCTAGTGGCAGATACTAATGTTCAAGATTTTCCTTCAGCGCAAAGATTAGCTAATGTTTCTAAATCTTGTGTAAGAGTTGCGAGATTATTTGGGTTTGATCCGAAAGTAGCATTTCTTTCTCACTCTACATTCGGTAATCCTATATCAAAAAATACTAAACATGTGAGAGATGCAATAGAATTATTGAAGAGAGATAAGGTAGATTTTGACTTTGACGGTGAAATGCAGCCAGACGTAGCCTTGAACCCAATCTATCGAGAGACATATCCTTTCTCTAAAATAGTTGGTAATGCAAATATTTTAATTATGCCAGCATTACATAGTGCTGCTATTTCAACCAAACTTATGAAAGTGTATGGAGGGGCAAAACTAATTGGCCCTCTATTAATAGGTCTAGGTTTGCCAATTGAAGTGGCTCCTTTGAGGTCAAGCACATCAGATATTTTAAATCTAGCTTCGGTGGCAGCTTACTCTGCGCATGTAATTGATTATTAAAATTATAGTTTATTACGACTTAATTCTGAGGCTAAGTAAATGGAGGGAATAACACTTTCTACATCATATATTTTATTTGCTTCAATAATCACCTCTTTTTTTTCTTCCTTATCCATTGCTATACCAAAAATATAAATATTTTTATTTATTGTTTCTAAAGTATAATTTCTTGCCTTAGTTTTTTTATTGAATATCAAAGCTGATCTTAATTGACTTGTAATTAAAATATCTTTTGCTGTACTTTTAAAATTACTCTGTCCTTTAATACTAATTGCATTCTTTACTGATCTAACACCTTTTGTTTCCCATGCCATTTTTGTTATTTTGATTTTTTCTTCAGGCTCCTCGACTTTGCCCGATAGAAATATTCTTCCATCAATAACTTCTGATTGAATAGACAAAAAGTATTTTTTATCTGTTAAGGCGAGTCTCGCGTTTAAATTTTTTTGCATTATAGCATCATCAATTTGCATGCCAATTGTTCTAGGATCAAATGTTATATCAACGCCTGTACCGAATCTACCAACAGAAGAGCAAGAGACTAAAAATAATATTAATAATAAACTAGTTATCTTTTTCATCTTTTTTTTTAATATTTAAACATATTTGATAAATCTTTTTTTTATTAATTTTTTCTGACTGAAATAGTAATTCAACAACATCCTTTAAACTATATTTATTTAAATATAATTTCGCTTTTTTAATAACTTTTTTTTCATCAAAAAATTTATCTTTAATTTTTTTTTCTGATATTACAACTGTTAACTCACCTTTGATAGGAGTTTTAAACATATCAATTTTATCAATATCCTCTCTATAAAATGACTCGTGTAACTTTGTAAGTTCTTTAGCAATTAACAGTTTTCTGCCTGAAAAAAATTGTTTAAATTTTTTCAGGTAAAAATTTATCTTAATGGCAGGTATAAAAAATATCTGAGAAAAACTATACTGAGAGAGAGTAGATAGAGTTTTTTCTATTTCTTTTTCAGTCTTTGGTAAAAATCCATAAAAAAGAAATTGATCTTTAAAGCCAGATACGCTTATAGAAGCTGTAATAGAAGAAGCTCCAGGAATTGGTACAATCTTTATATTTTTTTTAACGCATGTTGATATCAATAGTCTACCTGGATCAGAAAGTGAAGGAGTACCTGCATCTGAAATTAAAGACAAAATTTTGCCTTCATTTAAATATTCTATGATTTTTTCAAGTTCTTTTTTTTCATTGAACTTGTGATATGAGATTAATTTTTTTTTAATTTTTAAATGATTTAACAGCTTTAAAGAGTGTCTAGTGTCTTCACAAAGAATTACATCAGAGTTTTTTAATACATCTATTGCACGTATAGTTATATCATCTAGATTTCCAATGGGGGTTGAAACAATATATAAAGTTTTAGTAAATAATTTCATTTTATGAAAAATAAATTTATATCAATATTAACTTATATATTAATATTTTTTAATTCTAATCTATTAAGTAATGAGAATAATAATATTCTTAAAGTAGGTTTATTGGCTCCTCTTAGCGGAGAATATAAGGAACTTGGAAATTCGCTTCTATATTCATTGCAATTAGCATTAAATGAAATAAATGATAAAAATGTTTATATTATTCCAAGAGACTCTGGCTCGGACGATAAAAAAAAATTAAATAAAGCAATTCAAGAAATTCGATCTCAAAATGTTGATATTATAATTGGGCCAATCAATAATGAGGATTTTGATGAAGTTAAAAAATTTAATGATACGGTATTTATTTCTCCTTCAAATATAAACCCAGAATTTCAAAACAACATAATAAGTATTGGAATTAGTCTTGAGTCTCAAATGAAGGCTCTAATGAAATTTATAAAAAAACAAAGAAAAAATAAAACTATTATTCTTATACCTAAAAATAATTATACAAGCTTTGTAGAAAAAAAATTAGATAATTTTGATTTAAAAAGCTATAAAATCTTTAAATACAGCTCCGACCCAAAAATCTTAACTGGTGAAATAGAAATTTTAACAAACTATACACAAAGAAAAAAGAATCTAGAAAATAGAAAAAAGATGTTTGAAGACAAAGACGACGAGCAGTCAAAAAAACAATTGGAAAGATTAGAGCAAAAATATACTTTAGGAGAGGTAAACTTTGACTCTGTGATAATAATAGATTTCGGGAATAGTTTAAAAAGCGTATTGACCTCTTTAGTTTTCACAGATGTAGATCAAGATAAAGTTTTATTTACAACTTTAAACCAGTGGTTTGATGAAAGTATCTTTTATGAAAATACTGTAAAAAAATTATACTATCCTTCAGTAGATTATAAAGAATTTAAAAAGTACCAAGACACTTATTTGAAAACTTTTAATAGTTCTCCAAGTGAAATGACAATTTTAGCTTATGATGCCTTAGGCCTAATTTATTACGCTTGGAAAAAAAATGGTAAAATTAATACGGTTAATGATTTCTCTTTTAAAGGAAAAATTAAAGGTAAAATTGGAACTTTTAGTTTTGAAAACAAAAAAATTATTCAAAATTTAAATATTTATAAGGCTGAAAATAAAAAATTTACAAAGTTCTAATTTTTTTTTTTAGTTTTTTGAAAGCAATATACCTGTGGTCCATACTAATTTTACTAGATTTCGTCATTTCACCAAATGTAAGTATTCCTGAATTAGGTATAAATATTGGGTCATATCCAAAACCATTAACTCCGCGCATCTCATATGAGATTTTTCCTTTAATTTTGCCTACTACGGTAACTATTTTTTTTCTAGGATATTTAAATGATAAGCTACACACAAATACAGCTGATCTATCTTTTTTTTTTTTAATTTTCTTTAATATAAATTTCATGGCATTTGAAAAGCTTCCGTGTTTTTTAGCCCATCTAGCTGAGTAAATTCCTGGTTGATTTTTTAAAGCTTTTATACAAATACCTGAATCATCGGAAATTACTGGTAATTTGGTAAATTTTGAAAAATATTTTGCCTTTAACTGAGCATTAGATGAAAAAGTTTTACCAGTCTCTTTTGGGCTTTTAATTTTAAATTTAATCGGAGAAATTTTTTTGATACTTTTAGATAATAGATAGCTAATTTCTTTAAATTTTCCAGTATTATGCGTGCCTATTAAAATTTTTTTCATCTATATCTAGTATTTTAAATTATAGACACTATATAGCAATTATCATGTTTGAAAATGATCAAAAAAAAGATGTTGAGTCAGAAAAGGATCAGAATAAAGATCACGAATCTCACTCTGAGGTAAAAAAAGAAAAAACTATAGAAGATAAATTTGCTGAGTCAGAGGATAAATTATTAAGATCTTTGGCAGAAATAGAAAATCAAAGAAGAAGATTTGAGAAGGAAATTAAAGACGCTTTTGAATTTGGTTCTTTTAATTTTGCAAAAGAAAGCTTAGCTATTTTGGATAATCTACAGAGAGCAAAATTGGCTATTCAAAATGACGAGGTGCTTAAAAATAATAAGGATTTAGATAAATTCTTAGAAAATTTAACAATTATTGAAAAAGACTTGGTATCCATATTTGAAAAAAATAGAATAAAAAAGATTGACACAAAAAATCATAAATTTGATCCAAATCTTCATCAAGCTATGTCTGAAGTTGAAGATGAAACTGCAGAAACTGGAGCTATTCTACAAGAAATTCAGCCAGGATATATGTTGGGAGAGAGATTATTAAGGCCCGCATTAGTTGCCGTAGCTAAGAAAAAAACAACAAAAAATGACGAAAAAAATAAGAAAAAAGAGGAGAATTAACCTTGCAGAAGAGGAAAAAACACCCATATAAATACCAACAATTAAAGGAATTTAAACAATGAGCAAAGTAATAGGAATTGATTTAGGAACTACAAACTCTTGTGTTGCCATTATGGATGGATCACAGGCTAAAGTTTTAGAAAATACAGAAGGAACAAGAACAACACCTTCGGTAGTTGCTTTTTTAGAAAATGAAGAAAAACTTGTCGGCCAACCAGCAAAAAGACAAGCTGTTACAAATGCACAAGATACAATATTTGCTGCTAAAAGATTGATAGGAAGATCTTTTGAAGATGAAACAGTAAAAAAAGACCTTGGTAGAGTTCCTTTTAAAATAATTAAATCAGATAATGGAGAAGCTTGGATTGAGGGTAAAGGAAAAAAATATTCACCTTCACAAATCTCTGCTTTCGTTTTACAAAAAATGAAAGAAACTGCAGAAAAATATTTAGGTCAAGCTGTATCAAAGGCTGTGATTACCGTTCCTGCTTATTTTAATGACGCTCAAAGGCAAGCAACAAAAGATGCTGGAAAAATTGCAGGCTTAGAAGTTCTAAGAATTATAAATGAACCAACCGCTGCTGCATTAGCTTATGGATTGGATAAAAAAAATGGTCAAAAAATTGCTGTATATGATTTAGGAGGTGGAACATTTGATGTTTCAATATTAGAAATCGGAGATGGTGTTTTTGAAGTTAAGTCTACTAATGGAGATACTTTTCTGGGAGGAGAAGATTTTGACGATGCAATTGTTAAATACTTAATCGATGAATTTAAGAAAGATAATGGAATTGATTTAAAGAATGACAAATTGGCTTTACAAAGATTAAAGGAAGCTGCTGAAAAAGCTAAGATAGAACTATCTTCTGCCGCTCAAACAGAAATAAATTTACCCTTCATCACTGCTGATAAAACAGGACCAAAGCACGTTAATTTAAAGTTTACAAGAGCGAAACTAGAAGCTTTAGTTTCTGAACTAGTCGAAAAAACCTTAGAACCTTGCAAGATTGCTCTTAAAGACTCAGGTTTTTCTGCGGCAGAAATTAATGAGGTGGTTTTAGTTGGTGGTATGACTAGAATGCCTAAAATTGTTGAAACAGTTAAAAATTTCTTTGGCAAAGAACCTAATAAGAGTGTGAATCCTGATGAAGTGGTTGCTATGGGAGCAGCTATTCAAGCAGGTGTTTTACAAGGTGACGTTAAGGATGTTTTATTGTTAGACGTGACCCCTTTATCTCTTGGAATAGAAACTTTAGGTGGTGTCTCAACCAAACTAATTGAAAAAAATACAACGATACCAACTAAAAAAAGTCAGGTATTTTCAACTGCAGAGGATAACCAGCCTGCGGTCTCAATAAGAGTTCTACAGGGTGAAAGGGAAATGGCTTCGGATAATAAAATTTTAGGAAATTTTGAATTAGTAGGAATACCTCCTGCTGCAAGAGGAACGCCTCAAATCGAAGTTACGTTTGATATTGATGCAAATGGAATTGTAAACGTTTCAGCTAAAGATAAAGGAACTGGAAAAGAGCAAAAAATTCAAATTCAGGCATCTGGTGGTTTATCTGAAGAAGAAATTCAAAAGATGGTTAAAGACGCTGAGGCTAATAAAGAAGCTGACAAGAAGAAAAGAGAGTCAGTTGATGCAAGGAACCAAGCTGATAGTTTGGTTTTTTCAACGGAGAAGAGTTTAAAAGAACATGGAGATAAAATTTCTGCTGAAGAGAAAAAAGCTAT
>QBYF01000013.1 GCA_003282965.1 Pelagibacteraceae bacterium AG-325-E13 | reverse complement strand
ATAATTTATTCATAGCCATTCGAGGAAAAAATAATGATGGAAATAAATTTATTTCTAAAGCAATAAAAAAAGGAGCAAGTTATGTAATATCATCAGAGCATAATAAAAAACATAAAAAGAAAGTAATAAATGTCCACGACCCAAAAATTTTTCTTAATACATTTGCCAAACTTAAAAGAGAAAGCAGCAAAGCAAAGGTTATCGCAATAACAGGTAGTGCTGGAAAAACTTCATTAAAAAATATGCTTAGCAATTTACTTAAAAAACATAGTAATACTTACGCTTCCCCGAGATCTTTCAATAATCATTACGGAGTTCCAGTTAGTTTATCTAATCTGAGGCAAGATGATAAATTTGGAGTATTTGAGGTAGGAATGAGCAAAAAAGGAGAAATACATCGTTTATCTAAAATCATTAAGCCCAATTTAGCTGTAATTACAAATATTGCAGAGGCACATATAGAGAATTTTTCTAATGTGGAAGGTATCGCAAAAGCAAAAAGTGAGATCATTAATAACATTGAGAAAAATGGAACATTAATCTTAAATCGAGACGATAAATTTTTTAAATTTATGTATAAAAACGCTAAGTTAAAAAACATAAAAATAATCTCCTTCGGAAAGTCTAAAAAATCAGATATTAGACTAGTTAGAATAAATAAAAATAGAATAGAAAAAAAAGCTACCGTACAAGTTCTGAACTCAATCTTAGAGTTTGAAATGAGGAATTTAAATATCTATAATGTTTTAGCTTCTTTAGCTGTTTTATCAGAACTTAATTTAAACTTTCAAAAAAATTTGCATACGTTTAAATATTTCGATCCTTCTGTAGGAAGAGGTAAAATATATAAAGTAAAGAGATATAAAAAAACTTTTAATTTAATAGATGAAAGTTACAACGCAAATCCACTTTCAATGAAAAATGCTTTAAATAGTTTTTCTGAGATAAAGAAAGAAAAATTTAAGAAGTATTTGTTATTAGGTGATATGCTTGAGCTTGGAAAAAAATCAGAACTTTATCACAAGGAATTATCCAAACTTATTAACAGTTCAGATATTGATAAAGTTTTTGTTAAGGGAGAAAAGACCCTTTTTACCTATAAAAATTTAAAGAAAGAGAAGCGAGGAAATATTTGTCAATCAAATCAAGATGTTGACCTTATTTTAAAAAATATAATCACTAATAATGATTATTTGATGATAAAAGGATCTAACGCAACTGGATTAAATATTATTAGCAACGCAATGATAAAAGGGATTTAGATGTTATTTAATTTACTTACATCTTTTATTGATCAGTATTCTTTTCTTAACGTATTTAAATACCTTACTTTTAGAACGGGACTTTCAGTAATTACTTCTTTAGTTGTAGTTTTTATTATCGGGGGACCACTTATTAAAATTTTTTCAGAAAATATGATTTCTGGACCTATCCGACAAGATGGGCCTATAGATCATATCATCAAAAAATCGGGAACCCCTACAATGGGTGGAGTAATTATAATAATTGGGATGCTTACCAGCACTTTATTGTGGGCTGATTTAAATAATATTTATATTTGGACACTAGTCTTTGTTTCTTTAAGTTTAGGTCTTTTGGGATTTATAGATGACTTATTAAAAATAAAATATAAAAATTCAAGGGGATTAAATTCAAGATTTAAATTTCTTGGTCAATTAATTATTAGTGCAGTTACTCTTTTTATTTTAGTAAAATTTTCTGAACACGAATATTTGTATAATTTATACTTTCCTTTCTTTAAAAATTTAATCTGGCATATGGGTCTTTTTTTTATTCCTTTTGGATTGTTCGTAATAATTGGATCATCAAATGCAGTAAATTTAACTGATGGTTTAGATGGATTGGCCACTGTTCCAGTAATGTTGGTTGCTCTTTCATTCACATTAATTTCTTACGTAGTTGGAAACACAATTTTTTCTGAGTACCTTCAATTACAATATATTCCTGACGTTGGTGAGCTTTCGATATTTTGTGGTTCAATAGTAGGATCTTGTTTAGGTTTTCTTTGGTATAATGCTCCTCCAGCTAAGATTTTTATGGGAGACACCGGTTCATTATCTTTAGGTGGTTCTTTGGCTGCAGTAGCAATAATTGCTAAACACGAAATTGTGCTAGCAATAATAGGAGGCCTGTTTGTTCTTGAAACAGTGTCAGTCATTATTCAAGTAATTTCATTTAAACTTACTGGCAAAAGAATTTTTAAGATGGCTCCAATACACCATCATTTCGAAAAGAAAGGTTGGGCTGAATCAACTATTGTAATTCGATTTTGGATTATTGCAATAATATTGGCTTTAGTTGGTTTGGCGACGTTAAAATTACGTTAGTGAATGGCTCATATTTTAAATTTAAAAAAATTTTCATTTTTAGTCTATGGCTTGGGTTCAACCGGGCAGTCAGTTATTCAATATTTTAAAAGAAGGAAAATTCATGACTTTTATGTTTGGGATGATAATTTAAAGTTAAGAAAAAAATTTGGCTTTAAAGGTATTAAAAATTTTAACAATATTTTAAAAAAAGTAGATTATGTCATTTTAAGTCCAGGTATAAGTTTGAAAAACTCAAAATACAAAAAAGAGTTAAAGAGATATGAAAAAAAAATAATAACAGATATAGATTTATTATATTTAACTAATTCAAAGTTCAACTCTGTCGTAGTTACTGGATCAAATGGAAAATCAACTACTTGTAAGATTATTTACCATTTATTAAAAAAAAATAACTTTAATGTTCTGCTTGGCGGGAATATTGGAAGACCTGTTTTAAACTTAAAAATTAAAAAAAATGCATTCTTAATCATTGAAGCTTCTTCATTTCAACTTTCTCATTCAAAATTTATACATCCAAACTTTTCAATATTACTTAATATAACCACTGACCATTTGGATTGGCATGGCTCAATGAAAAAATATCTACAATCAAAGTTCAAAATTTTTCGTTTACAAAAAAAAAATGATTTTGCTATCATTAATGATGATTTAATAAGTGTTTTTAGAAAAAAAAAATATTTAAGTAAATTAATTTTATTAAAATATAGAGATTATAAAAAAATAAAACTTAAAATAAACAATATATATTTAAGCTCAAGAGCTAATGATGAAAATATGAATTTTGTTTATACTTTAGCCAAAAAAATAAAAATTAGTGATAATTCTTTTATAAAATCTATGAATTCTTTTAAGGGTTTGTCTCATAGATATGAAATTTTTTTTAAAAAACATGGAGTTACTTTTATAAATGACTCAAAAGCAACTAGTTTGCAATCATCAAAGTTCGCTTTAGCTAGTAGTAAAAATATTTACTGGATTGTAGGAGGACTACCAAAAGCAAAAGATAAAATTGATTTAAATAATGTTAAAAATAATATTATTAAATCTTACATAATAGGAAAAAATATCTCTTTTTTTAAAAAACAATTGAAGAATAAAGTAAAATTCACCATTAAAAAAAACTTAAGAAACGCAGTAATAAGTATTTTAAAAGAAATAAAATTATCAAATAAAATAAACAATGTAATTTTGTTAAGTCCAGGGGCAGCATCATTTGATCAGTATAAAAATTTTGAAAACAGAGGTAATGAGTTTAAGAAATTAAGTAAATTATATGCTAAAAAATTTATTTAAATTTGAATTTAATAACTATTGGAGAAATATTGATAAAAATATTTTTTTTGGTTTTTTGCTCTTATTTTTCTTGGGAATTTTTTTTTCATTTTCATCCACCTCTTCGCTTGCAGGAGAAAGATTAAACAAAGCTTATTACTTCTTTTTTTCAAAACATTTAATTTTCACTCTATTAGCTCTTTCAATAATGTTTATTATTTCTGCTCTAGAGACATCTGTACTCAGAAAAACTGTTGTTCCATTTTTTATATTTTCTTTTCTTTTATTGATTTTAGTACCCATAATTGGCGTAGAAGTAAAAGGTGCTAAGAGATGGTTAGATTTATATCTATTTAGGTTACAACCTATAGAACTTTTAAAACCTTTTTTTATTTTAGCTACAGTTAAGATTTTAACTTTAGAAAAACTAAAAAACTCTA
The DNA here is from genome assembly GCA_003282965.1 of Pelagibacteraceae bacterium AG-325-E13. Lineage (GTDB taxonomy): Bacteria > Pseudomonadota > Alphaproteobacteria > Pelagibacterales > Pelagibacteraceae > Pelagilacustribacter. The sequence goes on along the minus strand of QBYF01000013.1, from coordinate 14,849 downwards.
AAATAAAATATTTATTTAGCTTCCTTTTGTTAGCTTCTGTAATAATTCTTTTAATTGATCAACCAGATTTAGGACAATCAATTTTACTTATTGGAAGCTGGGTAGCAATCGTGTTTGTTTCAGGTGTAAGCTTACTATATATTTTTAGTTTTTTTATCATTTTTATTATCTCAATAGGTGGTCTTTTATTTTTAATGCCTGAGAAGTTCGGTTACATAATTAATCGTTTAGTAACATTTTTAGATCCTAATAAAGGAGATAGTTTTCAATCTTCAACAGCTTTAAATGCCATAAAACAAGGAGGTCTTAAAGGCCAGGGAATGGGCGAAGGTATTTTAAAAGATAGCGTGCCAGAAGCTCACACAGATTATATCATTGCAATTATTTCTGAAGAATATGGTTCAATTATTTCAATCTTAATAGTAACGATTTTTTTGTATATTGCTTTTAGGATTATCAAAAATTGTATTTTAAAAAATGATGAGTTTTTAAAACTCTCTTTATGTGGGCTTTCTTCACTCCTCATTTTTCAGACATTTATCCATATTGGAGTAAACACTAGTTTATTACCAACAACAGGAATGACTTTGCCTTTTTTAAGTTATGGAGGGTCATCCCTTATTGGAAGCGCTGTTCTTGCTGGAATAATTTTAAATTACACAAAACTTAAATTGGATATATATGAATAAGAAATTAAAAAAGATAATTATTGCTACTGGTGGAACAGGAGGACATGTAATTCCTGCGTATAGTTTAGCTAAACATTTCATCGATAAAAATATACATGTTCAAATAATATCAGACAAAAGAGGCCTAAGATATTTGAAGGCCTATAATAATCTAAAGGTTGTTGAAATTGATTCTTCGACTATTTTTAAAAAAAACATATTTAAATCATTAATTTCAATATTAATTATTTTTTACTCTATATTAAGATCATTTATTTTTTTATTGAATAATAGACCAAATTTAGTTTTTGGTATGGGTGGGTATTCTTCTTTTCCAGTCTGTTTAGCTGCCAAAATACTAAGAGTTCCATTTATTATCTATGAAAACAATTTAATTATTGGAAAAGCTAATAAGTATTTGTTACCGCTCGCAGATAAAATTTTTGTATCAAATAAAGAAGTCGAAGGAATTTCAGAAAAATATTCCAAAAAAGTTTTCGAAATAGGAAATATCATTAGAAAAGAAATACTTAATTTTCAAATTAATTATGATTTTATCCAAAGAGAAGAAAGCCTTAAAATATTAATACTGGGAGGCAGTCAAGCAGCAAAAATTTTTGCAGAAAAACTCACTGCAATTTTTGAAGAGTGTCATGAAGCTAGAATATCTTTAAAAATTTACCAACAATGTCTTCCTGAACAGAATAAATTTTTGACTTCATTCTATGAAAATTTAAATATTGATTATGAAATTTTTAACTTCACAGATAATATTTTAAATTATTTTAAGAAAATTAACTTAGCAATTACTCGCTCAGGATCTTCAATGCTAGCTGAGCTAATTAATGCAAAAGTTCCTTTTATAGCTGTTCCTTTACCATCTTCAGCTGATGACCATCAGTTAAAGAACGCCACTTATTATTATAAAAATGGATATAGTTATCTAATAGAGGAAAAAGATTTAAATTTTAAATTATTTCAGTTGATCAATAAAATAAGTAAAGACCCATCTTTATTAAGTCAAATGATTAGCAAACAAAGAGAATATTCTGATAAATCAGTATATAAAAATATCGATAAACATATAAATAAGATGCTACATAATGAAGAATATTAGAATAGGTCAAAAAGAAATTATTCATTTTTTGGGTATTGGGGGAATCGGTATGAGCGGTTTAGCTCAAGTTATGAAAAATATGGGATTTAATATTCAAGGCAGTGATCAGAATAAAAATAAAAGTACTTCTAATTGTTTGAAGGCAGGAATAAAAGTATTTACAGGACATTCTAAAAAAAATATCAAAAACGCTACAATCGTTGTAAAATCATCAGCAATAAAAAATAATAATGTTGAGATAAAACAAGCAAGAATAAAAAAGATTCCTATTTACTCAAGAGCAGAAGTGCTAGCTAATGTTGTTTCACTAAAAAAAAATATTATTATTACTGGTTCCCATGGAAAGACTACCACAACTTCTCTTGTAGCAAAAATTTTATCTGATCAAAAATTAGATCCAACAATTATTAATGGAGGAGTTATTAACTCATTTAAAAGTAATGCTAAGTTAGGTAAGGGAGAGTGGGCTATTTTAGAAGCTGATGAATCAGATGGAAGTTTCTTAAAATTACCCATCAATTACTCGATAGTTACAAATATAGATTTTGAACATATAGATTACTATAAAAGTTATAAAAATTTGGAAAAGGCATTTATAGAATTTATTAATAAGACGCCACCTATTGGAAAATCTTTAATCTGTATTGATAATAAAAATATAAATAAAATTTTATCCAGAATAAGAAATAAAAATATATTAACATATGGATTTAAAAAAGAGTCTAATTACAGAATTAGCAACCCACGATATAATGCTACTCATTCTTTGTTTGACTTATATTATAAAAATTTAAATGGCAGAAGAAGAGTAATTAGAAATATTAATTTAAGATTAATAGGTAGACATAATATTCTTAATGCAGCTGCGGCGGTTGCAGTTTGTATTAATCTTGGAGTGAAAATTGACATAATTAAAAAAGCTTTAAAGAATTTCTCTGGAGTTCAAAGAAGAATGACAAAAATTTTTTCAAAAGACAAAAATGAATTTTTTGATGATTATGCTCATCATCCAACTGAAATTTCATCAATTTTAGATGGAATAAATAAGGCTTATGATAATAGAAAAATTATTACGGTTTTTGAACCCCATCGATATTCTAGGATAATGTCATTAAAAAAAGCTTTTTCTAAATCATTTCATCAGTCAGATTTAGTCTTAATTTGTCCACTCTATGCAGCAGGGGAAAAGAAAAATGTAAATTTCAATTTATATAATTTTGCAAAACTAATATCTATGAATTCTAAGACACAGGTAGTGCTTATAAAAAATCAAAAGGAGTTATCAAATTATTTTAAAAAGAATTTAATAAGTAATGAAATTATAGTTGGTATGGGGGCTGGCTCTATTTCACAATGGATGAGAGAATTAAAGTTTAGTTTATGAATTCAGAAAAAGATGTTTTACAAAAAAAATTTGGTAAGAATTTAATAATTAACGAAAATTTATCCAAATACAGCTGGTTCAATCTAGGGGGTCCCGCCGATATATTTTTTAGACCTGAAAACAAAGAACAGTTGATAGAATTTTTAAAAGAAATTAAAAAAAATAATTATAAAATCCACATTTTAGGCGCAGGTTCAAATACACTTATTAGAGACTCTGGCGTGAAAGGAGTAGTGATTAAATTAGGATCAAAATTTTCAGACATTAAGTTATTAGAGAGAAGTACTATTGAAGTCGGCGCTGCAATATTAGATCGAAAAGTTTCGGATTTTGCAAAAAATAATGATATTGGAAATATGGAATTTCTTTCCTGTATTCCAGGTTCAATAGGTGGAGCGATTGCGATGAATAGTGGATGTTATGGCTCAGATATCTCTAAAGTTTTAGTATCAATAAAAGTACTTGACGATAAAGGTAACGAAAAAGAAATAAAAAACAATGAAATATCATTTTATTATAGAGGTACGAATCTTCCAGAAAACTATGTAATATTGTCAGCAAAACTTAGAGGAAAAATTTCTTCAAAAAAACTAATTGAAAAAAAACAAGAAGAATTAATTCAGAGAAAAAAAGAATCTCAACCTAGCCGAATAAAAACCGGAGGTAGTACGTTTAAAAATAGTAATGAAAAAAAAGCATGGATGTTAATTAAAGAGTCTGGTTGTGATAAACTTTATATAGGAGATGCGAAGATTTCTGAAAAACACTGTAATTTTTTTTTAAATGATGGTGAGGCGAAAACAGCTGATATAGAAAAATTAATAAACAAAGTAAGAGACGAAGTAAAATCTAAAACTGGAATTAGACTTGATTTAGAGATTAAAATTATTGGTAATGAAAAATAAAAAAGTTTTAGTAGTTCTAGGAGGCACATCTGGTGAGAGGGAAGTTAGTCTTGACACTGGTAAAGCTTGTATAAAAGCTATAAAAAAATTAGGTTATAAAGTATCGACCTTTGATCCTAAAAAAAAATCTTTGAGTTTAATAAATAAAAAAAAAATTGATTTAATCTTTAATGCTCTACATGGTAAAGATGGAGAAGATGGAGTTGTTCAGAGTTATTTTGAGTATTTAAGAATTCCCTATACCCATTCAGGGGTAATAAGCTCTTATAATGCTATGAACAAAGTAATTTCAAAAGAAATTTTTAAGAAAAATAAAATCAAGACTCCATCATATTTTGTGTTTCAAAAAAAAAATTTTACTAAAGCCAAACTAAATAGATCGATACAAATGAAAAAAATCAAGTTTCCTATTGTTGTTAAGCCAATCAATGAAGGATCTAGTATAGGAGTAAGAATATGTAAAAATATTCAAGATTTAAATAAATCTTCAAAATTTCTTTTTAGAAAACATTTAGAATTGATTTTTGAGCCTTATATTGGAGGTCAAGAAATCCAAGTAGCAGTTATTAACGGAAACCCATTAGGCGCTATTGAACTTGAGCCTAAAAGAGAGTTTTATGACTATAAAGCGAAGTATTCTAAAGCAGCAAAAACCAAGCATATAATGCCTGCTAATTTAAAAAGATATAAATATCGTCAAGCCCTGAAGATTGCCAAAAAAGCTAATGATGCATTGGGGTGCAAAGGGATAACTAGATCAGACTTTAAATTTTTTAATAATAAATTTTATCTTTTGGAGATTAACACTCAACCGGGCATGACTAACCTATCTTTAGTTCCAGAGATAGCTGATTATAAAGGAATTTCTTTTCAAAACTTAGTTAAAAAAATATTGTCTAATGCTAGCTTAAATAAATGAAAAAATCCTTACTTGGACTGATTGTACTTTTTATTTTTTTAACTACCTATACTCCAAAATCCAATCTTATTTTAAATTCAAGTTTAAATATTCAAACAATAAAGGTAGAAAATAACTTAACTATAGAGATCGACTCAATACAAAAAAAACTAAATTTTTTATATAAAGAGAATTTATTTTTCTTAGATATTAGAGATATAGAAAATAAATTAAGAGGAGAGACTTTTATAGAAAGTTTTAGTGTTAAAAAAATATACCCAAATACTTTAAAAATAATTATTGTAGAAAAAATTCCCATAGCTATTTTACAAAATAAAAAAAAAAAATATTTTATTTCTAATAAAGGAGATTTGATCAACTATGTGGATGTAGAAGCATACAAAGATTTACCTATAGTTTTTGGCAGTGGAAAAGATTTTTATTCTTTATACAAAGAACTTAAAAATATAAAGTTTCCATTAGAAATGATAAAATCTTTTTACTTTTTTGAGTCTGGAAGGTGGGATTTAATTATGTATGATGAAAAAGTTATCAAATTGCCGATTGATGATTACATTTTTAGTTTAAAAAATTTCTTACTTTCTAAAGATAATAGTAACTTTAAAAATTATAAGATATTTGATTATAGAATTAAAGACCAATTAATTTTAAATTAAATTATGCAATTAAATATCCCAAATCTTTTTATTGAAATTAATCATTCAAGATTTATTTTTATAGCTGGCTTATATGATAATAATCATAATTTTAAGATTAAAGAAAAAATTGACGTAGATAACGAGGGATTTTGTAATGACAAATTTACTAATATTGATTTAATAGAGAATACAATAAAGAAAAACATTGAATCAATCGAAGAAAAATTAAACTGTGTTTTTAAGGACGTTACTGTAATTTTAGATCATTCTCATTACACATGTATAAATATTTCAGGTTTTAAAAAACTTAATGGGTCTCAGGTTTTAAAAGAAAATATTTCTTATATTTTAAATTCTCTTAAGTTAGCAGTGACTGAGAACGAAAAAGAAAAAACTATTATTCATATTTTTAATTCCAAGAGTATTCTAGATGATAAACGAATTGAAAATTTACCTATAGGTTTATTTGGAGACTTTTATAGTCATGAACTTACTTTTTTTTTAATTAAAAACAATGATTTAAAGAATATTAAACGATTATTTAATAAAAATAATTTGAGTATAAAGAAAATATTTATAAAGAACTTTATTGAAGGTGTTGAATTAATTGATAAAGATAATAATACTGAGACTTTTTTTAAAATAAAAATTAATAAAAATAACTCTGATTTAAGTTTTTTCGATAATGGATCTTTTAGATATGTTGAAAATTTTAATTTTGGCACAAGTATAATTTTTAGAGATATAAAGAAAGTCTGCTCTCTTGATTATAAGATTATAGATGAAATCTTATCAGATAGACCTTACAAAGATAAAAGTTTTTCTGAAAGCGAATTATTTGAAGAAAAATATTTTATTGAGGGGAATTATAGAAAAATTAAAAAAAAATTAGTTATCGATATAGCAAAAGCTAGAATAGAGGAGATTATAAATGTTATCTTTAATAAAAATATTAATATAAAGTCTCTAAAAAAAGATAGTACAAGAATTTATTTATCTATTGAAGATGAAGCTATTTTTTCTAATTTCAAAGAAAATTTTAAATCTTATTTTTTACGTAACAAAACTGATTTAATTAAAGATTTAAATATTGGTAAGATGATTTTAAATGCCTCTTATTTGTCTAACTATGGTTGGAAAAAAGAGGCAATTCCAATTACTCAAACAAAAAATTCTTTAATTACAAGGATTTTTAAGTCATTATTTGGATAGTTTATTGTTTTTTTTGGAAACATTTGTTGTTTTAATTTGAACTACTCTATTCTGTATAAAATTTTAATGTCTCAAGACAACCAAAAAACTATTAACGATACGATAAAACTATCAGGTGTTGGATTGCATAACGGTATCAAAGCCAATTTAACAGTTAAAACTGCGAGTGAAAATTTTGGAATAAAATTTTGCAGAACAGATTTGGATAAAGAAAATTTGATAGAGGCAAACTATCAAAATGTTGTAGAACCAATATTGTGTACTAAAATTAAAAATAATAATGGGACTACAGTATCAACAGTTGAACATTTAATGGCAGCTTTTTACGGTGAAGGAATAGATAATGCTTTAGTTGAGATTGATGCATCAGAAGTTCCAATTTTAGACGGATCTGCCAGTGAATTTGTTGAAGCTATTAGATCTGTTGGAATAAAGGAGCAAAAAAAGTCAAGAAAATTTATCAAAACATTGAAGAAAGTTGAAATTCAAGAAGGAAAAAAATATATATCAATTGAACCACTGGAAAATGATCTAATAGTAGATTTCGAGATTATTTATAGCAACCCTTTAATAAGAACCAGAAGAAAAGAATTCAAGCTAAGTGATGGTGATTTAACAAATATTTATAACTCAAGAACTTTTTGTTTATATGAGGATATTGATTTTATAAAAAGCCAGGGATTGGCCAAGGGTGGATCTCTTGAAAACGCTATTGTTGTAAAGGGAAGCAAAATATTAAATGAGGATGGCTTGAGAAATAGGCATGAATTTGTTTATCATAAAATTTTAGATTGTCTTGGAGACCTAATGTTATCTGGATACAGAATGTTTGGTCATGTTAAAACTTCTCAAGGAGGACATTCATTAACAAATAAATTGCTTAAAAAATTTTTTTCTGACAAATCTAATTGGTCATTAGAAAATGGAAATATAGCAAAAAAAAATAACCAAGTTGAAGAATCATCAAAAAAAACACTTTCAGCCAGTATTTAATAAAACAAAATTTTACCTCGTATAATTTATTTGATATGTATAAAAAATGTATCAAAAACTAATTTTTATTTTTGTTTTAACTTTTTCACTACTATCTTGTTCCCAAAACAAAGATATTGAATATAAGATTAACAAAGATAAAGTTGATCCATATAAATTGTACGAAGAAGGATTAGACGCTTTTGCAGAGGGGGATTATTTTTATGCAGAAAAAAAATTTTCAGAAGCTGAACTAAATTTCAAAGTTATTGAATTGGCTGCTAAATCAGCCGTGATGTCCAGTTACTCTCTTTACGGAATAAATTTTTATATTGAGGCATTAGAAAACTTAGAAAGATATCTAAAAAAATATCCTGCAGATAAAAATATTATGTACGCTCATTATTTAATTGCAATAATATACTATGAACAAATATCTGATGAAAAAAAAGATCTTAAACCACTATTAGACGCCGACAAGAAAATTGATTTTTTTTTAGAGAAATATCCTAACTCAGATTATGCTATAGATTTAAAGTTTAAAAAGGATTTAATTCAGAATCAACTTGCCGCAAAAGAGCTTTATGTTGCTAAATATTACGTATCTATACAAAAATGGGTTCCAGCCATAAATAGATTAAGAAAAATAGTTGAAGAGTATGAAAAGACTGTTTTTATTGAAGAAGCTTTACATCGATTAGTTGAAATAAATTATTATTTAGGTTTAGAAAAAGAGGCAAAGAAATATGCTAAAATTTTAGGTTATAATTACAACTCAAGCGAATGGTTTGAACAATCTTATAAAGTTTTTAACCAGGATTACAAAATTAAAAAAAAAGTAAAAGATAAAAAAAGCAGTAATTTTCTGCAAAAGGTTCTTAGTAAGATTAAATAATTTAATAAAAAATGAATCAGAAATTAAAAGTTATAGATATATATAGAAAAAAAATAAATCTTTTAAAGAAACATAATAAATCATACTTCGATAATGATAATCCTACAATATCTGACTCAGAATATGATAGTTTGAAAAAAGAGATTTTTAATCTAGAAAAAAATAATGATTATCTTAAAAAGTTAAATCTTAGTAAAAAGATAATAGGCTCTCCTCCATCTAACAAATTTAAAAAAGTAAAACATTTAAAACCAATGCTTTCTTTATCAAATGCATTTGATAAAAAAGATATGAATGATTTTGTAAGTAAAATTAATAATTTTTTGAATTTTAAAAATCAAAATATTGAATTTTCATCTGAACCTAAGATAGATGGTATTTCAGCTACTTTGATTTATGAAAATGGAGTCTTAACTAAGGGTTTATCAAGAGGGGACGGTGCTACTGGAGAAGATATTTTAGAAAACCTAAAAACTATAAATACAATTCCCAAAAAAATAAAAGGTAATAACTTACCTTCTTTATTAGAAATTCGAGGCGAGATATATATTGGAAAAAAAGATTTTAATAATATAAAAGGAAATTTTGCTAACCCAAGAAATGCAGCTGGAGGATCGCTCAGACAAAAAAATCCTAAAGAAACATCTAAAATACCTTTAAAATATTTTGCATATGGGTTTGGAGTAATAGAACCGATGATATTTAATACCCAAAAAGAATTTTTATCAAAGATAAAGAGTTGGGGGTTTTTAATAAATCCACTAAGTAAAATAGTAAATAGCTTAGATGAGATTGAGATCCAACATCAATATATAGACTCAATAAAATCCTCATTAGATTATGATATTGATGGACTTGTTTATAAAGTTAATGATCTAAAATTACAGTTAAGATTAGGAAACACATCTAATTCTCCACGTTGGGCTATAGCATATAAATTTTCAGCAGAAAAAGCAGTTACAAAAATTAAAGACATAGTAATTCAAGTTGGTAGAACAGGTGCAATTACTCCTGTTGCAAAAGTAGAACCAGTGACGGTAGGTGGGGTAGTTGTTTCAAATGCAACTTTACATAACGAAGATGAAATAAATAGAAAAGATATTAGAATAGGGGATACAGTTAAAATTCAAAGAGCTGGAGATGTAATTCCTCAAGTGGTTTCAGTAGACTTTTCAAAAAGAAATCATAATAGTAAGAAATACATTTTTCCTAATAAATGTTTATGTGGAGGAGCTACGCATAAAGAGATAAATAAATCTACAAAAAAAGAGGATGCTGTAAGAAGATGTTTTAAAGGTTATGATTGTAATTATATTGCTCGAGAAAAATTAAAACACTTAGTATCGAAAGACGCATTTAATATTGATGGTCTTGGAAAAAAAGTAATAGATCAATTTTGGGATTTAAAGATAATTAGAGAACCGTCTGATATTTTTACAATTAATTATAATAAGATTCAAAATCTGGAGGGTTGGGGAAAACTATCAATAGATAATCTTAAAAAGGCTATTGAAAAATCCAAAATTATAGAGCTTGATAGATTTATTTTTTCTGTAGGTATAAGACATATAGGTCAAGAGAATGCAAAAATCTTGGCAGGTTTTTTTCAATCTATTGAAAAATTTTCTAAATTATTTGAGAAAAACGATAGAAAAAAAATTTTAAAACATCTAATTGATTTAGATGGAATTGGTGAAATTCAAATAGAATCTATAAATAATTTTTGTTCAAGTGATAAAAATATAAATATTATAGAACAGCTTATAGATAAGTTAAAAATTAATAATTTTAAGACTCGAAACAAAAAAGGAAAATTTTCTAATAAGACACTAATGTTTACGGGTGGTTTTGACAAAATGAGTAGATCAGAAGCAAAGTCACTAGTCGAAAATAATGGAGGAAAAGTTTTAGGATCTATTTCAAAAAAACTAAATATTTTGGTAGTAGGTAATTCTAAACCAACAAAAAAAAAGGTTGATCTTGCAAAACAATTAAATATTAAAATTGTTAAAGAAAACGAATGGTATAAAATTTTAGATCTTTGAACAAGCTTGCTGTAAGTCTAATAATTCAGATTTGGTCATAAATTTTTTAAGACTCTTAAATACCTGTTTGTGATAATTGTTCAGCCAGTTAATCTCATCTTTTTTTAATACATGTTTATTTATTAAGGTTCTATCTATTGGAGCCATAGTCAAATTATTAAATGAATAACCTTTTTTATTTTTTTTTACATTAATAAGATTTTCGATTCTTATTCCAAATTTACCATTTTCGTAATAGCCTGGTTCATTGGAAACTATTACCCCTTCTTTAAAATTTATTTTATTATTTTTTGAAATCCCATGGGGTCCTTCATGAACATTTAAAAAATATCCAACTCCATGACCTGTCCCATGAGAATAATCTAAATTCATTTCTTTTAAAGGTTTTCTAGCTGCAATGTCAATTTGAGCGCCACATGTTTTTTTTTTAATTTTATAATTTGCTACTGCAATATGCCCTTTTAATACCCTAGTAAAAATATCTTTTATTCTCTTGTCGCCATTATTTAGCGAGATTGTACGAGTAACATCTGTAGTACCAAAATTATATTGTCCTCCAGAGTCTACCAGGTAAATATCTCCTTTTCTTAATTTTCTATTACTTTTTTTTGAGGCTTTATAATGAATAATCGCTCCATTTGGGCCAGACCCGGATATAGTTGGAAAACTTGAAAACTTAAAATTTTTATTTTTTTTTCTATACTGTAATAATTTTTCCTGCGCACTAATTTCATTAATATTATGTTTTTTGTAATTTTTTTTGAGCCAGAATAAAAACTTCGTGAGAGCTGCGCCATCATAAATATGAGATTTTATAGTATTTTTAATTTCTTTTTTTGATTTTATAGATTTCAAGAAATAAATTGGATCTTTAAATTCATTAATATTATTATTTTTTTTTAGTATATTTTCAAAATAAATAGAGCAGGTCGAGGAGTCTATTAAAATTTTTTTGTTTTTAATTTGAGAAAGAAATAAATCTGTATATTTTATATCTATAAATCTAATATTTTTAAATTTTTGTTTAAAAGAATTTTCAACTTTACTTAAATTACAAAAAAAATTAATTTTTTTATTAGTATCGAGCGTTAAATAAGCATTAGGTAGTGGAGCAAATTTTGAGTCTTGACCTCTTATATTCAGAAGCCATGCAATATTTTCACTTGAAGATATAAATTGAAAATTAATTTTTTTTTCATTCAATAAGTAGATTAATCTATTAATTTTTAACTTGTAATTTTGACCAACAGCTTGTTTAGGTAAAATATAAAATTTTTTTAATTTTCCATTTGCCTTTTGAGCATTCAATTTATCAATTAGATTTTGATTGATAGACACTAATTTACAATTAGTTTTATTGAAAAAAGCCTTCAAGCCTTTTTGGGTATGTAATTTTGGGTCAAAGCCTATGTTTAATCTCTTCTTTTTAAGGACGTCAAAAGGAAATTTATTAGGAATAGTGACAATCTCAAATAATTTTTTACTTTGTATCTTAGCTTGTAAAGTATACCTGCCGTCAACAAACAGATAATTTCTATTTTTTAAGATAAGTGCAAACCCATAGGATCCAGAAAAGTTACTTATGAATTTTAATCTGTCTTTATTTTCTGGAATATACTCACTAAAAAATTCATCATTTTTTGGCACAATGTATCCATCTAAATCATAGTTTTTAAATAATTTTTTTAGTTTATTTATTTTTTCCATTTAAGAATTTTATTTTTTTTGTACCTATCCCAACCTGGACTTCTATACTCAGTATCAAATTCTATTGAATTATCTTGATTAAATTCAAAATCTTCAATTGTTTTATTAATATTTATTTCATTTTTTTCTACACCATCTTCTGGTATTTCGTTTATAAATCTAGAAGGTAAAGCATCCATCCAGTCACCATGATAGGCTCGTTTCATTGCAAATGACAAGTAGACTTCCTTTTTAGCTCGAGTAATTCCAACATAAGCTAACCTTCTCTCTTCCTCTAAAGCAAAATCACCTTTTTCCTCTAAAGACTTTTGATGGGGAAAAAGTCCTTCTTCCCAACCAGGTAAAAAAACCACCTCAAATTCCAAACCTTTTGCAGCATGCATAGTCATTAAATTTACTTTAGCACCATCCCATTCTTGATCGATTGAAGTCGCTAATGCTACATGTTCTAAAAAACTTTGAAGATTATCGTAATCTTGCATTGCTCTTAATAATTCTTTCAGATTTTCTAATCTATTTTCGTTTTCTAAATCTTTTTTATTTTTTAACATTGCTGAATATCCAGACTCATCTAATACTAATTTAAGAAGATCATAATGCTTCATATTCAACGAGTCTTTTCGCCATTTATTAATTGAATTTATTAATTGTTTTAAAGCAGTTTTGATTTTAGGCTTAAACTTTCCACTTTCTAAAATTTTAATAATAGAGTCTTCTAAACTAAGCTTATTTTGATTACTAAATAGATAAATTTGATTTAAAGTGCTTTCACCAACCCCTCTTTTAGGCGCGCCAATTACTCTCTCTAACGCTAAATCATCATATTTTTGATTAATAATTCTTAGATAAGATACGGCATCTTTTATTTCTGCTCTTTCATAAAACTTTATTCCGCCTAAAACTCTATAACCTATGCCAACTTGAAGAAATCTTTCTTCAAATTCCCTAGTCTGATAAATAGCTCTAACTAATATTGATACATCATTAAGAGAATAATTTTTTTTTAAATTATGCTCTATTATATCGCTTATTCCTTGCGCTTCATCTTTTCCGGTTTTATAGCAATTTAATTTTACAGTCTCACCTTGAACTGCAGAGGACCATAATTTTTTTCCAACTCTATTAGAATTATTAGAGATAAGTTGTGAGGCTGTTTCCAGAATATTCTTTGTTGATCTATAATTTTGTTCCAACTTAAATACTTTGCAATTTTCATAAATTTTATCGAAAGTTAAAAAATTTTTTATTTCAGCACCTCTCCAACTGTAAATAGATTGGTCATCATCCCCAACACAACAAATATTTTTTTTTTCATTGACTAATAAATTTAACCACTTGTTTTGAATATAATTAGTATCTTGAAATTCATCTACTAGGATATATTTAAAGTTTTTTTTATAAATTTCTCTGATATCAGAGTGTTCCTCGAAAAGTTTTACGCAAAATAAAATTAAATCACCAAAATCAAAGGCATTTAAATCTTTTACTTTTTTTTGATAAATATCATAAACTTTTAAAATTGATTTGATAATTGATCCAGACTTTTTTATCTCGACATCTTTTGGCAAAAGACCTTTATTTTTCCATTGATCAATATGATACATGATTAATTGAGGAGAGAATTTTTTTGCATCTAAATTTTCACCTTTAACAATGTTTCTGATCAATTTTTTTTGGTCCTCTGTATCTAGTATGGTGAAATTACTTTTGTAGTCCAGCGCTTCAGCGTGCCTTCTAAGAAATTTGACACTGATAGAATGAAATGTTCCCAACCAAGGAACTGCATTTGAACTTCCCTTTAAGTGAGACATAACTCTACTCTGCATTTCTTTAGCGGCTTTGTTGGTAAATGTTACGCACAAAACTTGATTTGGCCATGCTTTTTTTTGATTAATTATATGTATTAATCTTGTTGTCAGTACTCTTGTTTTTCCTGATCCAGCACCAGCTACAATTAAGTTGGGCCCCTCCGTATTTAATACTGCTTCTTTTTGCTCTTTATTTAGATTTTCAATTAATTTATCAATGCTATTCATTTTAGAAAAAATTCATTTATACACTAGTTATAAAAATAAAAAAAATGATTAATAAAATCTACAAAACAATCAACAACAAATATTCTAAATTTTTCAAATTTTTTTTCTTTTTAAAGTATGTATTAGCCATATTTTTAATTGCAACTTTGTTATTTCTTTCAATTCCAAAGTTTTTCGATTATGAAAAAAAACAAGAAATTTTAAAAGATTATTTAGTTAATTATTACGATCTAGAGCTTATTAATTATGAATCAATTGAATTTAAAGTTTTTCCTTTACCAAATTTATTTATTAAAGAGTCAAATTTAAAAGTTAAAAGCAAACCTGTTTTTTTTAATACAAAAAATCTTT
>QBYF01000012.1 GCA_003282965.1 Pelagibacteraceae bacterium AG-325-E13 | reverse complement strand
TAAAAAATTATATTTTTCTAATTACGGATATCAAAAAAATAAAATTAAAGGAGAGATATTTGACAAAGAATTTCAGTTATCCTTAGATAACAGTAAGAATAATTTGTATTTTAAAATTACAAATACAGGAATAAGTGCAAATTTTAATTTTGAAAGAAATCAGAATAATTTATTAACAGGAATATCTAAAATAAATATTTTAGAAAATTATTTAAAATTTAATTTTTTAATTTTGAAAGATAGATTTGAAATTTCAAAAGCCAATTTAAGAAATAAAGAATTGTCACTTTTCTTTGATAGTTCAATTAAGATTAACCCTTTTTTTGAAATATACTCAAATATTAATATTAACAAAATAGATAAAAAATTAGCTAAAAATCTAAATCTAGAAAAATTTCTAAAAAATCAAGATGTATTAAAGAAATTTAATAGCAATAACAAAGTTAATTATGTTAAAAAAAAAAGATGGCATAAGGGGTTGATTGAAAATCATTTTTCTGAATTTAGTTTAGCTTATGGAAACTTAGTTTTTTTAAACAAAACATCTATCCAGGGTGGAGTAATTAATTGTAAAGGCGATAGCTTGCTAATTGATGAATACCCAAGACTTAATTTTCAATGTTTCTTTGAAATAAAAAATAAGAAAAAATTTTTAAAAAATTTTATACCATCAAAAAAATTTAGTAAAGATGCACTTAACCTCAATGTTCGCGGATCTCTTAATATTCTAAACAAAAAAATTAATTTTGAAAAAATAAGCATTAGTAATAAGCATTTTGATAAAGAGGAAGATATGCTTTTTTTTAAAGAAACTTTTGAGAGGATACTTTTTGATGAATATTTCTTTGGTATATTCAATATGAATAAAATAAAGAGATTTCTTCTTGAGGTAATTTAACTTTATTTAGGCTTTGTCATTTTAATTGGACTCATTAAACTTTCGTAATCTTTATCATTAATTAGTCCCGTTTTTAAAACCTCTTCTTTTAAAGTTGTTCCGTTCTTATGCGCAGTTTTAGCAATATGAGCTGCCCGATCGTAACCAATTCTTGGTGCCAAGGCAGTTACTAGCATAAGTGAATTATTAAGAAGATATCCAATTCTTTTTTTGTCAGCCTTAATTCCTTTCACACAGTAAATTCCAAACGCTCTTGCAGAGTCACTCATGATGCTGATTGATTGTAAAATATTGTGAATAATTAATGGCTTAAAAACATTTAATTCAAAATGACCATGTGAGCCAGCCATTGTAATACCGTTGTGATTTCCTATAACTTTAACGCACACCATTGTGACCGCCTCAGACTGTGTAGGGTTCACCTTGCCCGGCATGATGGATGATCCAGGTTCATTCGAAGGTAAAATTAGTTCTCCATATCCTGCTCTTGGCCCAGAGCCTAAAAATCTAATATCGTTAGCAATTTTCATCAAACAAACAGCAGTGGTATTTAATGTTCCAGAAAAATTAACTATTTCGTCATGAGCAGCTAATGCTGCAAATTTATTTGAAGCTGGTTTAAACGGCAATTTAGTAATTTTACTTATTTCTTTTACGATTTTTTTATCAAAATTTCTTCTTGTATTTAGTCCAGTTCCAACAGCTGTGCCACCTTGAGCTAAATTATATATTTCTTTTAACGCACTTTCTATTCTTATAATACATTTTTTTAATTGTGATTGGTAACCAGAAAATTCTTGCCCAAGTGTTAAAGGAGTAGCGTCTTGTAAATGAGTTCTTCCAACTTTAACTATACTTTTAAATTCTTTTGTTTTTCTTGTTAACTCTTTTTCTAGCAATCTCAACGACGGTAAAAGCTCGTTTTTTGTTTGAATAGCGATAGAAATATGCATTGCTGTTGGAAAAACATCGTTAGTTGATTGTGATTTATTTACATGGTCATTTGGATGAACCGGTTTTTTCGAGCCCATTTTACCACCCATCATTTCAATAGCTCTGTTCGCTATAACTTCATTTACATTCATATTTGTTTGAGTTCCCGATCCAGTTTGCCAAACTTTTAAAGGAAAGTGATTATCGAGCTTACCTTTTATAACCTCATCAGCTGCTTTAATTATATATTTGCTTATTTTAGGCTCTAAATCTTTATTTTTTGCATTAACGATCGATGCAGCTTTTTTGATTACAGCAATTGATTGAATAACAATCGGTCTGACAAGAAAATCTCCTATATTAAAATATTTTTTTGATCTTTCTGTAGAAGCACCCCAGTACTTATCACCAGGAACTTTAATTTTACCTATACTATCAAACTCTATTCTATATTTCATTTGCGATTCTTTGGTATAATACACTTATATAATATAAATTATATGGAGAAAATATGACAAACTTTGAAAATGTAAAAAAATTTATGCAAATTTTTGGTCAAGAAGTGAAGACTAAAGCAAGTTTTCCAAATGATAAAATAATTAATCTAAGACTTAATCTAATTAGAGAGGAATTATCAGAATTGAAAGAAGCCATAGAGAAAAAGGACATAAAAGAAGTGGCTGACGCTTTAACCGATATACTTTATGTTGCTTATGGAGCTGGTCACGCATTTGGGATTAATTTAGATAAGTGCTTTGAAGAAGTCCAGAATTCTAATATGAGTAAATTAGGATCAGATGGCAAACCTATTTTTAATGAACATGGAAAAGTTATGAAGGGCCCAAACTATTTCAAACCTGACCTAAGTAAATTTGTAGCATGATCAAAGGTAACTTATACTGGATTCTCCTAGGTGTCGCTTTTGGTATATTAATATATTTATCTGATAAATATATTTTTTAGAAAACTAATGAAATTTTTTTTAAAAAAAGAGTTCATGCTATTTTTAATAATTAGTATTGGTGCTTTTTTTAGAATTTATAATTTAAATTTTGACAATTTGTGGTATGACGAAATCATATCTTTTTGGGTTGCAAATCCATCATTTTCGTTTCAAGAGACAAGTTTTTTCCATAATCAAATAGAATCAACTTCAATTTTATACAATCTTATTTTAAAAAGCTTCTACCAAATATTTGGATATAGCACTTTTAGTGGCAGACTTTTGTCTGCAGTTTTCGGTATATTAAGTATTTTTTCGATTATTTACTTAGATAAACAAATTAATAAAAATTATTCGTATATTTTTTCTGCTTTCTTAATAAGTTTAAATATTTTTTTGATTGGCTATTCACAAGAATTGAGAAATTATTCTTTATTTTTTTTTACATCCTCTTTAACACTTATTTGTTTTATAAAATATTCTGATAATACTAATAATATTAGAAACTTATTTATTTTCTCAATAATATTGTTTATTAATATTCTAGTTCATCCGTTTGGTTTAATCTTACTCTTTTCAATATTTTTTTACGAGTTACTTAAAGCTTATTTTAAGAAAAAAATTTCTATTGCAATGATTGTGTCGCTAATAATAATTTTAATTTTATCATCTATATATTATTATCAACTTTTTACTTCTACATCAATTTCAGAGACAGATTATTGGTGGATGTCAAATCCATCTTTAAGCTTTTACACAAACTTTTATTTTTCAAATTATTTTGGATCCAGGTTAGTTGGTGGAATTCATCTTCTAATATTAATTTTTCTTATTATAAAAAACTTCAGTGAAATAAAAAAAATTAATTACCTTTCTCTTTTCTTAATAATAATTTTATTTTCCTACATAATACCAATTTTATTTGGATATTTATTTAAGCCAACAATTTTACCACGTTACGTCATGTTTAATTTAATTCCTATCATATTACTAATTTCAACATTAGCATTTAGACACGAATCTAAAAAAATAAAATTATCAATAATTGTTATTTTGTCCTTACTAACAATTGGAAATCACTTTACAGAGCAAACCATTAAACAAATTTATCAAACAAAAATCACCTCTAAGCCGGAATACGTTAAGGCAATAAATCATATAAATGAGTCAAATTTTAATACATACAGCATTAAAGTTAAAAACATGAAAGATAACGTATCTTCAATCAATGCGATAAGAAATTACGTAAATTATTTAAGTCAAGATTTAATCTTTATTGATATTAACAAACAAAACATTCTTGATGTAAAATTTTGGTTTCTTTGCACGCTAGATATTAATTCTAGTGACTGCAAAATATCAGTTTATTATCAAAATCATTCGAAGGTATTGGAGCAAAAACAATTTAACAGTATTATTTTAAAATTAATTGAGATAAAAAAATAATACAATACGTAGACTGTCATAAGATTTTCCGAAATAATTCGAGAGAAAAATCATGTCAAGATTTTTAAAACAAAATAATTTGTTTACCAAATCACAAAAATATACCTGCAAAATATATTGAGTATATTGTTAGAGTAATATCTAATTTTTATAGAGAGCCGTCTAGGTTTTAATTTTGGATAAAATACTTCCCATCCGTCTAGCATTAGCCATGACTATACCTAATGGATATTTATTTTTTTTAAATTCAAAAATTGAACTATCCACTACATAAATATTACTAGAACCTTTCAACTTACAATTATCGTCAACTGAAAGTCTCTTTTCAGTATTGAAGGGTATTGTTCCAAAATAATGGTAGTCAGCACCAGGACCAGGAAAGTGGGTGTAATAGAATGGATAAACAATTTTTTTTGATAGTAGAAATTTATAAATTTTCTTATTCTTTTTTTTTAAAATTTTTTTCATTATGAATTTTTTACTATAAATTCTAAATTTGTTATTTATCTTTTTCATATAGATATCACTATCTTTAGAGTCTAATAAGATGTTAGAAAAAATAATTCTATGATTTAAATAATTAATAATCGGCTTAAAAGGTTTTATGAAAGGATAAAATTCTTCAATAGAGTTAGTGATCATCTTATTCCCAGGTCTTAAATCTGCACTAAAATAATCTTGATTGGATTTTCTTATTATTTGAAGAATTGAAGGAGTAAATTTCATTTTTGATTTAATTGCCTTTTTTGAAAAAAAAATACTGAATAGTCTTGGATGGTGTTTTACTTTTATCTCACTCTGAAAATTTAAATAATCTGCAATTAGTTTTGTAGTAGAAATAGTACCAGCTGCTAAAACTAATTTTTTTACTTTAAGCCTCTTTTCATTATTGTTTCTATCTACACAAACAAGCTCTATTTTTTTTTTATTTTTTAGTATTTTTTTCACATATAAATTCAATATGTTAATTCTTTTATTTTTGTTAATCTTTTTTAAAAAATTTAAAGAGTTCAACTTATTTTTTTCCTCATTAATATGATTTAAGTTACCTTTAAAATTTTTTTGGGAAAAGAAACCTAATATTGGTTTTTCACAATTAAAATAATTATTTTTTTTTCCTAAAGTTAATGAGTTTAATTGATCTGGAATGTGAAAATCATTTTTATATAAAATTTTATTTTTTTTCACATATGATCCAATTAATTGAAATTTATTTAATAATTTTATTAAATGATTTTCGATTGCTTTTAAAGTTTTAGAACTAATTTTTTGACTTTTGTTAAAGTAATTATCCATTTGTAAACCCCAATAATTTGATAAACCTCCAAATTCTAAACTTCCAAGAACTTTACAACCTTTTTGTAATTCAAAACTATTGGCAGAAAAAAAATTTTTTACATTTATGCTTTTACCTTTCATTTGAGAAGGTAAAAATTTTAATTCATTTTTATTTTTACTATTTATCAAATCTTTATTTTCAAAAGATATTAAATTTATTTTTTTACCTTTATTTGTATAAGTATCTGCAAAATTTAAAGCAGCTAAACCACTCCCAATTACTGCAATATCCAAAATTTTTTTCATATTAATTTATTTTTTTTATAAGTACTTTAAAAATTTTTGGAACCCTTATTTTATTACCAATAATATTAAATTTTAATTTTTTCATATAAAAATTAGTTGATCTTAAATTATCAGTTTCACAAGTAATAAAATCTGTTTTGAATTTAGTTGATTGAATAATGAATTTTAAAAAACTACTTCCCAAACCTTGTCCTTGAAATTTTTTTTCAATTGCTAAAAGATTTAAGTTTACTGATTTATTTATTAAATGTTTATTTTGCTTATCCAAAAATAAAGTATCTATATTAAGTAATGATATTGCAATATTTGTTAAAGTAAAAAATTTTAATTTAAAAAATAAATCAATAAATATTTTGAATTTTAATTTTTCAAAATTTTTAGTTAAATTATCTGGTTTACTCGCTATTATAGCGTATCCAATTATATTAGGATTTAGAATCACAAATAATTCCATATTTTTATTTTCAACAACAATGTTCAAATAGTCTCGAGTATTTTTAGAGGATAAATTGCCTAAAACTGACGATCCATTTTCAGACCTGATTATAGTTAATATCTCACTAAACTGATCTTTATCTAAACTTTTGTTAACTAGATGAAATTTCATTTATTTGCTTTATATTTAATTAATAAAATAATAATAAATAATATCAGTAAATATATAAATAGCGTAAGTATATTTTGGCAATTTATAAATAGGATTGATATTATAGGATATGCATAATTCTGCTCTAGAAAGTTTTAACAGTTTTAAAAATGTTTATTTAAACAAGCTAAGTAATAAAAAGTTTAAGTTAATTGACATTGGATCATTATCAGTAAACTCCAATATTAAAAATAGTCTTGAAGATAACATGGAGTACATCGGCATAGATATTGTTAAAGGTGAAAATGTAGATGTAGTCCTGGATGACCCGTATAAATTTCCTTTTGAGGATAAATCTGTTGATGTTGTTATTTCTATATCTAATTTTGAACATACAGAATTTTTTTGGTTAACATATTTAGAAATATTAAGAGTGCTTAAAGATGATGGTTTATTTTTTTTAAACGCTCCCTCAAATTCTAAATATCATAGACATGAAACTGATAACTGGAGATTTTATCCCGATAGCAGTATATCCCTTAAAAAATGGGGCGAATATAATAATTTTGAACCTCAAGTGCTAGAACATTACACTAATTTGGAAAAAGGTAGAGATATTTGGAATGACTATGTTTCAATTACTGTAAAGAATAAAAAATTTTCTGATAAATATCCTGATAGAATTTTAAATTCAAAGAAAAATTTTACTAACGGTAGAAAAAATAGTTCTAATGAAATTATAAATTTTCAAGAATTTCCACAAGATCAAGACAATTGGGGTTGGAAACTGTATTACAAATTAAGAAAATTTATTCACAAATTTTCTTAATTATAATGTATTAATATTTTATTTGCTTAAGTACCACAATATGTAACATAATTTTCTTCCAAGGTTGGAGTTGATTGGTAAAAAGAAGTTGCCGAAATATTACTATATGGATTTTCTAAAACTTTTAGTAGTTCAATAACTTTATTTAAATCATTCATTTTTGTAGCATAGCTTAATGCCTCTTCTACCAAATGATTCCTTGGAATAACTAGAGGGTTTACTTTACGCATAATTTTTAATGATTTTTCTAGAGAATTGTTATTTAACTTTATACGATCTCCCCATTTTTTTTTCCATAATATAAAATTTTTTTCATTATAAATTTTATCATTTAAATTATACTCATTCATTAAATAACAAAAAGTATTTGTAAAATCTGCTTTGTTTTGATGCATCCAAGATAAAAGTTCACTAATCAACTGTTCATCTTTTAAATTATTATCAATAAGACCTAATTTTTTTTTCATCATTTTTAACCATTTTTTTTTATATTTCTCTGGAAATTCTTTTAGCACTCCCTCAGCAATTTCTATTGCAACCTTGCTGTCATTATCAATCAAAGGAAGTAAAGACTCTGCAAATCTTTCTAAGTTCCATTTAGCTATTCTAGGTTGATTATAATAAGCATATCGTCCTTTATGATCTATTGAACTAAATACAGTTTCAGGGTCGTATCTATCCATAAATGCACAAGGTCCATAATCAATTGTCTCTCCTGAAATTGTCATATTATCCGTATTCATTACTCCATGAATGAATCCAATTCTCATCCAATTACAAATTAGATCAATTTGTTTTTCTAAAACAATCTTTAGAAGATCTGCAGCAGGAGACTTGGATTTTATGATATTTGGATAGTGACGTTTGAGAGTGTAATCAAATAAAGTTTTTAAATCATTTTTATCTTTAGAAATTAACGCATACTGAAAAGTTCCTACTCTAATATGGCTAGAAGCAACACGAGTTAAAATTGCCCCTTTTAAAATTGACTCTCGAACTACTTCTTCGCCAGTTTTAATTACAGCTAAACTTCTTGTGGTTGGAACTCCTAAATTATGCATTGCTTCACTAATTATATATTCTCTAAGCATTGGGCCTAAAGCTGCTCTTCCATCTGCATTTCTAGAATATGGAGTTATTCCAGAACCTTTAAATTGTATGTCGTAACGATTTTTATTTTTGTCTAAATGTTCTCCAATTGTAAGAGCCCTTCCATCTCCTAAAATTGTAAAGTGTCCAAACTGGTGACCGGCATAAGCTTGGGCTATAGACTCTGATCCTTCGGGCAATTTATTGCCTGAAAAAATTAAGGCTAATTCTTTATTGTCTATTTGAGAAAAATCTAAATCAATTTTTTTTGACAAACTATGATTAAACAGAACTAATTCTGGAGTTTTTACTGGAGTTGGGTTTAATTTTGACAACATACTTTTCGTCAAGTTCGAGTATGTATTGTCAAATTTCCACCCTATTTTTTTTTTTAACATAATTTAAAAGAAGGGGCGTTCTGTTCCAGGTGATTTTTAATTAACAACTTTTTTTCTCTTTAATTCTATTTAAATGCAAAGCTCTCTCTTTAGCAGCAATTACTGCCTCTTCAACATTTTTCATTGTTACACCTGCGCCAGGAAGAAAAAATAATAATGCCCCAATATTATGTGGAGAACTCATTTTTTTTGCCTCTTGAGCTTCATCTGCATACTTATTAGCTATTTCAATTTCTTTACTTAATTCTTCACAAGATAGATTGTTATCATTTGGGCCTATAATATTTACCACTGTTGGAGTTGCGCAAGCTGTTAGGATAAATAATATTGACAATGTTATAATTGTTTTTTTCATATTTTAAAGGGGCGTTCTGTTGCCAGGTGCCCTGAATCTTTTAACATTATACAACAATTCTAGATCATAAAAAACGGCTATTTCTTTGCTGGTTGCGTCATCATGATTGATTAAAAAAATTTTCAAAAAAAGTATATTTAGATATGATTTTTTCTCTACCCAAATTAGACTATCAAAAGTCCGCATTGGCCCCAATTATGTCTGAAGAGACATTAGATCTTCATCATGGAAAACATCATCAAACATATATAACAAATTTAAATAATTTCATCAAAGATACTGAAATGGCAAAAATGTCTTTGGAAGAAATTATTACTTATTCTTCAAAAGATAAATCAAAAATAGGTATTTTTAATAACGCTAGTCAACACTGGAATCACATTATGTTCTGGAAATGTATGAAACCTAACGGAGGTGGCCAAATGCCAAAGAAATTGAAAGATAAAATAGTCGCTGACTTTGGAAGTGAAGAAAATTTTAAAAAAGAATTTATTAAAGCAGGTGTTACACAATTTGGTTCAGGTTGGTGCTGGCTATCAATTAATAACGGTAAATTATTTGTTAGCAAAACTCCTAATGCTGAAAACACATTAATTCAAAACATGAAACCTATTTTAGGTTGTGATGTATGGGAGCATTCTTATTACGTAGATTATAAAAATAGAAGACCAGAATATTTAGAAAATTTTTATGAAAAACTAATTAATTGGGAATTTGTAGAATCAAATTTAGATTAAAAATTCTATCTATTTCTTCTTGCAAAAATAAATGACCGAACACATTGAAGAGTAAAAAATAAACCAGTAAATAACATCATTATTTTTGAAGTGTCGGCCCAAATATTTTCAAACGCAGCACCACCCACTAATGTTCTTATAAAATCCAGTCCGCCAAAAAATATTACAAGACCAAAAATAACAACAATATGCATAAATAGTTTTTTTTTAGAGGGAAATTTAATAGCAAGATAAGAGAAAATAAACAAAGGGAGTCCAATAAATGAAGGTATATAAGATGTCAAAGACGAACTACCAGATATTAGGCTAATTACCACGCCCCAGCCAATGAGAAAAATTCCATAAAAAATAGAAAGACTTTCAATTGTTATATTAAAAACCTTAAACTCTTTTTGTAAATTTTCAGAATCCATACTAATAGCTATATTATATATCTCTTTTAAATTACTTTTTCAAATCCCTCAAAATTGGGATGACCAATATATAGATCTTGATGTTGTCCCGCATTTTTATGAGCAAGTCTAAAAGCTTCAGATTTAGTCCAATTAATAAAATCATCTTTACAATTCCAAATACTATGTGATGCGTATAAAGTATAATCTTCTTTTATATCACCTTTAACTAAATTGAAAGTTTTAAAGCCTGGAACATTAGCTAAATGAGTATCTCTATTCTTCCAGACATTTTCAAATTCTATTTCTTTTCCTTTTACAATTTTAAATCTATTCATCGCTACAAACATAATTTCAACCTCTATTTTTATAACTTAAGGGGCGCTCTGTTGCCAGGTGCCCCTAAAATATTATTATTAACTCTTAAAAAGCTCCATAGCTTTATTTAATAATTCTTCAGACTTTGCATGGTCTCCAGCTTCGTGAGCTTTCATACCAGCATCTCGCATTTTTTGGGCTTCTTCAATTTTACCATCTAATTTCATAGCCATCATTGGACATGAGCCAGCATATGCTGAACTAGTAAAAAGAATTAATGTTAATAAAATTATAATATTTTTCATAATTTTCCTTTCAGTTAAGAATTATAAATATCATTAATACTTGGATTAAATATTTGAGGATTGTCACAGGGGCGTTCTGTTGCCAGGTGCCGTGAACCTATTAACGTTATACAACAATTCTAGATCATAAAAAACGGCTATTTCTTTGCTAGGTGAGTCCGTATTGTGTCCGCCAGTGTGATCAGTTATGCTGAGTCTATGAAAAAACTTTTAGCGATCATAGTTCTGGGTTTATTGTTCAGTGGGAATGGTTATGCAGAAACCATAGAATCAAGTGATAAACATATTTGGGTATATTTACCAAAAGGAATATCCAAAACTGAAGCTTTCTCATCTAAAAGAATTCAATATGCTAAAGAACATTGCACTAAACTTAAAAAGAATACTTATAGCTTTAGTATGGGAAGCTATCATGATTATGATAGACTAGCATTTGGTAGACATCAATTTAGATTCATTTGTGCAAAAACTAAAAGTGAAGCTATTAAAAATTACAAATTTGTAGCAAATAATTTTACAAAAGATTCTGTATACAACGTTAAACTTCAAGGTGTTGAGCCAATATTAGAACATATAGTTTTAAGTCATATTGAATTTAAAGAACCTAAGATTGCAAAAAAAACTAAAAAGCAAGAACCTAAAAAGAAAAAAACTAATTCATTCTGGAATTTTAATAAAAAGAAGGAAAAGAAAAAAAAAGAAGCTCAGGCAAGTCCAAGCAATGAAGATCCTAAAATAACCAAAGCAAAAAAAGCTTGCAAAGATTTAGGCTTTAGACCTAGGTCAGAAAGATTCACTGATTGTGCATTAAAATTGGTATTACTAGATTTTGAAAGACAACCTGTATCGTCTGAAAACAAAAGTCCTCAAATCGTTATTCATAAGAACCAGTCTAATACAAACGTTTGGGATGAACTAGGAGTTTTATTTAGACAACAAGGAATAATTCAAGATACAACTAGACCAGCTAACACTAGAACTAATATGAGATGCACAACTACTAAAGTTGGTTTTGGTCAAGTCGTTACTAACTGTAGATAATTCCCCCGCACTCAAAAATTTCTTTTCTCACTGTGTCACCAGTGTGACCACTTTTTTAAAAATTATTGTTTAACGGGAGTTTTGAGTCTTTGGAAGGGGCGTTCTGTTGCCAGGTGCCCCGGACCCCGTTACTTAATTAACAAAGTTAATTAAGCTGCAAGTGCGTAACTTTCGTTAGCATTTGTAAATTGGTCCGTTACGTCGGAACCATCTCGTACGAAAGAATAGCCTTTAGACATCCGTCGATCCTAATTCACCCCCATAAGTTGTAAATGGTGGAGGTGGTGGGTACTGCCCCCACGTCCGTAATGTTTATTACGAAATTCGTTTATCGTCATAGTTGGAAAACCAACACTATTAATATAAAACTCTTATAAATAGATTCAATAAGTTTATTCAAAATGAAACTAACACCAGAGCAAAAGCAAGAAATTGCAGATCAACAATCGCAAAAGAACCCAACAAAAAGGGTCACATCTCTTGAATTAGAAAAAATTCTTTACGAAGCTTTACCTGTTCTGGATCATGGGTTTATAAGAGTTATAGATTATATGGGCGATGATTCTTCTATTGTTCAATCCGCTAGAGTTTCTTATGGAAAAGGAACTAAAAAAGTTTCTACAGACGAAGGTCTAATTAAATACTTAATGAGACACTGGCATTCAACTCCATTTGAAATGTGTGAAATAAAATATCACGTTAAGCTTCCAATATTTATTGCTCGTCAGTGGATTAGGCACAGAACTGCAAATGTTAATGAATATTCAGCAAGGTATTCTATTTTAGATAAAGAATTTTATATACCATCTAAAGAACAGTTATCTGCGCAATCAACAATTAATAGACAAGGTCGAGGTAATTTAATTACAGGTGACCAGGCGGAAGAAGTGCTTCAAATATTAAAAGATGATGCAACTAGAACTTATGATAATTATGAAAAAATGCTCAATGAGAGATTCGACGGTTCAACAATTGATGAAAATAAAGCTGGTCTTGCAAGAGAACTTGCTAGAATGAATTTAACTTTAAATTCATATACTCAATGGTATTGGAAAACCGATTTACTAAATTTGCTGAACTTCTTGTTTCTTCGAGCCGATAGTCATGCTCAATACGAAATAAGAGTTTATGCTGATAAAATGTTAGAGACAGTAAAAAAATGGGTTCCAATAACTCATGCTGCATTTTTAGATTATAGAATAGGAGCAGTCCACGTTTCAGCTAAAGGAAAAAAAGTGATACAACAAATGGTCAATGGTAAAAAGGTCGATATCGAAAATTCTGGACTTTCTAAAAGAGAATGGAATGAGTTAATGACTTCTTTTGGATTTACTGAAAAGATAGTTTAATTTTTTCTGCAATATTTTTAAATATTTTTGATACTTCATGATCGGGATTTGAATGAGTTAACGGGTCTCCTTTATCAGTTGCTTCTCTTAAATCTTGATGAATAGGAATTTTACCAAGAAAATTTTTATTAAATTCTTTTGCAGTTTTTTCAACTCCACCTTCTCCAAAAATCTTATACTCTTTGCCATCATCACCTTTAAAGAAGCTCATGTTATCAATTAAACCTAAAATTTTCACTCCTGTTTTATCAAACATTTGTATCCCTCTTTTTACGTCTAATAATGCTAAGTCTTGAGGCGTTGAAACTATTATAGCTCCATCAACTTTAACTTCTTGTGCAAAAGTAAGTTGAGTATCACCCGTACCTGGCGGCAAATCAATCACAATCACATCTCTATCTCTCCACAAAACTTTTTTAGTCATCGTTTTAAGTGCACTGATAACCATAGGCCCTCGCCATATCATTGGAGTTTGCTCCTCAACCAAAAAACCCATAGACATACATTGAGCATCAAATTTTTCTAATGGAATTAAAGCTTTTCCGTCTTCACTTTTAGGTTTTTCATTTAATTTAATTAACTTAGGAAGAGAAGGTCCATAAACATCTGCATCTAAAATCCCGACTTTCATTCCAAGATTTTGTAGAGCAAAAGCTAAGTTTACTGCTACTGTAGATTTACCGACCCCACCTTTTGCACTTGAAACTAGGAGTGTAAATTTAGTTCCATTTATTGGATGTTTAATAAATTGCTTTGGAGCAAGCTTTTCTTTCAATGCTCGGTCAATTTGCTCTTTTTTTTCGGTCATAATATCGCTGTAACTTAACTTGTTTTTGCGTAAAAAGTCACTATATAAAGTGTCATGAGTTTTAAAGACAAAATCTTCAAAAACCAGTCACCTTGGGGAACACCTCCAGGAGGAAGTTCGGATGGAAACGGTTCAGGAACAAGAAGAGAGCCACCAAATTTGGACGATCTAATTAAAAATTTTCAAAGAACAATAAACAAATTTTCTGGGGGAAAATCTGGAGGATCACGACCTATAATTATAGGCTTACTAATTTTGTTAGTGCTTTATATTGCAAGTGGCCTATATAGAGTTTTACCCGATGAACAAGGTGTAGTTTTAAGATTTGGTAAATACGTTCACACAACTCAACCAGGATTACATTATCATTTACCCTTACCTTTCGAACGTGTTTTGACACCTAAAGTTACAAAAGTTAATAGAGTTGATGTTGGTTTTAGACCGGCGAGTGATAGCGGCAGAACTTCTGGAGTGGGAAATGTTCCAGAAGAAAGTTTAATGTTAACAGGAGATGAAAATATAGTTGATATAAACTACTCAGTTTTTTGGGTAATTAAAGATGCTCAAAAGTTCTTATTTAATATTCAAAGCCCAGTAGAAACTGTGAAAGCTACTTCAGAAACTGCAATGAGAGAAGTAATTGCTAAAAATAACATTCAAACTATTTTGACAGAAGGAAGAGCAAGTATCGAAATCGAGGTTCAAGAAATTACTCAACAAATTTTAGATGAATACGGTTCAGGAATTCAAATTACTCAAGTACAGACTCAACAAGCCGATCCTCCCGCACAAGTTATAGATGCTTTTAGGGATGTGCAGGCAGCGAGGGCAGATAGAGAAAGATCAAAAAATGAAGCCGAAGCTTATGCTAACGATGTAATCCCTAGAGCAAGGGGTGAAGCCGAACAAGTACTACAACAAGCTGAAGCATATAAAAAAGAAGTGGTTGCAAAAGCAGAGGGTGAAGCAAGTAGATTTTTAGCAATTTATAATGAATATAAAAATGCGAAACAAGTCACGCAAGAGAGAATGTATTTAGAAACAATGGAAAAAGTTTTAGCTGATATTGATAAAGTAATTATAGATAAAAACTCTGGTTCTGGAGTAGTACCATATCTTCCTTTACCAGAATTAAAAAAATCAGGAGGAACTAACTAATGAGATTACCTAAAATTATAGTTCCTGCAATAATTATAATTGGAGTTGTTGTATTCCAGTCTTTATTTATTGTTCAAGAGATCAGCCAAGCTATAGTTCTTCAATTTGGTGATCCAAAAAAGATTATTACAAAAGCTGGTTTAAATTTTAAATTGCCATTTATTCAAAACGTAGTTTATTTAGATAAGAGAATTCTAAATTTAGATAGTGCTCCAGAAGAAGTAATAGCCGCTGACCAAAAAAGATTGATTGTGGATGCAATAGCAAGATTTAAAATTGTAGATCCATTAAAGTTTTATATTTCAGTAGGAAATGAAAGAGTTGCGAGATCTAGATTGTCTACAATTATAAATTCAAGAATTAGAGGTGTACTTGGAACACAAGAGTTAGCGACTTTATTATCAACAGACAGAGCAAAACAAATGTCAATTATTCAAAATGATGTAAATACAGAAGCAGAAAATTTTGGAATAGAGATTGTTGATGTGAGAATTAAAAGAGCGGACTTACCTCCAGCTAATAGTGAAGCAATCTATTCGAGAATGCAAACAGAAAGACAAAGAGAAGCAAAAGAATTTAGAGCGCAAGGTGCTGAGATAGCTCAAAAGATAAGGTCTACAGCAGACAAAGATGTTACAGTAATCCTAGCTAATGCAAATAAGAAATCTGAAATCATGAAGGGTGAAGGAGACGGAAAAAGAAATAACATATTTGCCAATGCTTTCGGAAGAGATCCTCAATTTTTTGCTTTCTACCGTGCAATGCAAGCTTACGAAAAAGCTTTAATAGGCGGCGAAACCTCTTTAGTTTTATCTCCAGATAGTGAATTCTTTAAATTCTTTGGAAAATCTACTGGACCTGCAATCAAAAAAAGATAATTTAAATTAATCGTGAAAGATCTTATTATCGCTATAGGATTAATTTTTTTTATAGAGGGCTTATTAATTGCCATTTTCCCGTCAAGAATCAAAAGTATGCTTGAATTAATTAAGAATACACCGGAAAACAAATTAAGAACTTTTGGGGTGATATTTTTAGCTATAGGTTTTTTGATAATTTGGTATATAAAAAATTAAATGCGTTTTTTCCAAAAGATATTATTAATTTTAGTTTTTTTTAAATTAGGTTCTTTATCAAATGCTGGAGCTGTTCCAGAGTCATTTGCAGATTTAGCTGAAGAATTAATGCCCTCTGTTGTTTATATTTCTACGACACAAACAGTTAAAAGTAGTGGCAGACAGTTTCCATTTGAATTTCCTCCAGGATCACCTTTTGGTGAAATGTTTAAAGATTTTGAAAGGGATAGACAAACAGAAAGACAACAATCAGGTTTAGGGTCCGGGTTTATTATTAAAGAAAATGGAATAGTTATTACAAATAATCATGTAATCGCAGGAGCTGACGATATTTTGGTAACAGTCAATTCTAAAGAATATAAAGCAAAAGTTGTTGGAGCAGATCCTTATATGGATGTTGCAGTACTTAAAATAGACACAAAAGATAAATTCCAACCAGTAGAGTTTGGAGACTCTGATAAAGCTAGAGTTGGTGATTGGGTTGTTGCTATTGGAAACCCATTTGGATTAGGGGGAACCGTTACATCTGGAATAGTATCTGCAAGAAATAGAGATATTGGAATGACACGTTACGATGATTTCATTCAAACAGATGCTTCAATAAATCAAGGTAACTCAGGAGGTCCATTATTTAATTTAAAAGGAGAAGTAGTTGGAATAAACACAGCAATTATTGCTCCTGGACGATCTGGATCTATAGGTATTGGTTTTGCTATTCCATCTAACGCAGCTTCAAAAGTAATAGATCAATTAATAAGTTATGGAGAGACTAGAAGAGGTTGGTTAGGAGTAAGAATTCAAGAGGTAACAAAAGAAATTGCAGAAGCAGTCGAGCTTAAAAAACCAGAAGGCGCTCTGGTTGCTAGTGTTGGCGAAAAAAGTCCTGCAGATAAATCAGGGATTAAAGCAGGAGATATCATTTTAGAATTTGATGGAAAAAAAATAGATAAGATGAGAACCTTACCTAGAGTTGTAGCAAACACCAAAGTAGGAAAGAGCGTAAAAGTAAAAATTTGGAGAAATAAAAAACTTATTTCTAAAAATTTAAAATTAGGAAGACTAGAGTCTTCTGAAGAATTTAAAGAAAAAAAATCTCAACAAAAAAAGACAGAAGATTTAGAAATTGAGAAATTGAAAATTACAGTTAGAGATCTAAATAAAGAAGATATAACCTCAAGAAATTTAAAAATTACTAAAGGGGTGGTGATTACAGAAATCTCTAATAAGAGTCCTCTAAAAGGGCAATTAAATATTAATGATATTATAATTGAGGTAAAAAGAACTCAAATTACAAAATCTACTGATTTAAAAGATATTATTGAAAAAATTACAAAACAAGGTGACAAAAATCTACTCTTATCAATAATAGATAATAATAATCGAAGAAGATATATTGGTGTTAAATTAAATTAATTTGTCTAAAAAAATTATTCTCTTAGCCGGTCCCACAGCATCAGGTAAATCAAAATTAGCAATACAGTTAGCTAAAAAGTTAAACGGTGAAATTATAAATGCTGATAGCATGCAGATATATAAAGAGTTTACAATTTTATCTTCTAGACCAGACAGCGAAGAGACTAGAAAAGCTAAGCATCATTTGTATGGCGTTATCTCTGTAAAAAAGCATTTTTCAGCTGGGAATTGGCTTAAGTTAGCCAACAGTAAGATTAACCTTTGCTTTAAATTAAAAAAAGTTCCAATAATTGTTGGTGGCACAGGTTTATATTTTAATACTATTACCAAAGGTATAAGCAAAATACCTTCCATTGATACTCAAACGAGAAACAAGGTTAGAAATCTCTTTACAAGATTAGGATATAAAGAATTTTATAAAAAGCTTCTTATTTTAGATCCAAAAGTAAAGAATAAAATTTTACCTTCAGACTCTCAAAGGTCCCAAAGAGCTTATGAAGTAATTTTAAAAACAAAAAAGTCATTGTTTGATTGGATTGCTAACACCAAATCAGATTTTATCAATTTTGAAATTTCAAAAATTTATATAGATATACCTAGAGATGAATTATTAAAAAAAATTTATTTAAGAACCGAATTAATGTTTAAAAAAAAATGTATAAAAGAAGTTAAAAATTTTAATTCACTTAAATTAAAAGATTCTTTTTCAGCTAACAAATTGATAGGTGTTCAGGAGATTAATGCTTATTTAAAAGGATCATCATCTCTAGATCAATGTAAGGAGCTTATAAATATCAAAACAAGGCAATATGCTAAAAGACAGAATACTTGGGCGAGAGGCCATATGAAGAACTGGAATAAGCTCTATTCTAAAGACTTTACTACACTTTTAAAAAAAACATTAAAAGTTATAAGCTAAAACTTGACGGGAAGTTTTTCTAGGCTAGATTGTATCTATGCCTAAATTAATTAGTGGTGCAGAAATAGTTTTTAAAGCATTAGAGGATCAAAAAGTGGAATATATTTTTGGTTATCCAGGAGGTGCAGTGCTTCCAATTTATGATGAATTAAAAAATCATAAATCAATTAAACATATTTTAGCACGACACGAACAAGGAGCTGGTCATGCTGCAGAGGGATATGCTAGATCAAGCGGAAAACCAGGAGTGCTACTTGTAACTTCTGGACCAGGAGCAACTAATGCTGTAACAGCTTTAACAGATGCTTACATGGACTCCGTTCCATTAGTTTGCATCTCAGGACAAGTCCCAACTCACTTAATAGGAACTGACGCATTTCAAGAATGTGATACGACAGGTATTACTCGACCATGTACAAAACATAATTGGTTGGTGAAAGATGTTAACGATCTATCTAGAGTTTTACATTTAGCTTTTGAAGTTGCAACCACAGGAAGACCAGGTCCAGTTTTGGTGGATATTCCTAAAGATATACAATTTAAAAAAGGTAAATATAAATTTATAAAAAATACTTTAAAGAAAAAACTTAATGGAAAATCTACACCCAGGTTATCTAATAAAGAATTAGATAAATTTATTGATTTAATAAAGAAATCATCTAAGCCAATTTTTTATACAGGCGGTGGAGTTATAAACTCTGGTCCAGATGCAAGTAAATATTTAAGAGAGTTAGTTTCTCTTACAGGCTTTCCTATTACTTCTACTTTGCAAGGGTTAGGTGCTTATCCAGGAGATGATCCACAATTTTTAGGAATGCTAGGAATGCATGGTACTTTCGAAGCGAACAATGCAATGCACGATTGCGATCTAATGATAAATATTGGAGCTAGGTTTGACGATAGAATTACTGGTAAGGTTGATGAGTTTTCTCCTAAATCAAAAAAAATACATGTTGATATAGATCCTTCCTCTATTGGAAAAAATATTAAAGTTGATTTAGCTATAGTAAGCGATGTTTCTGAACTCTTAAAAAGTTTAATTAAAAGATTTAAAGAAAAAAATAAAAACTTTTTAAATTCTAATAAGCAAAAAACAGCTAAGTGGTGGGAGCAAATTGATAAGTGGAG
>QBYF01000011.1 GCA_003282965.1 Pelagibacteraceae bacterium AG-325-E13 | reverse complement strand
AGGTTCATCAAGCATATCTAATGATGAGGCTTATAAATTATTAGGCCTGTCAAAAGGTTGTTCAAAAGAGGAAGTTTTAATAGCTGCTAACAGACTTCAGAAGAAGATTCATCCTGATATGAACAGAGACGTTAAGACAGAAAGATTAAGTCAACTAGTAAATGAAGCTAAAGAAAAAATAATTAGATCAGATTTTAATTAATTTAATAGCTGAATAGCTTTAGCTGAAACTTCATTAAAAGAAATTTTATTTTTGCCTAGAGTATCATGAGAGGTCGTATCTTTTTCTCCTTCTGGCTCAATAGTATTCATTCTTTTACTATAACGTCCATATGCTAGAATAGGGCTATCACAAAAAATCGTAAGTGCTTTAACTTTTAATGCTACAGATATATGCGCCCAGCCAGTATCATTTCCGATGTATAAATTACAATCAGAAATATATTGAAGAGTTTCTTTAATACTTAGATTTTCAAAGGAAATAGAGTCTTTGCCAACTTTCGAATTCTTAAACTTATTTATTAATTCTATATCCTTTTTTCCACCCGCTATATAAAATTTACACTTTGTCTTTTCTGCAAGTTTCTCAGCTAATTTTATATAATTATTCACATCCCATCTTTTGGTAGGTCCAGAAGCGCTTATACCTAAACAAACGTGTTTAAAATTTTTATCTAAAACGCTATCTTTTTTTTTGATAATTAAATTGGGTTCTGATGAAACTATTTCATTAATTATATTTTCAGTAAAAATTTTTGCACTATGAACTATGTTATCTTTAGATCTAAATAGTGGATATTGATAAATTGACTTAATACCTGCTAATTTTGTGATTAAATTATATCTAAAAGACGAATTAAAAATGAAAACTTTATCAAAATTTCTTTTTTTTAACTCATTTAGTAATTTAAAAATTCCTCCTAACCCATCCATTTCTTTTTTAAGAGTAATTATTTCATCTATGTGACTATCATCAGCTAAAAGATCATTAGCTCTAGAATTATCTTTAACTAATAAAGAAACTGACTTTTTGTAATTTTTTGAGATGGCGTGAATATATGGAAGATAAATAATCATGTCCCCCATACCTTTTTTTGGTTGTATTATTAAAATTTTCATACTTGATTTTACCAATATAACTTAGATAAAATAAATTAGGTAAGATTATGATAAATAGAGGAGTATATTCAGCCACTTGTAGCATTTTACGTGAAGATTACTCATTAAATGTTGAAGCAACAATTGCTCATGCAGCATCCACAATTAATAACGGCTTACATGGAGTTATATTTTTTGGTTCTACAGGTCAAAGTCAATTAATCTCTATTTCAGAAAAAAAAGATTTAATAGCTAAAATAGCAAACCATAAATTAAGAAAGCAATTTTTTTTAGGAACAGGATGTAATTCATTAAATGAAACAATAGATTTAATAAAATATGGTTACGAATATGGTTTTAAAGATTTCCTAATTATGCCTCCAGCATATTACAAAGGAAATACTGATCAAGGTGTATTCAATTTTTATTCCTATATCATTTCTAAAATACCTAAAATTAAAATAGTAATATATAATTTTGAACATCTTAGTGGGTATAAATTCTCTGTAGAAGCAGTGACTAAACTTGTAACTACTTTTCCTAATAATATTATTGGCTGCAAAGACTCGACTGCTAATTTATTTGAAAACTTGAAACTTCCAAATTTTTTAATTTTTCCAGGGACTGAAACAAAACTATTAAAAGGATTAGAAATAGGTAACAGCGGAATTATCTCAGCTATTTGTAATGTAACTGCTCCACTTGCTAGAAAAGTTTTTGATGATTTTGAAAAAAAGAAAAAACAGACACATAATGATAAATTGATCGCAGTTAGAAAAGTATTCGATGGCTACAATTTAATATCTGGACTTCATAGCTACATGTCTACAAAGGACGATAATTTTAAGAATTTATTGCCTCCTCTAGTTCTTTTAAATTCTAAAGAAAAAAAAGATTTAATATACAAATTGGATAATTTGAAATTTATAATTAACGATAATTTAGCTGCTTAGAAAATGATTTTAGCAAGTGTATTTTCAAATATTTATAAGGAAGGTGGAATTATCCTTATTGATTCAAAAGGTCTAAAATATATTTGCGGCAACCCAAGAAAAGAAAACCCAATAACTGTAAAATTATTAAAAGAAAATCTTAATTGGAAACTTATTTTAGATCCTGAATTAGAATTTCCTGAAGCTTATATGAGAAATGAAATCATTATTGAAAATGCATCATTAAAAGAATTTTTGATGGATTTAGTAAAAAATTTAGGACGAAGAGAGGTTACTTCGGCAAGCTATATTTCCAAAAGAATATTTCAATTGTGGAGATATATTTCGAACTTTAATTTACCTGGAAAATCTAGAAAAAATGTTGAGTATCATTATGATATTGGGGGAGACAAAGGTGAAAAACTTTATGATATATTTTTAGACAGAAAACATCGGTTATATTCATGCGCTTATTGGAAGGAAAATACAAAAACTTTAGAGGACGCTCAACAAAATAAGATAGATCATATTGTTAAAAAATTAGACATAAAACAAGGTCAAAAAATTTTAGAAGTTGGCTGTGGATGGGGAGGAATGGCTTTAGAAATTGCAAAACAAAAGGGCTGTGAGGTAACGGGGATTTCTTTAAGCAAAAATCAAATAAATTATTGTAAAAAAAAATCCAAGGAGCTAGGCCTAGATAATCAAGTTAATTTTGAATTAGCTGATTATAGAGAAATTAAAGGTGAATACGATAGGATTTACTCAGTTGGAATGTTCGAACATGTAGGAAAGAAATTTTATAAAGTTTTTTTTGAGTCCATGAATAGATTGCTCAAGAACGATGGCATTTTTCTACTACACACGATAGGTGTAGTAGACAAACCTACTCCACCAAATAAATTTATAAATAAGTATATTTTTCCAGGAGGCGTTTGCCCATCTTTTAGTCAAATTATTCAACCAATCGAAAAAACTGGTTTAATTGTGTCTGACACAGAGACACTAATAAGACATTATGACAAAACATTAGAAAATTGGCTGGAAAGATTTTTGGCGAAAAGACAAGAGGCGAAAGATCTTTTTGATGAAAAGTTTGTAAAAATGTGGGAATTTTATTTAGCAAGTTGTGCCGCGGCTTTTAGATATAGAGATCTAGCTGTTTTTCAATTACAAATTGTGAAAAACTTTCAGTCAGCTCATAGAACAAGAGACTATATATATTCATAAAACCTGGTATTTAATTAAATACAGGTATGAAAAAAAAGAAAAGAAAATTTAAGAAAAAATCTCTCAAAAAAAAGTCTAGAAGAAAATTTAGAAAAAAATCTCTAAAGAAAAAGTCTAGAAAAAAATCTATAAAAAAAAAGAATAAGAAAATTTTAAAGAAGAGAAAAAAAAATAAAACTAGAAAAAAGAAAGCAAAAAAAAGACTTAGACACCCAAGAAAAATAAGAACCGTTATACTTGGTCTACTAAAAGCTAATGAGAAGTTGAAATCAGTATTTAGGTTTAGATTTAATCTAGATCAATCGCTTCAAAATTTTTTTCAAGGAATATCTAATAAGATTTCAGAAATCAAAGAAGTTATTCAGGAAGAAAGGGAAAAACAAAAGCAACTTAAACTTCTAGCAATGACAAAAGAGAAAAAAGAAATTCAAAACAAATTAAAGACTGCGCAAGAGAACGATCTAAAAGCCAAAGAACAAGAGTTAAAAGAGGAGATTAAACTTGGAAAAGAGAGAAAACAAGAATTACAAAAATTTATAAAACTTGAACAAGCTGAAGTAAGAAGAGAACAGGCTGAAAAACAAAGAAAATTTTTAGAGCAAATTAAATTAGAGAAAAAAATTGAAAAATTTAGAAAACGTGAAGCTCTAGAAATAAAAAATCTTGAGAAATTTGTATTAAGTCAACAACGAGAGTCTTATGTAGATGTTCAGGATCGTATCGATAAAATAAAACAAAAATATCAAGCATTAAGAGATCAAAAAATAAGAGAGAGAGTTGAGCAGTTAGGAGTTCAAGTTGAAGAAGGAGACGATAGAAAAGCGTTACTTGAAAAAGAAAGAGTTTACAATTTAGAAAGACAAAAAATTGAATTTGCTTTAGAAAGTTTCTATAGATCTGCGCACAGCTTATGTTTCCAAATTAACAAAAGATACATTCCAAAATATTTAAGTATCTTGAGGTTAATTGACAGACGATTTGAGACAAGTGAAATTTTTATTAAATGGGATGATGCACCTGATGAAGAATGGTTAATTTTAATATATCTTAAAGATAATTCTCCAGATGCAGGCATAATAATAGAAGATAAAACTGATCCTGAAAGAAATATTTCCCACGAATTTAAATCAAATGAAATATTCAAAGCATCAGATATGATGGTAGATGCTTTGACAAAACTTCTTGATAGAGAAAGAAATAAAAAAAAAGCTAGTTAATTAATTCGTCTAATTTTTTAATCTCACCTATTTTAAATATAATTGCCTCTTTTTTTTTGTAGCCAAACTTTTCAGCATTTTCTTTAAATCTAACTGGTGGTTCCCAAATTGGTTCTAAACTTAATATTGCGGTACCCCAATGCATTCCAACTACTTTTTTAACTTTAAGATCTTTCATAAGTGACAAGAGTTCCTCTGGGTTTGCATGAGCTGTAGATTTATCTTTAACATTTATAATCGGAAAGAAATTATAAGCACCTATGTTTCCAAAACCTAAATCAATCGGACCAAACTTTTCTCCCAACTCTTTATAAAAAGGCGCTGGTCCAGTATCACAGGCAAAAAAGATTTTTTTATCTTTATATTCAATTAAAAAACTACCCCAAAGACTTCTATTAGTATTTCCATCTCCCCAAATCCAACGTTTACTCCAATGTTGTGCTGGCAACATTGTGATTGTAATTTCTTCATTAATTTTAACTTTATCAAACCAGTCCATTTCTTTTACTTTATCTTTTTGATATCCATTTTTTGTAAAATATTTTCCAAGCTTTAAAGGCACAAGAACTTTTGTATTTTTATAAGGAAATTTATTTATCGTTTGTTGAGACATGTGGTCTAAATGGTTGTGGCTAAGCAAAAATACATTTATTTCAGGAAGTTCTTTCAATCTTAAAGGCGGTTCGATATATTTTTTTGTACCGAAACCAAAATATCCATAGTAATTTTCAAAAACTGGATCGGTAATAATTGTAGTATTTCCAAGTTTAATTATAAAGCTCGCATGGTCAAGCCACATAACATAGGAGTCTGATTTATGTTTTTCAAGATTTTTTAAAACTACTTGTCTATCTATTATATGTTCAGGAGGATAATCAATTTTTAGTTTCTTTTTTTCTTCCCTAAAAAGCTTCCAATTCCATTTAAAATTAGGATCTCGTTTTGGACCGCCTTCTAAATTTCTAAAAGCAAATAACTTCCCGTCTTTATAAATATGGTGATAAGGTTTTTTTTCCATAGCTACTAAATTTGAGTTAAAGAAAAAGAAGATTATAGAAAAAATAATAAGGGGTCTACACATAAACCCCTTATTAACATAAATAGTAAAAATTAATAATTAATTTAGCTATCTAAACAGTTTGCTTTATTTATTCTTTTGTCAAAGTCCTTTGCGGCATCTTTACTCACAAACCACACATAGGATTTTTCCTGTAGTTGCTTCGCATCAGAGGCTGTACAGCGCTCTCCAAATCGAACTGCAGATAAATTTCCGTTCGCACAATTTGTTATCAAAAACAACAAAGATAAAATAGATAATATTTTCATAAATCTAATATGTTAAAAGAATTTGTGTTTTGATTGGCATAAATTAGACTAAAAAAAGAAATTAAAACTCTATTGTTTTTATTTTTAAAATTGATTAAATTGGTTTGTGAAACTCAAGAAAAAAAATAATAAAGTTGCAATCATAATGGGGTCACAATCTGACTATTCAATTATGAAAGATTCTGAAAAAATCTTAAAGATTTTAAAAATCAAGCATCAGGTTCAGATTGTATCAGCCCACAGAACTCCAAAAAGAATGTTTGAATTTGCCGAAACCGCTGAAAAAAAAGGTTTTGCTGTTATTATAGCTGGAGCAGGAGGTGCTGCTCATTTGGCTGGAATGGTCGCATCTTTAACAACTTTACCGGTTCTTGGCGTTCCAATAGAAACAAAAAAACTGAAGGGTTTAGACAGTTTGCTCTCAATGGCACAAATGCCAAAAGGAGTTCCGATAGGTTGCTTAGCTATTGACGGAGCTTTTAATGCAGGAATTTTAGCAGCATCTATAATTAGCAACTATGATGATAAAGTAAAATCTAATTTAGAAAAGTGGAGACGTATTCAAACTCAATCAATTAAAAAAAACATAAGCAAATAATGTCTAACGTTACTTTAGGAATTATAGGCTCCGGTCAATTAGGATCTTTATTATGTCAAGCAGCTAAAAAACTTAACATAAAAACTGTTGTTTTTTCTGATGACAAACAAGGCCCAGCACAAAATTATTCAGATCAATTTATATTTGCTAAATATGAAAACAGTGAAAAAATAAAAGAATTTATAAATAAAGTTGATATAGTCACATATGAATTTGAAAATATTCCTGTCGAAATATTAAAAAGAATTGATAAAGAAAAAAAAGTTTTACCAAAGCCTAGCATCAATCAGATTATTCAAAATAGGAAGTTAGAGAAAACTTTTATAAATGATCTTGGTATTAAAACGACTGAATGGGCTTTTATAAAATCTGCAGAGGATATAAAAGAAAATGAGAACCTTTTGCCGGGAATATTAAAGTCAAATACTCTTGGTTACGATGGTCACGGACAATTTGTTTTAAACTCATTGCATGATGTTAAAAAAGATTGGTGTTTTACGGCAGACTATATTTTAGAAAAAAAAGTTAACTTAAAAAAAGAAATTTCTGTTGTAATTTCAAGATTTACTAATAATCAAATTTATGCCTACGAACCGATTGAAAATATTCATGAAAATCAAATTTTAAATCACTCAAAAATACCTGCTGATATTACTAAAGAAATATCTAATGAAGCACAAAAAAGCGCAAATTTAATTTCAGAAAAATTAGATTATATTGGTACGATGTGTGTAGAATATTTTATAGATCAAGACGACACACTTCTAGTTAATGAGGTTGCTCCTAGAGTTCATAATTCAGGTCATCTAACTATTAATGCTTTTAATATCAGTCAGTTTGAAAATCATATACGAGCTGTATGTGGTTTAAAAAATGAAAAAGTTAAAAAATTTTTTAACGCTGAAATGATAAATATTCTAGGTAAAGAAATTGAAGAATATAGAAATAGGTCTTTTAGTGATAAAGAATTCTTCTTTGATTATGAAAAAAAGGCAATAAAAGATAAAAGAAAAATGGGACATCTTACTATCTTAAAGAAATAATTATTTCATCGTAATACGGTGCATTACTCTTCTACAATTTTTAATTTCACTGGCCATATGCAAGATGCTTAAGTTGTCCCAGAGACAAATGTCACCTTTTGACCACTCATAAGAAAAAATAAATTCTTCTTTATTTACATGTTCTATTAAATACTTCTTAAGATAAACTGCATCTTTTTCATCAACATTTTTGATTTCCATTAAATGACCTGGAGAAACATATAAAGTTTTTTTACCGTTTACCATTTTTACAATAGGGTGTTCTGCTTCCATGCTGTCAGAAGATTTAATTCCCATATCTTTTTCTCTTTCAAGCCTTGTTACTGATATAGGGCCTGCTGAAGAAAAAATGCCAGTAGCATTTTTAATCTTATGTTTGATTTCATCC
This sequence comes from Pelagibacteraceae bacterium AG-325-E13, assembly GCA_003282965.1. Taxonomy (GTDB): domain Bacteria; phylum Pseudomonadota; class Alphaproteobacteria; order Pelagibacterales; family Pelagibacteraceae; genus Pelagilacustribacter. The sequence goes on along the minus strand of QBYF01000011.1, from coordinate 18,270 downwards.
GGTAATTTTTTATAGGCATTAAATCCTGATGAAAAAATAGTATTGCCTTGACCGTTAGGAATTTCTATTCCCATCAGCATAGTATAACGAGGCCTATCATTGGCTAAATAACTTGTATCCTGATGTAACCAACTAGATCCAAAACTTAAATTTTTATCTTCAGGCTTCCTTTCAATGACATTGATAAATGGAAATTTTTTGTCTAACCCTTTTAATCTTGGGTAGATAACTGGCGTTCCTATACTTTTCGCAAAGTTTTGATAAGTTTCAGGATCTAAAATTTGTTTTTTTATAAAAATAACTCCAAATCGGCTTAAAATATCTTTTATTTCACTAACTTGGTTCTGCTCTAAGTCTTTTAACTCAATACTGTTAATGTAAGCGCCTACATTATTTTTTCCAGGAGTAATAGATAGATTGCTCATTTAATTTATAGACTTAATTAAAGCTGGATTATTATTTACAGGATTATTTACATCCTTTGATATTGCGTGAAATTTTAAGTTAGGTGGTTTAATGGAATTTAAAATTTCCATAGCATCTTTTTTTGTATTTAGATAATTATTAATCTGACTTTGATTAATAATCAAAGGCTCTCTGTGGTGAATTTTACTAATTTTCTCAGTAGCTTCTCTAGTTATTATACAAAATTGATTATTTTGGTGAATGGCCGCAAAAAACATAATCTCATCGTCCTCTTTGGTAAAGTAGTAGGGGATTTTATTTTTTTCTTCCCGCTTCCATTCATAATAGCCATCTGCTGGCACCACACATCTTGAGACTTGTATTAAATTTTTAAACGTAACTTTCTCCATAAGAGTTTCTTTTCTTGCATTAATTAGTGGAGAAAATTTTGAAATCTTTTTTGACCAATTTGGTGTGTATCCAAATTCACAAAGTTCTAATGCCTTACCATTTGTATAAGAGCGAATTACAGGTAATTTTTGAGATGGGTGAGCATTATAGTTATCTGTATCTTCTACCTTTATATTTGTTTTAACAAGATCAACTGTTTTACTTACTGGCTTGCAAATTTTATATCTCCCACACATTACTTTTTTTTCTTGTCTCTTTTCATTTTTCTCTTTTCTTTAAGAGTAAGTTTAGCTTTTTTCATAAAGCTTCTATCTTTATTACTCTTACCACTATATCTTTTAGACATTTATTGCCTTTATAATTTTTCTACAGTTTTTCTTACTTGTCTCATATGTTTTTTAAATACTTTTTCAGGCATATTAGGAAGCACAGAATAAAACCTCATATAAATTACATCACAGCCAGCAAGATATTTAAATACAAACTTTTTTATGCGTCTAGGTATTTGTTGAAATATTAAAGAGTAGAGGAAGGATGGCCCTCCGTAAGTTGAGCTGATTATCACAGTTTTTCCTTTTAATTTATTCGGCACGGGATAACCGTAATCCAAAAATAGGTTACGGTAAGAAAACGCAAAAGGGGGACAAACCGTATGGGCGATAAAATTTTCAACAATACTTCGCATAATATAATTATGCACATCAGACATAATTACTATCACATCAGATGATTCCATTCTTTTTTGGTAATCCAAAATCTGGGAGTCTGGTTTGCTACCATCCCAAAATTTTATTTGCTTTTCCTCATATAGATTTATTAAATCTATTTCGAATCCACGACTCTTAGCACATTTGGTAAACTCATCTCTAATAGCGGCGTTAAAACTAGTTCCAGATTTATAATTATGATGTCCAAATACAACAAAGATTCGTTTAGACATATTATTTCTCTACATCACTTTCTTTTTCTTTCCAAAAAAAAATACCTGTCCCCACACCAATAGAAACAGCTGATATTATCCAAGCGTATTCTTGCTGCTGGCTATAAAGGACTAAACCACCAAAAACTACTATAATTATTCCTAAGAGTTTATTGTTCATTTTAATTACTATTGACAGTATGTACTAACACATAATAGTGTTCATATATCCATATGTCATGGAAAAAAAGACGCTGCATCTACATGCAGGACTCTATAAAGAGTTACAAAGTAGGTTGAAAGAAAGGAGATGTGATGGATAGATTTTCACGTTTGCTTGGTGAGTTCAGCCGAAAAAAGTCAGAAGCTAAACTTACTCAGCAACTTAATAAATCAGTAAAAGCCCCAGAGGCGAATGCCAATGGAACTAGTGGTTATTTGATTAAGGCAGGAAAAAATGCTGGAAAAGTTCTTAAGCACCTAAAGACTGATCCAAATAAACTTTAATCTTTATAGAGAGGGGTTTTAAAACCCCTCTCAAGTCTTTATCAATCTAAATAAATGAATAAACAAAATTTCTACGATCTAAATTTTGATCAATTAAAAAACTTTTTAATTGAAAAAGCTGATGTCGATGAAGGTAAGGCTAAAATGCGATCTCAGCAAATGTTTAATGCCGTTTATAAAAAAAACATAAAAAATTTTGATGGATTAACTACTTTTGGTTTAGAGCTAAGAGAAAAAATTAAAAACTTAATGAGTTTAAATAAACCAAAGATCATAGATATACAAAAATCTAAAGACGGCACGATTAAATTTCTTTTAGAATTAAAAGACAAAAGAAATGTCGAAACAGTTTTAATTCCAGACAAAACTCAAAGCAGATATACTATTTGCTTATCCGTATCCGTAGGTTGTTATTTATCATGTGAGTTTTGTGCTACTGCCCAAATTTCAAAAAAACTTGTTAGAAATTTAAGTCCTGGAGAAATTATTTCTCAAATAATTTTATGTAAAGATTATATTGACGATTGGTCTACACAAAAAAAAATTACCAATCAAGTTTTAATGGGAGAGGGCTCACCTTTCTTAAATTTAGACAATGTTAAAGTTGCGATAGATAATTCTAAGAATAAAGATGGGCTTGAGTATGGTCGTACCAGAATAACGGTAAGCACTGTAGGAGTTGGAATTAAAAAAGATGGAATGGATAGTATTGAGTGGGCAGCAAAAGAATTAGATGTTTATTTAGCTTGGAGTTTGCATAGTTCAATTTCTAAACATAGATCTAAACTTATGCCAATCAATGAAAAATATTCAATTAATTCATTAATCCCTCAATTAAAAAAATATTACGATCAAACTAAGCTACCTATTTTTATTGAATGGATATGTTTAGAAGAAAATATGTCGGAAGAACACGCGAAAGAACTTATAAAAATTATGAAAAAAGTTCCCTCTAAATTAAACTTAATTGAATTTAATCCATTAGCAAATAAAGATTTTAAGCCAGCTTCAAAAGAAAAAATCGATAAATTTTCAAAAATGATACAAGAAAATGGTTTCTTATCTTTATTTAGAAAAAGCAGAGGGAGAGACATTAATGCTTCTTGCGGTTCTCTTGCAAATAAGAAATCAGTAAGGAATGAATAATTTTCATATTTTTTTAGGAGCAACTGTTGCTGATGCAGCAGCAAGACCTTTACACTGGGTTTACGATCCAAAAAAGTTAAAAAAATATATTAAAGGTAAAAAAGAAATAACCTTTCTAAAACAAAACAAAAGCCCCTTTTATTCTATTAAAACTGGAAAAGTATCTGGTTACAACGATGTAGGTCAAGTTATGTTTAAGACTTTAGAGTCTACAAAGAAAAAATCAGATATTCTTAAAAATTTTAAAAGAAATATTATTAAAAACTTTGGACCAGGCTCTTTATATTGGAAAAATTTAAAGCTTAGAAAAAAATATAAAAAAATTAAATGGAAAAAACCAATGAATGGGCCTTGGATTCACCAAAATATATTAGAAACTATCCAAAATATAAAAGTTAAAAAAAGTATTACGGGAGGCACAAAAGTTAATGAGTCAGACGGATATTGTGCCGCTTTACCCTATTATCTATATAACAATTCAGATAAGGAATTAAAAAGGGTTATTAGAAGTGTAGCTAATTCAAAAATAAACGAGACTTATGCTTTAGCAAAATTAAAAATCATAGATTTAGCTAAAGATGGAGATAAAAAACCAATCAAGACTTTTGTAAGAAAGTATGGAAAAAAAAGATATTTCAAGGCAGTAATTAATAATATTAAAAAAGTTATAAGACTTAAAAAAAATAATCATATTAAAGTTGTTAGAAAATTTGGAAAAGCATGTAGCTATCCAGGAACATTTATGGGTTCTATTCATGCAATTATCACTTCAAGCAGCTATAAATCTGCAGTAATTAAAACAATCAAGGCCGGAGGGTGTAATTGTTCTAGAGCCAATTTTGTAGGAGCTTACTTTTCTGCTCTAAAAGGGATTAAAAATATTCCAACTCAATGGATAAACAAAACGAAACCAGCTAAAAGTATTATAAAATGATATATAATGACTTATGGATTCGATAATAATAATAATAGTCATAAGTTTATTAATTGCTAATTTAATAGCAATAATTCTTTTACTAAAGCGACAACAACCAGAACAAGTAGATAACAGTCAGTTTTTTAAGGACGAAGTTAACTCTTTAAAAAATAGTTTTAATCAGTCGTTCGGATCTATGAGTAAAGAGATAGCAAAAGACATGACTGGAGCTTTAACAAAAGTGGATGAAAAAGTAGGAGTATTCAATCGTCAAGTAAGTGAACTCAACAAAAGCCAAGATAATTTTAGTAAAATTTTAAGTGGAGTAAAAACTTATGGTACACTAGCAGAATTCGGATTAGGATCGCTTTTAAAAGATTTATTACCAGCTTCACAGTTTATAGAAAATGTAAAAATGAAGCCTGAAGAAACTTCCGAAACAGTTGAATTTGCTATTAAACTACAAGATGTTTTGTTACCAATAGACAGCCATTGGCCTGTAGAAAAATATAAAGCAATAGATGATGCATATAATACAAATGATAAAGAGGCCCAAGCAGAAGCAAGAAAAGATTTGGCTGCAGCATTCAGATTAAAAGCCAAATCAGTAAACTTAAAATATATAGCTCCACCAAAAAGTACGAATTTTGCAATAATTTATGTTCCCACGGAGGGATTATTTGCCGAACTATCAAGTTATAGAGATCCAAAAACAAAAGAACTATTGCTACAAGAGCTAAGATCAAAGTATAAAGTAACAATCTCAGGACCAAATTCACTGTCAGCATTATTACAATCTTATCACTTAGGATTTATGACTTTAAAAGTTCAGAAAAATGCAACACAGATTTACAGCGATTTAAGAAATATTAGCTCTAGATTTGAAAAACATTTTGATGGGATTAAAGATCTTAGAAAAAAATTAGAACAGGCTATGACAGCCACAGATGGTTTCGGAAGAGATGCTAGATCTATAATGAATACTCTTGGAAATATTAAAGATCCAGAACAGGTAAAAGAAACTTTGGCAGAAGACCCACAAAAAATTAAAGTTCTCAAATAGATTTAATTCATGTCAAATTTTGTTTTTTATGATTTCGAGACCAGCTCTTCCAATAAGTACTGGGGTCAAATTATTCAAATCGGAGCAGTTTTAACAAACGATAATCTAGAGGAATTGGATCGTTTTGACTCAAGGTGTAGATTGAGTCCGGGCATAATACCTGAAGCGATGGCTTTAATTGTTAACAAGTCTTCACCTAAGATGTTAAAAAATTCTAATCTTTCTCATTATGAAATGATTAGACAATTTGTAGAAACATTAAAAAGGTGGGGTAAAGCCACTTATGTTGGATTTAATAGTATAGAATTTGACGAAGAATTTTTAAGGTCTACTCTTTTTCAAACTTTAGAGTATCCATATATTACAAGTACTAACGGTAATACAAGGGGAGACGTCCTTAGTCTCGCGCGTGCAGCAAATCTGTATTATCCTAACACACTTAAAAATTCCAAAAATGAAAAAGGTAACGATGTTTACAAATTAGATCAAATGGCACCTCTAAATGGAATTGACCACGGTGATGCGCACAGTGCTATAGGAGATGTTATGGCTACAGTTGGTATAGCAAAACTAATCGCCAACAAAGCCCCTAATGTTTGGAAAGCTAGCATGTTGTCATTAGAGAAGAATCAAACCTTAAACTTAATTCAAAAAGAATTACTATTTTGCACTAATGAATATTTTTATGGGAAAAGCAGACCTTATGTTCAAACTTTTGTTTGCCAACATCCTCAATATCAATGGCCTTTATGTTTTGACTTAAGACACGACCCCAATATTTATTTAAAAATGTCAATTCAAGAGCTTACTGCTGCTATGAAAAAACAGCCAAAATTTATAAGAACTGTAAGACATAATAAGCATCCTATTATTATGAACCCCTCTTATGGTGATAAATTTGATGAATATAAGATGATTGGAACTGATAAATTAGAAGCTAGAGCTAAGCTTATTAAAGATAATAAAGAATTTGCAGAAAAAATAATTTCTATAAAGCGATCTGAAGCAGAAGAAAAAGAACAGTCTAAATCCCAAGAGGATCTATATAACGAAGAGAGTATATATGCCAAGTTCACCTCAGCTGAAGACAATAAAGTAATGCCCGAATTTCATAAAGTGGAATGGGATAAAAAATTGTCAGTATTAGCGAAATTTAAGGATGAAAGGCTTAAGTATTTCGGAAAAAAACTTCTTTACATGGAAAAACCTGAAATCTTGAGTAAGTCAGATTACAATTTAATTCACAAGGATATAGCTAAAAAACTATTAAGTACGAATAATGAAAAATGGAACACAATTCCTAGAACTTATTCAGAGATAGATACTCTCAGAGCAAAATTTGAAAAAGCGGGACAGCCTGAAAAATTAATTATTCTAAATGAAATTAACGCCTACGTTGAAGAACTAGAAAAAATTTACTCTTCTGCCTAGTTGACTTTAAACGAAAAACACTTAATTAGACTATATGGCTACAAAAGCAATTACAGATGAAAGTTTCGAGACTGACGTTATAAAATCAAATAAGCCAACCATTGTAGATTTTTGGGCTGAGTGGTGCGGGCCTTGCAAACAAATAGGACCTGTCCTTGAAGAAATTTCAAATGAAATGAAAGATGAAGTTATTATAGCAAAACATAATATTGACGAAGAACCTAACACACCTACTAAGTACGGAATTAAAGGCATACCCACTATGCTGTTATTTAAAGGTGGTGAACTTAAAGCTACGAAAGTAGGAGCAACTACAAAATCAAATATAGTTTCTTGGATTAAAGAAAATATTTAATTTTTATTTAAAATATTCCCACAATTGTAGAGGCTACCAAAGCAAACTATAAGTTTTTTTTCCTTATTACTTATTTTTTTTAAAGCATCTATGAAATTATTGCTTACCTCTGAATTAATTTTATTTTTAATAGCAATTTTATTTAATTCATTTGCAGACACAGAACTATTTTCGTTTTCAATAGGCATAGTAACCAATTTATGAAATATATTCCTAAATTCTTTGATAAATAAATCTGGCTCCTTGTTTTTAGTCATAGCCCAAATTCCATATTTTGGTAATTTAATAGTTTTAAGATAGTTAGCTAAATTTTTTGCATCTGCTGTAGCATGAGCGCCATCAATCATCACTTTTTCATTCTTATGTAATTTATTTTTTATTTTACCTTTTTTTAGATACTGAAATCTTCCAACAAATATAAGTTTTGGAATAGTTTTTTCTATTATCTTTTTACTAATTTTTAGGTCAAGAGCTATTTTTATTGCATGACCTAGGTTCTCTAGCAAACCTTTCGAATGTAAATTTTTTGTATTAATTCTTATTTTCAAATTTTGATCTTGATAATAATAAGTTTTATTCTTTTTTACTAAACTCCATTCACTCGGGTATATAACTTTACTTTTATTTTTTTTTAAGTGTTTTTTAATTTTTTTTAAAACATAAGGTGTTTGTTTCCCTATATAAATTTTTGTAAAATTACTTAAAAATCCCACGTCTTGATGAATAATTCCATCAAGAGTTTTCTTTTTGAGGAAATTTTTATGTTGCAAATTTATATTCGTCACGACTTGAGCAAGCGGAAAATCAAACACATTCACACTATCTTTTTCCCACAGAGCTCCACATTCTGTTAAGTGGTAATCAACATTGAGTTTTGAAGCATTTAAAATGTATATCAATGTAAGAACTTCGAAAATTGTAAGTGGGATTTTTAATTTTTCTATTTGTTTAATAGCATCTTTTATTTCTTCATGAGCAAGATATCTATTCCTCATATAAAAACGTTCTCTAATATCTTGGAGGGAAGGAGAAATATAAGCTGATACAGTTTGATTATTAGCCTCTATAAAACTTTTTAAGGAGAATAATGTAGTGTACTTTCCAGACTCTCCCAATATACTAATTACATTATTTAGTTTTTTTTCAGGGCTACCCAATAATTTTAAAGCTAAAGTAATTCTTTTAAGATCAAAATTAATTGTTTTATTAAAAAGCTTATGCTTAGCTAGCTGATTGTAAAGATTGATCGACTGTGACATTAGATGACTCATCCTTAACCTGAGCCTCTGCTTTTTTCAACAACACATTTAGCAAAGATCCAATTGTTGAGTTTAGATATTTTCTTTCAATCACAAGATCAATACCACCGTGTTCTTTGACATATTCAGCAGTTTGAAACTCTTCTGGCAAAGTTTCTCTTACAGTATCTTGTATTACACGTCTTCCAGCAAAACCAATAGTTGCTTTAGGCTCTGCAATTAGAATATCACCCAACATAGCCCAAGAGGCAGTAACCCCTCCTGTCGTTGGATTAGTTAAAATAACTATATAAGGAATATTTTTTTTCTTCAATTCGTTGACTGCTAAAGTAGTTCTAGACATTTGCATTAAGGCAATAGATGACTCCATCATTCTTTGTCCTCCGCTACAACTAAAAAATATAAACGGAATATTATTTTCTATCGATTGTTGAACTCCAGCAATAAATGCTTCTCCTGAAGCAGCGCCAAAAGACCCACCAATAAATCTAAAATCTTGTGCTCCGACTACAACTTCAACATTTTTAACTTTACCTTTTGCTATTAAAACTGCATCGTCTTGTTTAGTAATTTTCCGAGCAGACTTTAGTCTATCTGTATATTTCTTGTTATCTTGAAATTTTAAAGGATCATCTTTTGGTAGTGGAGTTTTTATTATTTCGTATTCTTTATTATCAAAAAAAATATCAAATCTTTCTTTACAATCTAGTTTATGGTGCGCCCCACACTTTGGGCAACATTTGAAATTAGATAACAGGTCTTCTTTGTAAATTAGATTTTTACATATACAAGTTGTCCACAGATTTTCCTCTGATTTAGAAGATTTTTTTTCAAACAAGGATTTGATTTTTGGTTTTATAAATTTTGTTATCCAATTCATATAATTTTATTTTTTAAACTGTATACCAATTTATCCAACTTTGTGACAGGATTTTGTCTTTTTTTGATAGAATCAGTAATAGTTTTACATAGTTGACTACCAACTACTAATCCATCGGCTTCTTTTAAGGAAGATATAGTTTTATTAGTTATACCAAAACCTATAACTAAACTTTTGTTAATATTGATTCTTTTTATCTTTTTATAGTTTTCAAGTATCTTTCTTGGAGATACTTTTAATTTTCCACCAGTTGTAGATAGCATACTTATATAATAAATCATGTCATGAGAATCTCTAATAATTTTTTTCATTCTATCTTTTGAAGTTGTTGGAGATAAAAGCTGAATAAAATTTATAGATTTTTTTTTACATTTTTTTGAAAAATTTTTATTTTCTGGATAAGGAAGATCAACAACAATCAAACCATCCACACCAGAAACTTTGCAGTTCCTTAAAAAATTATTTTCACCACTTTGATAGATTAAATTAAAATAACCCATTAATATTAAAGGTTTATTAGGGTTAGACTTTTTAAAATTTTTTACAATTTGAAAAACATCTTTAAGTTTTATTCCATGTTTTAAAGCTCTATGGGAACTGCCTTGAATTTGACCACCGTCTGCTATTGGAGTGTTGTGTGGAAAGCCAAGTTCTAGAATATCTGCATGTTTTGATATTTTATTTAATATTTTTAATGAGTTGTTTTTGGTGTTGTCTCCTGCAACAGTATAAGTAATTAAAGCAGGTCTTCTCTCTTTTTTACATCTTTGAAATGCTGCCGAAATCTTTGATTTCATCTTATATAAGATCCTAATTTTTTTTTAATAATGTCTTTATCTTTAATGCTATCACCACATGAATTTACGATGATTGTATCTGAAGATCTTAATTTAGGTGCTATCTTGATTGCTTCGGCAAATGCGTGAGAAGGCTCCAATGATGGAGATATATTTTCTAGCTTAGAGACTAATTGATAGGCTTTTAAAGCTTCTTCATCACTAGCAGAAGTATATCTTGCTCTTTTTGTATCTTTAAGAAAACAATGTAAAGGTGAAATACCAGGATAATCTAAACCGGCCGATATAGACTCTGTAGATCCAATTTGCCCTTCCTTATCTTGAACAACATACTGTGCTGCCCCATGTAAAATTCCAATTTTAGACCCTTTAGTTAACGGTGCCGCATGAAGTTTACTATTTTTAGGTCCGCCAGCTTCAATACCAATAAACTCAGCATCTGTGTCCATAAACTCATTCCAAAAACCCATAGCAGAGCTTCCACCACCCACGCAATTTAACAACTTCATTTTTTTCGGAACTTTCCCAAATTCTTCTTTAACTTGATTTATTAATTCTCTAGATATTTGTGCAGTGCTCCATGCACAAATCTTTATAAAGATATTGGGACCAACAGTGGATCCTACACACATGTGTGTTGTGTCACAATTTGAAACCCAGTAACGCATACATTCACTTACAGCGTCAACTAGAGTTTGACTTCCAGTCGTTACAGGCACAATTTCTGCACCATTCTTTTTCATTTCTTCAACATTTGGTCTTTGCCTTTTGATATCTTTTGCACCCATAAAAATTTTACATTTAAGACCAAATTTCTTAGCTGCCATAGAAAGCATTTTTCCAGCATAACCAGCACCTGTATCGCCTACGATATATTTTTTGCCTGCTTTCTTAGCTATCAAACAGTGAACGGTGGCATTATAAATTTTATGGGCTCCTCCGTTAGCTTCAGAAACTACTTTGGCATAAATTTTTGCCCCTCCCAAATGTGCAGTTAAATTTTCTAATTTAATGAAGGGCGTTGGAGATCCTACATAATTTTCAAAATAATAATCTCTTTTCTTCAAAAATTTTTTGTCTTTTCTTAATTTATTAAATAATTTTGTTAAGTCATCTATTGGTTTTTTTAGAGTTTCAGGAATATAGTTACCACCAAATTTACCACCATACATATAGTTTTTGTCATGCTGATCGATTAGCGGTATGCCTTTTTTAATTTTCATTATTAATTCTTTTATAATGATTTTACTAGCTTTTGAATATTCTTTTTAATATTTCCTGTGGTAATAGAACGCCCGATAACGAGCCAATCAGATTGGACTTTTTTAGCCTCCATAGATCGTTTTTGATCATAGTTTTTTTTACCTATTTGCACACCAGGAGTAATAATTTCTTTTTTGAAAATTTTCCTAACGATATTCACTTCAAAAGGACTACAAACTATAGCATCTAATGATGCTTGTTTAGCAAGTTTTGCTTGAAGAGCGACTAAATTTTTAACCGATCTATTGTATCCTATCTTTTTCAAATCTTTATCATTTAGCGATGTTAAAGTTGATACTCCTATAATTTTAATTGATCCTGAGACTTTTTTAACAGCTTTAAGAGCTGTTAAACCAGATGATATATGAACTGTAAGATAGTTTATTCTCAAATCTTTTAATGCCTTCACTGCAGACAACATTGTGTGAACGGTGTCATGTAATTTAAGGTCAACGAAAACAATTTTATTTCTTAATTTAGATATAAATTGTCTTCCATTTTTAGAATTCATAAACTCTAATCCAAACTTATAGCCAATTTTTATTTTATTTGTTTGCGACTGAGCTATTATCTTTTTAACTTTTATTATGTTTGTAGTGTCACAGGCTATGAATATTTTTTGCTTTTTCATTGATTTATAAAATCTTTAAATTTTTTACTAGCTCTGAACCTTACTTTATTCCTTTTTGGCACATAAATCAGCTTTCCATTTCTTGGATCTCTGGCTGAATATTTTTCCTTTATTTCTTTAACAAAAAAGGTTCCAAAACCTCTTAGAAATATAGATTTTTTTTCTTTAAGCGAGTCCTCAATTGATTGAAAGAAAGTATCTATTATTGACTCTAATTGAGGTTTGTTGAGTTTAGGATGTTTAGTTTTAAGTTTTTTAATAAGATCTGGTCGTGACAATTATTTTTCTTCTTTTTTCTTTTTTTTACTACCTATTGCTTTTTCAAATATTCCTTTTAGTGTTGCTCCAGATTTAGTCGCACCTTCACCGAATTTAGCTATTAGAGATTTTTCTTCATCTATTTGTGCTGCTTTTACACTTAATTTTATTTTTCTAGTTTTTAAATCTAATTCTATAATTTTAGCATCAAGCGCATTCCCTGGAGAGAAAACTTCAGGACGTGCATCAGCAGACTCCTTCGCTAAATCTGATTTTCTAATTGTTGTAATTATTTTTTTATCCTTGTCTACTGCTACTTTAACTCCAGTTTTTAAAACTTCATGAATTCTTGTCGTAATTACGCTTCCTACTTTTTTCTTATTTTCACTAAACCATTGTAGCGGATCTTTATCTAAAGCTCTTTTAGAAAATCTTATTTTATCATCTTTGATTTCAATAACTTTTACATTCAATGTATCGTTTTTTTTAAATTTTTTAAGATCTTCAATGTTTTCTTCGTAAGAAATTTCTTTATAATGCAACATTCCAGTCAAACCTGTATCAATCAGCTCACCAAATACTGCTTTGTCTGTCACATTATTAACTTTTATTTTTACTTCTTCACCAATATTTTCTTTAATTTTATTCCAAGGATTATCTAATGTAGCTTTATAAGATAAAGAAATTCTCTTAGAGTCTTTATCGATGTTTACTATTTTAAACTTTATATTTTGAGATACAGATAAGACTTTACTTGGTTTTATATTTTTATTTGTCCAATCCAATTCTGAATTGTGAACTAAACCTTCAATACCTTCCTGTATACGAATGAAAGCACCATAATCCATAAGTTTAGTGACTGTACCTTCATAAGTTTCTCCAATCTTGTAATTTTTTTCTATATTATCATAAGGATCTTCTGTTAATGCTTTCACTGATGCAGAGACACGATTTGTCTTTGGATCAACTTTAGTAATCTTAACTTTTATTTTTTGTCCAATCGTTACTAAGTCTGCAGGCTTTTTTACCCTTCCATGACTTAAATCTGAAACATGAAGTAGAGCGTCGATACCGTTTATATCTAAAAATATTCCCCAGTCTGTTGTCGCTTTTACGATAGCGTCTTCTATAATATCTCCCTCTTTAATATTCTTTAAAGCCTCAGTAATTTCAGCATTTTTACTTTTTTCAATAACAGCCCTTCTTGAAACACAGACATTTCCTCTTGATTTATCAATTTTTGTTGCAATTACTTTTATAGGCGTATTCATTAGATGGTCTATTCGTCTAAGAGGTTTTTGGTCGACTTGGCTACTAGGCATGAAGCATGGCAAGGACTCAACCACACATATGAATCCACCTTTAATTTTTGAGGTAATGTAACCAGTTAATTCTTCCTGAGACTCAAAAACTTTTTCCATTTTTTTCCAGGCTTTCATTTTTCTCGCTTTATCTCTTGAAATTATTATTTCACCTTTAAAACTTTCAATTCTTTCTAAATAAACATCGATATTAGAACCAACTTTTAACTTAGATAATTCATCATCGTTTTTAAATTCTTCAATAGGAATCATACCTTCCATCTTAGCTTTACAATCTACAACGATAAAATTTTTAGTTATTTCTGTAACTGTAGCTTTTATAATCTGGTTTTCTTTGAGTTTTCTATCCTTAAAATCCTTATCCAAAAGACTTTGGAATTCTTTATGTAGGGCGCTTTCTTTATTTAGTTCTTGCTCACTTGCCATATTTTTTTTTAATTTCTTTATCTACGTGTTCAGACATTTTTACCAACATTGCTTGTTTATTTAATTTTCCGGTGTCGATAGATACCGAATCTCTATGTCTAAGTAAAGGGGAGTTTTTCCTTTTTGTATCAGAAATATTTCTTATTCTAAGGGCTTTTTTTACCTCTTTTAGTTTTATTTTTAAATTTGTTTTTTTTAACTCTTTATGTCTTCTTAATGCGGCGGTATTTAAGTTACATACAAAAAAGAATTTAACGTCTGAATCAGGTAGTATTTTCGTTGATATATCTCTGCCTTCAATACAACAGTTTTTATATTTATTTGAAAAATCTAATTGGTATTTTTTTAAAATTTTTCGGACAGCGTTAATTTTTGCTATCACAGCACTATATTCTGAAATTTTTGGTGAATGTAAATTAATCTTTTCTAGTTTTCTATAATTAAGATTTTTAAATTTTTTTTTAAGAAAATTAACTTTATTTTTTGGATTATTCTTAAGTATTAAATAACTTGCGTATCGATATAATAAGCCTGAAGATAGAAATCTTAATTTATATTTTCTTGAGATCATTTTAGCTCCTGTAGATTTTCCAGTCGCTGCTCCACCGTCACAAGATATTTGAATTGATCTATTTTTGTTTTTCAAATTTTGCTCCTAAAAACTTCATAATTTTTAAAAAGGATGGCGAGGATGTGAAAACTGTTTCAAAATTTTTTATTTTTGCTTTTGCTCCAGTTAAAGATGCTAACACAAACGCACTCATAGCTATACGATGATCACCTAAATTTGGAATAATAATTTTTTTGTTGTTTCCATTTATCATTCCTTTTCCGAAAATCCTTAATTCATTTTTTGATAACAAAGTTCGTATTCCTACTTGTCTCAAAACTTTTTGCATTTCTTTAACTCTATCTGATTCTTTATTTTTAAGTCCACCAACATTTTTAAAAATAGAGATTCCTTTTGTCAGCGCAGAAATAATAAATAATATTGGATATTCATCAGTGGCTTTAACATAGTATTCACGAGAAGCTTTTATTGGTTTAATCTTTTCACTTTTGACAAAAATATCTCCAATTAATTCATTATTTTTTCTTTTTCTATTTGTAAATCTTATTTTAGCTCCACTTTTTTTAAGTAATTCATAAAAACCTATCCTAGTTGGATTAATGCCTACATTTTTAATTTTGAGAGATGAATTTTTGTTTAGCAAAGCTAGTGCTGTAAAAAAAGCTGCAGAAGATGGGTCTCCAGGAATATTTACGTTTATAGAATTTAAAATTTTTTTCCCATAAATTTCGATAATCTTTTTTTTACCATTTATTACTTTGATAGAACTTGAATTTTGCAGCAACATATTCTCTGTATGGTCTCTGCTTTTTTCAGTTTCAATAATTTCTGTATTCCCAAAAGCATTCAGACCTGCAAGAATAACAGCGCTTTTAAGTTGTGCAGATACCCCAGATTTATAGTTAATCCCAATTGGCATTTCAGTAGAAATAATTTTTAATGGGAAATTAAACTTATTTTTAGGTAAAAACTCGGCTCCAAATTCTGACATTAATTTAATTAATTTTTCCATACTTCTTTTATTTAAAGAGTGATCTCCTTGGACTTTAATCTCTATATTTGTAGTAGTTGACAATATACCAAGCAAGAGTCTCGCTAAAGTTCCAGAATTTCCAAAGTTTAAAGTTAAATTTTTTTTAGCATACAATGAGCCTAGGCCTTTTCCATAAATTTTATATGATTGAGGTTTAGTTCTTACAATTTTTACCCCAAGTTTTTTTAAACAGCTAATAGCTGACAGAACATCTTCAGATTCAAGAACATTGCTTGCCGTTGAAATACTTTGACTTATTGAACCTATGAGAAAGCTTCTGATAGACATTGATTTATCAGAGTCTACTTTAATTGTTTTTTTAAAAGGCTTAATTTTATAATTTACTTTTAAAGAGAAACTTTTTGATTGCATTAGGATTATGAGAATTGAGATCCAAAATAATGCTCTATTGCTTTTGACGATTTCAATAACTCTCTTGAAGTGCCCTCTGCTATTACTTGACCTTCACTAATTACATAACTTCTGTCAGTTATATCAAATAGATTTCTAACATTGTGATCAGTAATCAGTATTGCTGTTCCACTGGATTGTATTTTTAAAATATATTTTTGAATATCCTGAATTATTTGTGGATCAAGAGCTGCGAGGGGCTCATCTAACAGAACTATTTTTGGTTTATTTATCATTAATCTAGCCAACATAACTCTACGAACTTCACCACCAGATAATACTGATGCGTTTAAACTTCTCAGATGTTGTAAATTAAATTCATCTAATAATTTTTCAGTAATTTCTTTTTGTTTTTCTCGATCTTTAAAGTATAGCTGGCAAATTCCAAAAATGTTATCATAAGTTGAAAGGTTAAACACACTTCTTTGTTGCGGAAGATAACCTAGCCCTTCTTTTGATCTCAAGTGAATAGGAATTTGATCTATAGCTTTATTACTTAAGTAAATTTTTCCACCTTCAGGATTTTGTTCTCCTATGCACATAGAAAATAATGTAGTTTTTCCGCAACCATTAGGTCCTAATACTCCGACACATTCACCTGGAAAAACTTTAAGAGAAAGCTTTTTTAAAATTGGTCTCCCATCAAAAGATTTACTTATATCTTTTACCTCAAATATGGGCCTATCTTTCTTAAACTTTAAAATTCTAAAACCTTTTTTCATTTAAATTTACATTTGCATTTATTTTACCATTACTAAAAGACGTAATGTCTAACTTCTGACTTGTTATATCAAATAATAATTTGTCTGCAATCAGGTTTCCTTTTATATCGTTAATTCTTACATTTTCATAAATACTTAAAAAATTTTTAGTGTTTGAATATTCAGCTTTATCGGCAAAAAGCTCACTATTCATATAATTAGCTTTTACGTTTTGTTCAAATTTCATATCAAGTGTCTTATTGTTATAAATACCATTATCTGCTTTGACATAAAGAATTGTACCATCTTTAAAATAAAAGATTGCATCTACCACCTTCATATAAACAATTGCTTGATCTAACTCATCAAAATAAGCCTCTTTAGATTTTAAAGAGTATCTATTACCTTGAAGATCAAAACCTGAATATTCTATGTTAAAAAATAAATCCTTTTCTTCAGAAACATCTTCATTTGTTTCGGATATTTTTGTAGAAATTTTTTCTTGATCAGGTGTGATTTCCTTATTGTAATAAGTTAAATAAATTATCAAGAGGCCAAAAAAAAGTAAAAAAAATTGAATTAGACGAAGTTTTTTTTTTCTATCTATCATTTTAAACCATATTTTAATAGTTCATGGATATGAATAATTCCTTTTAATTTGATATTATTTTTTTTCTTATAATCGTTATCTGAAACTACGAGCAAACTAGTAATTTTTTTTTCATTCATTATTGCTAATGCCTTCGAAGCTGGCATGCTTTCATTAATCATTAAAGGTTTTTTCATAAATTTAGTAAGATCTTTTGTTCTAGAAATAAATTTCATTTCTCTTCTTATATCTCCATCAGTAACTAGCCCAGCTATATTCTTATTTTTTATTATAACTACAACACCTAATTTTTTTTGACTGATAATCTTTAATGCATCATTTAATTTTCTTTTGAAATTTATTTGAGGTAATTTTTTTCCAGTAACCATGATGTCTTTAGCTAAAAGTAAAGAGCTACCAATATTTCCTCCAGGGTGAAAAATCTTAAATTTTTCTTTGGAAAAGTTTCTTTTTTGCATAACCGTGGTTGCCAAACAATCTCCTAACAATAAAGTAATTGATGTGCTAGATGTTGGAACTACTCCAGTCACATCAGATTCTTTTACTTTCGGAAGTACAAGCTTTACATCACTAGCTTTCAAAAGAAGGCTATCCGGTTTCGATGCCACCCCTATAATTTTTATTCTAGAACGATTAGCATACTTAAGCATATTAGTTAGTTCAGATGTATTTCCCGAATAAGAGAAAATAATTAAGATATCTTTTTTTTCTATTTGACCCATATCTCCGTGTAAGGCTTGAGCCGGATCACAAAAAAAACTTGGAATTCCAACACTTGAAAAAGTTGCAGAAATCTTTCTAGCAATTAATCCTGATTTACCAATTCCTGCTAAAATAACTTTACCTCTACAATTTAAAATTAAATCGACAGCTTTTATAAAAGAAACATTAAAAACTTTATTAATTTTTTTTAATTCTTTAATTTGTAAATTAGCGGCCCTCTTTGCTAAATTTA
>QBYF01000010.1 GCA_003282965.1 Pelagibacteraceae bacterium AG-325-E13 | reverse complement strand
AAATAAAAAGATAGCATTTACTTGCGGATCTGGAATGACTGCGTGTGTTTTAGGGTTAACTAATTCTATCATAAGTGGTAGAAAACCCGTTATCTATGATGGTTCTTGGACAGAATACGGAATTATATAAAAAATGATAAAATCATCAAAGTTAAAAGCTTTTTTAATAATTTTTGTTATTGCAATTTTTGCAATAATTGTTGCTAGACATTTTATAGGTTTGCATTTTAAAAAAAAGTTTAGTGTTAGACCAGCGCCTGGTGTGATTGTTAGCACAGTTGAAAAGTCACTGTTTTATAAAAGTATAGAAACATTTGGAACAGCAATTGCTCAAAATTCTAAGATCTACAGAGTTCAGAAAGATGAAATAGTTGGTAATTTAAATATTTCGAATAGATTTGTTAAAAAAGATGAAATAATAATTGCATTAAAAGATGGGAAAAATATTGTTGCTGATTTTGAAGGGAAGATTGGAAAAAGAGAAATAGCACAGGGAGTTCTTGGTTCAAATAGTTTAATTATAACTCTTGATGATTTAAAAAAAATTGTAATTGATATTAAAGTTCCAGAAAACTATGTGAGTATTTTAAAAACTGGTTTGAAAGCAGAAATAAAGAATTCAGCATTTAATAAAAGTTTTAAAGGCAAAGTAGAGTCTATTAGTTCAAGAATAGATCCCTCAACTCGATCGATTTTAGCGAGAATTATTGTGGATAATTCAAATTTTGAAATTATACCCGGACAATTGATGACAGTAAAAGTAATTTACGACGAGATAAATCAAATTGGTGTTCCTGAAAGTGCAGTTACTATTCAAGGAAATACGGCTTTTGTTTATGTCGTTAATGTCGATACTGCAGAGAAGAAAAATATTAAGATGGGTAAAAGAAATTTTGGAAAAGTCTCTATTGTTTCAGGAATAAATGAAGGTGATATGGTTATTAGTGAGGGTGTGTCAAAAGTAAGAAATAAAGCTAAAGTAAAAATTATAAATCCATAAATTAAATATGTTTTTAACAGACTTATCTATTAAAAGACCTGTAGTTGCTTCGGTTATGAGTTTAGTGCTTGTTATTTTTGGACTTGTGACTTTTCAAGAAATACCTACGGATGAACTTCCAGATGTTCAACCTCCAGTAGTTACAATACA
This sequence comes from Pelagibacteraceae bacterium AG-325-E13, assembly GCA_003282965.1. Taxonomy (GTDB): domain Bacteria; phylum Pseudomonadota; class Alphaproteobacteria; order Pelagibacterales; family Pelagibacteraceae; genus Pelagilacustribacter. The sequence continues at coordinate 25,609 of QBYF01000010.1, read as the reverse complement.
AACTGAATATAGGGGTGCATCAGCTGAGGTTGTTGATACACAAATAACACAAAAGATTGAAGACTTTGTAGCTGGCACTCCAGGACTGGAGACAGTCGACTCATTTAGTGAAGATGAAAGTTCTAGAATAACACTAACATTTGAAACTGATTTAGATCTAGATGATGTTGCAAATGACGTGAGAAGCTCAGTCTCAAGAGTAGTTGATAATTTGCCTGAGGGAGCAGGTCAGCCAGAGATATTCAAACAAAGTGCAGGGATGCGAACTACTATGTGGCTCTCTTTCAACTCAGAAATAATGACTGATTTAGAATTAACTGACTATGCAGACAGATATTTAACAGATGTTTTCTCCACAGTTAATGGTGTGGGTAGAGTTCGTTTGGGAGGAGAGAGAGAACTTTCACTTAGAGTTTGGTTGGATCCTATCGCTTTAGCAGCAAGAGACATAACTACACAAGAAGTTGAAGAAGTTTTAAAAAAGGAAAATGTAGAATTCCCCGCTGGAAGAATTGAATCTAAAGACATCGACTTAACTATAAAATTAGACAAAGCTTACAAAAATTTAGAAAATTATAAAAAATTACCTCTTAAAAGAGCTAAGGATGGGTCGATTATTAATCTTGGAGATGTTGCTCGGGTGGAACTAGGAGCTGAATCCACTAGAACTCTTTTCAAAGGAAATGGTAAACAAGTCGTAGGAATAGGAATCTATCAACAATCAGATGCAAATACGATTGCTGTAGCGAATGGTATAAAAAAAAAGATCAAAGAAATTAGGCCAACGTTACCACCAGACACAACTCTTGAGGTTTCTTTTGATAGAAGCAATTACATTAAAGCTGCTATTTATGAAGTGTACAAAACATTGGTCATTGCATTAATTTTAGTGACGATAATAATTTATTTATTTTTAGGAAACATTAGAGCGCTTGTTGTGCCATTGATTGCTTTACCTGTTTCTTTAATCTCTACTTTTTTATCTATTTACGTATTTGGCTTTTCTATTAATCTCTTTACACTGATGGCGCTTGTTCTAGCAATTGGAATTGTTGTAGACGATGCAATCGTGATGCTAGAAAATATTGTCAGAAGAATAGAGTTGGGTGACAGCCCTTTAGTGGCAGCATATAAAGGTGCAAAACAAGTGTCTTTTGCAATTATAGCTACAACAGTAGTGCTAGTGGCTGTATTTATTCCTCTAATCTTTATCAAAGGTATAACAGGTGTTTTGTTTACCCAAACTGCAGTTACTCTTGCTTCTGCAGTAGTAATTTCAAGTTTTGTAGCTCTTTCTTTAAGTCCCATGCTAGCGAGTAAATTTTTAAAAAAAAATATGAATAAATCAAAAATTGTAATAAGATTTGAAAAATTTTTAAAAGATTTAACATATTTTTATAAATTATCCCTTTTAGGTTGGATAAAAAAAAAGAAGATAATTACATCCTTTTTAGTTGGCACTCTCGCTTTAACTATCTTCTTGTTTAATTATGCTCCAAAAGAATTAATAGCACCAGAAGATCGTGGAGCTTTCTTTGTAATTGTGAAAGCGCCACAAGGTTCAGGTTTTAATTTTACAAAGACAAAAGCAGAAGAAATTGAAAAACTCTTGCTTCCTAGTGTGGGAAAAGGTGAATATAGAAAACTTATAATGAGGGTACCAGGTTTTGGAAGATCATCAAAACAAGTTAATAGTGGTTTTATTATTGTACTTCTAGAACCTTGGTCAAAAAGAGATCGTCATGGAGTTGAAATCATGAGGGAGTCTTTTGGAAAAATAGGAAGAGTTCCTGGTGTGCTTGCATTTCCAATAATGCCTCAAGGGATTAGGACTGGAGGGATCGAAAGTCCAGTTCAATTTGTTATATTAGGTAATACTTATGATCAACTTATTAAGTGGAAAGAAATTATAAAAAAAGAGGCAAGAAAAAATCCAGGCCTAGTATCAATACAAGATGACTTTGATCTAAATAAACCCCAGCTAAATGTACAAATTAATCAAAAAAAGGCTGCCGATTTAGGGGTTGCAACAGAAGATATAGGAAGAACAATAGAAACTATTTTTGGTTCTAAAAAGGTCACTAACTTCACAAAAGATGGAAAAGAATATTCTATTATTCTACAAGGAGATATTAAAGATAGACAAGAACCTGATAGTATCAGCAAAGTATTTGTTAGATCCAAAAATAACGGTAAACTTGTTTCTATTTCTAATCTAGTTGAATATAATGAAGAGGGTCAGTCTCCTTTTTTAGCTAGATACAATAGGCAGAAAGCAGTGACGATTTCGGCAAGACTGGTAGGAGACTATTCGTTAGATGAAGCTTTAAAATTTTTGGTAAACATCGTAGAGGAAAATACACCTCAAGCTAAAATTGCTTACAAAGGTGAAAGTGAAGAATATAAAAAAACGAATACCGAATTATATATTATTTTTGCCTTAGCTCTAGTTACTGCCTATCTTGCTATGTGTGCTCAATTTGAGAGCTGGAAACATCCACTTACAATTATGTTAACTGTTCCCTTGGCGATTCTTGGAGGATTGCTCGGTCTTTTGGTGGTAGGATCTTCCTTAAACGTTTATAGCCAAATAGCATTAATAATATTGATTGGATTGTCAGCAAAAAATGGAATTTTAATTGTCGAGTTTGCAAATCAATTAAGAAAAGAAGGAAAAAATTTAGAAGTTGCTGTATTTGAAGCAGCTGCTATTAGATTAAGACCAATCTTAATGACAAGTTTATCAACTATTATTGGTGTATTACCTCTAATAATAAGTTTTGGTCCTGGTGCTGCAAGCAGACTTACTGTGGGGATTACCATATTTGCAGGAATGATATTTTCCACTTTTTTTACTCTTTACGTAATACCAACTATTTATACAGTTGTTGGTAAAAACACTAAAAGAATTGACGCTGTAGAAATTGAGCTAAATAAACAACTTAAAAAATAATATATTTATTTTTATCTAGATTTTTTTTACAGAGCGTAAGTTGTTTTCTGTATTTGTTAGCCATATCTCTTACTGACTTAGCATATATTATAGCTTTTTGATCTTTTGCATAATTTTTATAATCACCCCATCCTTTATAATAAGCCAGATACTGTCTATAAGCATCTTTCTTAGAAATTTTTAATATTTTAGAAGTTTTATTAATATACCAACCTATAAAATCAACTGAGTCCTTAAATCGAGCACGAGTAGCAAGTGAATTATTTGTTTCTCTTTTATATTGCTCCCAAGTGCCTTTTACAGCTTGAGAATATCCAAATGAGCTGGATGGTCTTTTAAATGGTATGACCTTAAATAATTTTCTTCTTGGAGGTTTGGCAAGCCAATTAAAATCACTTTCTTTTTTAACAAAAGCTAATTGTAGATAAATAGGTGCTCCCCATTTCTCATATGAGGCCTTAGTATGCTTGTACCACAAATATCTTTCTTCAAAAATTGCACAACTATTTTGAGTATTTTTAGGAATTGATGAGCAAGCTGATAATATAAAAAAAATTCCAAAAAATATAATTTTTTTAAAAAGAATCACTTTTTAAATTATATAAGAAATTAATTTAGCTTTCTCCATTTTTCTGGTTTAACAAAAGTTCCTTGCCATAAACCTAGTTTTTCTTCTTTTGCAAAATTTTCATCAAGTATATATAGTTTTGAATACCTTCTATAGGCCACAGCATAACCATTTCGAACCATCCATCTATTTAAATTAATAGATCCTTTTAAACACTTGGCCAAATATCTTTTATACCTATCTTTTCCATATAAAATACATTTAACTTGTTTATTGCCAATTTTTTCAGCAAGCTTCTTTTTAGATATTTGTCCACAATAATAATCTTTCTGAAAATTAAAAAACGTTATTTGCAAATATGGCTTTTTACATTTTTGTTTCATTTCAGGAGCGTCGATACCCTCCAGTCTTATCTTGTACGACTTAATATTTATCGTATCTCCGTCAACTATTTTTGGAACTCCGATAATTTCTGATGCATGAATATTTTGAAAAAAAAATAAAATAAAAATTATAATTATTCCTTTTATCATTTGATTAATTTTCTAATTACAAATATTATTAATACTCCAGTTGTATTGGCCAGTAAATCATAAAGTTCGAAAGCTCGATTAGGAATAAAAAGGTGTAAGATTTCTAAAAAAAAAGATATAAAAAAAATAAAATAAATATTAGAAAAAATTTGAGTTTTTTTTAAATTACTAATCACAGCTAAAGTTGTAAGGTACATAAAACAAAATAAATGATTAATTGATGTCCCAATAGGATTATCGACTAAATTAGGTTGTTTACCTAGATCTCCATACAAAAAATATCCAATAAGACTGCCAGGAAATAAATATAGAATGAACAACGCTATTAAAGAAAAATAGTAAAGATATTTAATCAACTTTATGACATTATTTTTCATTATAATTTTAATATTACATAATATCTGATATTTACCTATTATGAGCAAATTAATTCTAGTAAGACATGGTCAAAGTGTATGGAACGCAGAAAACAGATTTACAGGATGGGTGGATGTTGATTTGTCTGAAAAAGGAGTTTTAGAGGCTCAAAAATCTGGCCAATTAATTAAAAATCTAAATATTATTATAGATATTTCCTATACATCTTTTTTAAAAAGAGCCATTAAAACTCTTACCACCATACTTAAAGAAAATAGTTTAGAGCTTAAATTTAATACTTCTTGGGAATTGAATGAGAGACATTATGGATCTTTAACGGGTTTAAATAAAGAAGATACTAAAAAGAAAATTGGTGAGGAACAGTTTAAAAAGTATAGAAGATCTTGGGATATAACACCACCACCAATGGCTGAAAATGATAAAAATCAATCTTTATTTAGTCCTTTAAATCCAAGTATACCTCTGGGGATGACACCCTTTACCGAGTCTTTAAAAGATACTTATGAACGGGTTATTCCCTATTATGAAAAAGAAATTCAAAAACACATTAAGGAGGGTAAAAACGTTCTAATATCGGCTCATGGTAATTCATTAAGAACAATATGCAAATATCTATTTAAAATTTCCGATCAAAAAATAAATGAATTAGAAATTCCAACAGGGAATCCTTTAATAATTGAATTTGATAATACTTTTGAAATTAAAAGATATTATTATTTGGATGAGTCTAGAGCTAAAACTATTATTTTTAATCAGTAATCTTTAAATTCAATATTTTATCGAACATTTCTTTTGTATTTAAGTGATAGAACTTTTGCTTACTTTCATTTCCAACTAAGGAATTGTTTTCAATTAAATAGTCCCAAATCTTGTTCATGGAAAATATTTTATCTTTTATGAAACTAAAGACACTTTCATCTAAAATTTGAAGACCAGTAAAAATGAATTCATTGTTATTATCTCTACTAATTGCAACACCTTTTAGATTAAAATCTCCCTTAAAAGAACTATCAAAACTCAAATTCTTATTAACTAACAATAAACAAGGCTTTTCCTTTTTAAAATAAAGGTCCTCTAAATCTTTCAATTCATTATGGTAGGCATCACTCCATAAAGTATCAGGATTAATTGCTACGAAAGGCTTTTTGAAAGATCTGGTAGCGTGAAGTATTCCACCTCCAGTATCAAGCAACATATCCTGTTCGTCAGAGATTGTAATTTTTGCTTTATATTTTTTACTGTTGATAAAATCTTTTATTTGTTCTGGTAGATGATGAACATTAATAACTATTTCCTCGATACCATGATTGATTAATAAATCTATCGCTCTCTCTAGCAAATTCTTATTGCCTATTTGGATTAGTGGCTTTGGAATTTTTAAAGTAATCGGCTGCATTCTTTTTCCCAATCCAGCTGCTAGAATCATGCCATGTTTAATATTCATATTTTTACCTTTTTTAATTTTTTCAAAGGAAGATGCTTTTTGAATAATACATTCAATTTATTAAAAATAGGGTTTTTCATTCTTCTTTCAATAAGCGCCCAGGTGTGGGATAAATATTTTAGATAATTTGGTTTTTTATCTCTTTTATAAAGTCGCACAAAAATTCCAAGTATTTTTAAATTTCTTTGAACAGACAAAATATCAAAATCATTTTTAAGGTAAGATTGATCTTTAGACTTAAATTTTGCTTTTTTTATATAGAACTTAAATAAATTATCTTGTAATTTTTTTGGCATTTTTATTCTCACATCATCAATTAACGAAGCAACATCATATAGGGGATTTCCAATTATTGCATCCTGACTGTCAATAAGACTTAATCTATTTTTGGTTATCATAATATTTGATACATGAAAATCTCTATGTGTAAAATAGTTGTTTTTAAAATAAAGTTTTTTATAAATATTATTTAGCTCTTTCCTCAATAATTTTTTAATTTTTTTAAGCTTTAAATTTTTAGAACAATACTTTAGATGCCAATCAAAAAATAAATCCGACTCTTTGTGTAGATGGCTAAGAGAATATTTAGAAAATTTGATTTTTTTTCCGATAAAATGATATTGATTTTTAAGTTTAATCTTTTGTAATTTAATGATTAATTCGATTAGTTTTTTGTAATCTTTTAGTTTATTTTTTTTATTTTTAATATAATCGTAGAAAGATTTATCACCTAAATCTGTAATTTCTATCATATTGTCTTTGTAATAATTTTTTAGAAGTTTAGGTGATAAAATATTATGACTATTTAAAATTTTATTTACAGCAGAATAAACAATTAAATTTTTATATTGTTCTTTTCTTGCAAAGACTATGATTGAAGTTTTATTATTCTTTTTTACTCTATAAAATTCTCTAAAGGATGCATCTCCAGAAATCTTTTTTAGTTTATAGTTCATTCTTATTAATATCTTTCCATTTTCCGTGTCCTGCAATGGTTAATTCTCTTTCGTTCTCCTTATTAGAATATTTTAAGTGTAGCTCTAATCTATTTACTAAATTTGTCTCAACTAATTCTGGCCATTCAATTATGTTTATTGAGTCCACATCTTCTTTAAAGATACCAAGCTGATCTAATTCTTTACTTTTTTTGACTCTGTAAAGATCGTAATGCATCACTTTCAAATTCTTAATATCGTATTCATACAGTAAATTGAATGTAGGACTTAAAACTTCTGTTTCGTTTATACCCTCTCTTTTTTGTAAATAGTTAATAAAATTTCTTGCAAAAGTTGTTTTTCCTACTCCAATTTCACCAATTAAAAAAATACAATCTTTCTCTGAAACATAATCAGCAATTTTATTTGAAATTAATTTGAGGTGATCTAAAGATTTAATAATCATTAGCTACTAATTTAGTAGCGATAAGTATCTGGTTTAAATGGCCCTGATGGTTTAACGCTTATATAGTCTGCTTGCTCTTTTGACATTTTAGTTAATTTTGCACCTACTTTATCCAAATGTAACATGGCTACTTTTTCATCTAAATGTTTTGGTAAAACATAAACTTTTTTCTCATATTTATCTGAATTATTCCATAATTCGATTTGAGCAATCACCTGGTTGGTAAAAGATGCGCTCATTACAAAACTAGGATGTCCAGTTGCACAACCTAGGTTTACCAATCTTCCCTCTGCTAATAATATAATTCTTTTTTTACTTGGTAATTCTATTTCGTGAACTTGTGGTTTAATCTCGTCCCACTTATAATTTTTTAAAGCCTCAACTTGAATTTCATTATCAAAGTGTCCAATATTACATAATATTGCTCTGTCTTTCATATCCCTCATATGGTCTGCTGTTACAATATCTTTATTTCCAGTTGCTGTTACTACAATGTCAGCTTCTTTGATTGCATCATTCATTAACACAACTTCGTATCCTTCCATTGCTGCTTGAAGAGCACAAATTGGATCAGTTTCTGTTACCATAACTCTAGCGCCTGCTTGCCTCAATGACGCTGCACTTCCTTTTCCAACATCACCAAACCCTGCAACAACTGCTACTTTTCCAGACATCATTACATCTGTTGCTCTTTTAATTCCATCCACTAAACTTTCTCTGCAACCATACAAATTATCAAATTTCGATTTTGTGACTGAATCATTGACGTTAATTGCAGGTATTAAAAGTTCTTTGTTTGCTTCCATTTTTTTCAAAGCTAAAACACCTGTTGTTGTTTCCTCCGAAACGCCTTTAACTTTTTTTAACATGTCTTTATAATCTTTATGCATTAAAGAGGTAAGATCTCCACCGTCATCTAGAATCATGTTTGGTATCCAATCTTTTTTTCCTTCTACAGTTTGTTTAACACACCACCAATACTCCTCTTCAGTTTCTCCTTTCCATGCAAATACTGGTATACCAGCTTTAGCAATAGCTGCTGCGGCATGATCTTGAGTTGAAAAAATGTTACAAGATGACCACCTCACTTCTGCACCTAGCTCTACTAAAGTTTCAATTAGAACAGCTGTTTGGATGGTCATATGAAGGCATCCAAGTATATGTGCTCCCTTTAAAGGCTTTTTTGTTTTGTATTCTTTTCTTAATGCCATTAGTCCTGGCATTTCAGTTTCAGCTAAAGAAATTTCTTTTCTGCCGAACTCTGCTTGATTAATATCTTTTACTTTAAAATCTTGAGACATATTTTAGAGTTATTTAACAACTTAAATGAAAGTTATCAAGAAAGATTGCTAAGAAAATTTTGGTAACAATACTTCAACCTGTGCTCCTCCTTTATTAAGTCTATTTGAGGCTGATATCGTTCCTTTGTGTAATTCTACAATGTTTTTAACGATATTAAGTCCCAATCCAGAGTGCTTTCCAAAGCTTTTAGGTCTGTTGCTATAAAATCTTTTAAATATTTTTTGAGGTGAGGTTTCAGAAAAACCTGGTCCTTGATCTTTAATTAATATTAATAAGTTGCTTGAAGTTTCCTCAACTTCTATATTTATTTTTTTATTATCCTCGCTGAAAGAAATAGAGTTATCTAATAAATTAGCTATTACTTGTTCTAACCTGTTTTCAATACCTAAAATATAGTGACCATTTTTGGAAGTAATTTTCTTTTGAATGTTAATTTGAATTTTCTTATTTTGATTTTTTAAATCCTGTCTAAAATCCTCTGCAACGTTAGTAATAATTTCTATTAAATTCACTTTGGTCATTTGTTCTCTAGACCAAGATGCTTCATCTTTTAACATTTGTGAATAGTCGGTTATTAGTCTTTCAATTCTTTCTACATCGTGGTTAATGATTTCTAATAATTTTTCACTTTCCATTTTTTCTGTGGTTTTGTCTAAAAGTTCAGATGCGCTTTTTAAAGAAGCTAACGGATTTCTAATTTCATGTGCTAAATCATTAGAAAAAGTCTCCGCTCTAGTTGTTCTCTTTTGAAGTTCTTTTGTCATCTCATCTATAGATATAGTTAATTTTCCTATCTCATCTTCTCTTACAAAAAAATTTTTTATATCAATATTTTTGTTAGATTTTTTTTTAATTGCTTCGCTAAACTTAACTAATAAACCAATTGGTTTTAAAATATATTTATTTAAAAAAAGAGAAAAAATAAATATAACTAAAGCCACAGCCAGTACAGTTCTAATTATGAATGCTTTTCTCTCTTTAACTGCGTTTAGGATATCATTAGCTTCTTCAGACACAACTATATAACCTGCATATTTTTTGTTTAATTGAATACGGCTCAGAGTACTAACAAAAAAATTATTTTGAATATTTTCAGAAATTGTTATTGGTTCATCTTGATATTCATTAAGTATCGTTTCTTTAATTGAATTTTTATTTTTTTCCTTAATTAATTTCTCAGAATTATTTTTTTCTTTTATTTTACCATCTATTGTTTCTTCTATAATTATATCTGATCTAATGAAAACATTTTGATCTAAATCTAAAATATTAGTGTCACCAACAAGATCGCCGTTGGTGCTGTAAAATTGTACTCTATCAAGACTTTGAAATAAAAATCTAGTTGATAATAAAAAAGTTCTAATATCTTGAGCGTTGAAATCAATATTCAATCTTTGTAGATGGTCTACTGTATTGTTAATTATAATATAGTGATCGGCTGTTCTTTTTTTGACAAGATTAGGTTGAATAGCTTCTAGATAGACTATTGTTAAAAGTCCTAATACGGAGAAAACACTTAAATTAAATAGAAGAAATTTTTTTAATATAGAAGCTGATTTTTTCTTTTTCATTAACTAACATTCCATCTATACCCACTTCCATATCTAGTTTCAATTGCAGAAAATTTTTCATCTACTTTTTTAAACTTTTTCCTTATTCTTTTAACATGGCTATCAATAGTTCTGTCTTCAATTTCAGTGTTTTCTTTATAAGCGATGTCCATTAAATGTGATCTTTCTTTTATAACGCCAGGTCTCTTAGCTAATTCTTTTACGATTAAAAACTCAGTAGTTGTTAATTTGTCAGGCAAAGGTTGACCGCCCCACTCGCATTCTAATTGAGAGGGATCTAGTTTCAATTTTCCATGGCTTATTATATTCTTCGTGTCATCAACTAAATTGTTTTTTTTTCTTAACTGAACTCTTATTCTTTCAATTAAAACTTTTGTTGAAAAACCACCAGATTTTTTAACAAAATCGTCTGCACCTAATTTTAAACCCAGTAGTTCATCTACTTCTTCATCCTTAGAGGTTAAAAAGATAATAGGGATAGACATTTTTTTTCTTAATTTTTTTAGTAATTCTTCTCCATCCATTCTTGGCATTTTAATATCTAATACTGCTAAATCTGGAGGATTTCTTGTCAATCCAACTAATGCTGACTCCCCGTCTATATATGTTTGAACTTTAAAGCCCTCTCTTTCAAGTGCTATACTTATTCCTGTTAGAATGTTTCTGTCGTCATCAACTAAAGCAATTGTTTGCGTCATAAATTCATTTTCAAAATTATAATGTCAAAATTTAGGCGACTAATGAGCTTCTCCCCAATTGTTACCAGAATTAATGCTAACTTCTAATGGTATAGAAAACATATGATGATCTGAACTTGAAATAGATATCATTGCTTCTTCAATAATTTTTTTTACTATAGCTTCATCTTTTTTTAAACATTCAAAAATTAATTCATCATGGATTTGAAGTAGCATTTTTGCATTCTTTTTTTCTTCAAGAATTTTATCAATTTTTATCATAGCCAATCGAATGATATCTGCGGCAGATCCTTGGATAGGAGCATTAATTGCAGCTCTCTCTTGAAAACTTCTAACACTAAAATTTTTATCGTTAATACCTCTTAAATGTATTCTTCTTCCAAAAATATTTGTTACATAACCTTGTTTTCTACAAGTCTTAACTGTTGCATTCATGTAATCTTTTATTTCTGGAAATTTTTTAAAATAAGCATTTATAAAATCTAAAGCTTCTTGATTAGATACAGAAATTTGTTTAGCAAGACCATATTGCGTAATTCCATAAATTATTCCAAAATTAATAGCCTTTGCTTTACGTCTAAAATTATCTGTAACTTTATTAATTGGAACATCAAATACCTGGCTAGCTGTTAATGTATGTATATCTTGTTTATTTTTAAAAGCCTTTTTTAATTCTTTTACATCAGCCATATCTGCAAGTATTCGCATCTCAATTTGATTGTAATCTGCAGAAATAAGTATATTGTTTTTATCAGCTACAAATGCTTTTCGAATTTCTTTACCGTCTGTCGTTTTAATAGGAATGTTTTGTAAGTTGGGGTCGCTTGAGGCTAATCTTCCAGTATTAGTTGCAGCGAGTAAAAAAGAAGTATGAACTCTTTTAGTTTTTTTACTAATATGTTCTTGCAATGCATCTGTATAAGTACTTTTTAATTTTGAAACTTGTCTCCATTCTAATACTAAATTAGGAAATTTATGTCCTGTTAAAGCTAAATCTTCTAATATTTTAGCATTTGTCGCTAGACTTCCTTTTTTTGTTTTTTTAAGCTTAGCAATTTTTAAATCGTGATAAATAATTTCTCCCAACTGCTTTGGAGATCCTATATTAAATTCTTTCCCTGAAGTTTTATAAATGTCTTTTTCAATTTTTATTAAACGATCTTTAAATTTTTTTGAAAGACCTTTAAGATAATCATCATCAACTTTAATTCCATTAGTTTCTATTTTTGATAATATATTTATCATTGGCTTTTCGAATACTTCATAGATTTTTTCTAGTTTTTCTTCTGCAACTCGTTCAGATAAAATTTCGTATAACCTCAATGTAACATCAGCATCTTCAGCCGCATATTCTGTAGCCGATTTTAAATCAACCTCTGAAAAATTTAATTGCTTTTTTCCAGTTCCAACTACATCTTTGTAACTTATTGTTTTGTGGCCTAGATGCAATTTAGCTAAAGTATCCATATTATGTCGATTATTTCCAGCATCTAAGGTGTAGGACAATAGCATTGTATCATCAACAGGATTAAGCATAATACCGTTGTTTTTAAAAATTATAAAATCATATTTTATATTTTGGCCAACCTTTTTAATACTTGCATCTTCTAAAATTATTTTAAGTTTTTTTAAAACTATTTTCTTGTCTAAGCCTTTAATATTTTTATGACTTAAAGGAATATAATAAGCTGTATTAGCCGCATAACTGATTGAGATACCAACCAGACTTGCTTCCTGAGGATTTAATGAGGTTGTCTCTGTATCAACTGCAATTATAGTTTTTTCATTCAAATGTTTTATCAATTCATCTAAATCTTTTTCTTTTAAAATACTCTTGTATAATTTTGTATTTATTTTAGAATTTTTTTTTGATAAATCTTTACTTTTAAAATCTTCACCTTTTGATTCACCGTAAAAGCTTATAGCTTGACTTAATAATCTATTAAACTCCATCTCTCTTAAAAATTCATAAAGTTTATCTCTATTTATATCTTTGATTATGAATTCATTAGGATCATTTTTTACAGGAACGTCTTCTTTTAAAGTAACAAGTTTTTTACTAAGCAAAGCTTTATCTTTATTTGATAGAAGTGTTTCTCTTCTCTTGTTTTGTGGAATTTCTGAGGCTTTTTTTAATAAGTTTTCTAAATTTTTGTACTTGTTTATTAATTCTGCTGCAGTTTTTACTCCAATTCCAGGTACACCTGGGACATTATCTGAACTATCTCCAGCTAAAGATTGCACATCAATAACTTGATTTGGTTTTACTCCAAATTTTTCTAACACTTCCTTTTCACCAATGACTTTGCTCTTCATTGGATCAAAAAGTCTTATCTTGTTTGAAACTAATTGCATTAAATCTTTGTCAGAAGATATTACGGTCACTTTGGCTCCTGCTTCTGTAATTTTTTTTGCGTATGTTGCTATGAGGTCATCAGCTTCATAATTTAAAAGTTCAATAGACGGCAAATTAAAGGCCTCTACAGATTTTCTGATATATTCAAATTGAGGGGCTAAATCATCGGGCGCTTCTGCTCTGTTTGCTTTATACTCACTATAAATATCATTTCTAAAATTTTTTCTTGCTGAATCAAAAATAACTGCAAAATGTGTTGGTTTATGAATTGAATCATCTGACCTAGAGTCTTCTAGTAATTTAAAAAGCATTGAACAAAAACCACTTACTGCTCCCGTGGGTAGACCATCGCTTTTTCTGGATAATGGAGGTAAGGCATAATAAGCTCTAAAAATATAACCTGATCCATCAATAAGATAATAATGATCTGTTTTTTTTATTGAACTCATATATATATATTACATTAATTTTTAACCTATATTTAATCAAACTATGAATAAATATGCTTTAACTGTTGAAAATCTTACAAAGGTTTACTCAGTTTCTAAAAACAAAAAAGAAAATAGAGCACTAAATGATTTAAATTTTCAAGTGAGACAGGGAGAAGTATTTGGTTTACTTGGACCAAACGGTGCTGGCAAGACTACATTCTTAAGTATCTTGGGTGGTACTGTTTCAAAAACAGAGGGTAAAGTAAATGTTTGGGGGTTTGATCTTGATAAAAACCCTAGACAAGTAAAAGCCTCTATTGGAATAGTGCCTCAGGAAATAAATTTGGACGCTTTTTTTAGTCCTAAAAAATTACTCGAACTACAAGCGGGTCTTTATGGAATAATTAAAAAAGACAGAATCACAGACTTAATTTTGAAAATGGTATCACTTGAAAATAAAGCTAATGCATATTCAAGAAGTTTATCGGGTGGAATGAAAAGAAGACTACTAATTGCTAAAGCGATGGTTCATCAGCCTCCTATATTAATTTTAGACGAACCAACAGCTGGCGTAGATGTCGAATTAAGAAATAATCTTTGGAATAATGTAAAAGAATTAAATAAAGAAGGAGTTACAATTATTTTAACTACACACTATTTGCACGAGGCTCAAGAAATGTGCGATCGAATAGCAATCATAAATAAAGGAAATCTAGTCGCTCTTGATACTACCCAAAAACTTTTAGATAGAATTCAGACAAAAAAAATAAATTTTAAAGTTGAAAATATTGATAAAAATAAAATTTTAAATATGGAAGGGATAAAGTTTAATATTGACTCAAATGAGTCGATTTCGATCATATATGATAAAAATTTACTTAATTTTGGAGAAATTATTAATTATCTTAATAAATCTAAAGTAAAAGTACTTGATATTGTTACAGAAGATGGCGATTTAGAAGATGTATTTGTTCAACTAACAAATAGGTAGATTTAATTAAAAAAAAGGATAAATATGTATATATGGAATTAGTTAAAAATTTTTCACAATCAAAATTAATAAAAAGTTTATTCATCGTCTTTATTGGGTCAATTTTACTTGCTATTTCAGCTAAGATTAAAATTCCGTTTTACCCAGTGCCAATGACAATGCAAACATTAGTCGTTCTATTGATTGGGATCGCATTTGGATGGAAGCTTGGAGTTGCAACTATAGCATTATACTTAACTGAAGGAATAATTGGCTTACCCGTATTTTCTGGGACTCCTGAAAAAGGAATTGGCTTAACGTATTTTTTTGGACCAACATTTGGTTACCTAGTTGGTTTTTTAGTTACTGTTTTTCTTGCAGGAAAATTTAATTACAGCACTAATTTATTTAAAAATTTTATTAAACTAGTTTTTGCAACAAGTTTTATTTATTTTTTAGGAATTCTTTGGCTTGGAGGATTGATAGGGTGGGATAAACCAATATTTAAATTAGGTGTACAACCTTTCTTATTGGCTGAGCTTTTCAAAATTCTTTTAGCGACCTTCAGTATCAATTACATAAAAAAAATTAGAAAAATATTTTAATTTATCTTGGTGATCTCTTTGAGAGTATTCTTTGAAGTGTTCTTCTGTGCATTTTAAGTCTTCTGGCGGTTTCAGATACATTTCGATTACATAATTCAAATACTCTGTGAATATGTTCCCATTTTACCCTGTCAGCAGACATTGGGTTTTCAGGTGGTCTTGCTTTTGATTCTGGCGACGCTAACAACGATGCTTCAACGTCGTCTGCATCTACAGGTTTAGCCATGTAATCTATTGCTCCAGCCTTAACAGCAGCTACAGCAGTAGGTAAATTCCCGTATCCCGTTAACATTACAATCCTACAGTCTTTTTTAATTTTGGATAACTCTTTTACTACGTCTAGTCCATTTCCATCTTCTAGCCTTAGATCGATTAATGCAAAGGCTGGAGTACTATTTTTGACTATCTGAAGTGCTTCAGCAACTGTTTTTGCGTCTTTTACTAGAAAACCCTTCTTTTCCATAGCTCTTGAAAGCCTTCCACGCAATGGATCGTCATCATCAAGAATGAGTAGAGACTTATCAGAAAAATCTGAGAGTTTTAGTTGTTCTGGATAATCTTTTTGAGCCTTCATGCCTTTAGATATAGTTATTAAGTGCAGGATTACAACAGTCTATAATTGCTTTTTTTTCTTTACATAAAGTAAAAAAAACCTTAAATGCGACTCTATAAGGTTTTTTTTATTGAATTTTTCTAAAAACCTTTTGTGTAAACTAACGAGGGACACATGAAATGCGAAAATTTAAAGACGTTAACGAATTAGTTAACGAATTAAAGCCTGATTATCCCGTATATTGTATACGGCCGGAGTCGATTAAAAAATCTACAAAATTCTTTAAGGATAACTTTCCAGGTAAAGTTCTTTATGCAGTTAAAACAAATCCTAACGAAAAAGTAATCAAACAAATTATTTCAAACGGAATAGAAAATTTCGATGTAGCTTCACTGAATGAAATTAAGCTGATAAAAAAAATAAAATCTGACTCGAATTTATATTTTATGCATACAGTCAAAAGTAAAGAAAGTATTTCGTCTGCTTATTTTGATTATGGAGTTAAAAATTTTGCTTTAGATAATAGAGATGAACTCAGAAAAATTCTTGAAGCCACCAATCAAGCTAAAGATTTAAACTTATATGTAAGAATAGCTATTTCTAACGAACATGCTGAAATTGATTTATCGAGAAAATTTGGAGCCTTACCATCTGAAGCATTAGGTCTCGTAAGATTATGCAAGGATCATTCTAAAAAACTTGGAATAAGTTTTCACGTTGGTTCTCAATGTATGCATAAGATTTCTTATTCGAAAGGTATTCGTGAAATAGGAAATATTGTTAAAAAAACTAAAATCATACCAGACATTATAAATGTAGGAGGTGGATTTCCCTCAATTTATCCTGATCTTAATCCAGAGCCATTAACGAACTATCTTGACGAAATAAAAGTATCTCTTAAAAATTTAAAATTACCAAAACTACCAGAAATTATTTGTGAACCTGGTAGAGCTATAGTTGCTGAAAGTGGATCTACAATAGTTAAAGTTATTTTAAGAAAAAAAGAAAACTTATATATTAACGATGGTACTTATGGTTCTTTATTTGACGCTGGAGTTCCAAATTTTGTTTTACCAACTAAAATGATTACTAGTGGAAGAATTCATTCTAAAAAATTGACTTCATTTGGATTCTTTGGGCCAACTTGTGATAGTCTAGATTATATGAAGGGACCTTTTTTATTGCCAAACAACATAAAGGAGGGTGACTACATCGAATTAGGGCAGTTAGGGGCTTACGGATTAACTTTCAGAACAAAATTTAATGGTTTTTATTCTAATGAAATTTTCGAATTGAATGATAAACCAATCATGTCTTTATATGATGATTCAAGTAAAGTTAATTACTTGGTTGCTTAATGACAAAAAAAAATAGTCCTAATATCGGACATAATAAAAAATCTTTTTTAAATAATCCTGTAGAACATATAGATATAACTTCTTTTGATGCCAGAAAGATAATTGAAGGTATGGGAAAAATGTCATTTACCTCCAGAGATACGGCCTCTGCAGCTAAAATTTATAATGAGATGATTTCAGACAAAAATTGCTCTATTTTTCTTACTATTGCTGGTTCAACTTCAGCGGGTGGTTGTATGAATCTTTACTCAGATTTAATTAAATATAACATGGTTGATGCTGTAGTAGCAACAGGAGCCTCTATAATTGATATGGATTTTTTTGAAGCTCTGGGGTTCAAACACTACCAAGGATCTCAATTTCAAGACGATACAGAGCTTAGAAAAAATTATATTGATAGAATTTATGACACATATATTGATGAGGAAGAACTTCAAGCCTGCGATCAAACTATTTGTGATGTTGCCAATTCATTAGATCCCAGGGCTTACACTTCAAGAGAATTTATTAAAGAGCTAGGTAAATTTTTGAAAAATAATGCCAAAAAAAAAGGTTCTTTGATAGAAACTGCCTATGACAACAATGTTCCTATCTTTTGTCCAGCTTTCACAGATAGTTCAGCTGGATTTGGTTTGGTAATGCACCAAGAACAAAATCCAAATAACCACATCACAATAGACTCTATAAGAGAGTTAAGGGAATTAACCGAGATTAAAGTAAAATCTAAACAGTCTGGTCTACTAATGGTAGGCGGAGGAGTGCCTAAGAATTTTGTTCAGGACACAGTTGTATGTGCAGATCTTATAGGTAAAAAAGTCGATATGCATAAATATGCTATTCAAATTACAGTTGCAGATACCAGAGATGGCGCTTGTAGTAGCTCAACCTTGAAAGAAGCTAGCTCATGGGGAAAGGTAGATATTGCTAAAGAACAAATGGTTTTTGCTGAAGCAACTAGTGTTTTACCCTTAATTGCTAGCGATGCGTACCACCGTGAAAATTGGAAAAATAGAAAAAAAAGAAATTTTTCTGAATTATTTAAGTCTTAATGAATTATTTAAGTCAAAGAAAAGGATTTCTTGGTTACGACGCGAGTCAAAACACCAATCATAAAGTAGTTGTAGTTCCATTTGGATTAGAAAAAACTGTTAGCTACGGGAGAGGAACAAAAAATGGTCCAAAAGAGATAATCAAAGCATCTCATCAAGTTGAATTATTTGATGAAGAATTAAACAAAGAACCATATAAAGAAATTGGAATTAAAACTCTTAAGCCTTTTTTGATAAAAAAAGAAATTAAATCTGCGCTGAATCAATTAACAAAAATTAACGAAAAAATTTTAACTAATAATAAATTTCCCTTAATTTTTGGAGGTGAACATTCTTTAACAGTAGGATCAATCAAACCTTTTGTAAAAAAATATGATGAAATAACTTTACTTCATTTTGATGCTCATGCAGATCTAAGAGAAAGTTATAATGGTGAAAAATACTCACATGCTTCAGCAATAAAAAGATGTTTAGATTTCAAAAACGTAAAAGTTATCTCCTTTGGAATTAGAAATTTATCTCAGTCTGAAATGAACTTTTATAAAAAAAATCAAAATAGAATTGAAATATTTTGGGGTAAAGACAAAAAAAATTGGGATTTGAGACGCCTCAAAAATATTTTTAAAGAAAAAAATGTTTATATAACCTTTGACGTAGATGGTTTAGATGCAAGTATTATGCCGGCAACAGGAACACCAGAACCGGGGGGGTTGTTATGGGAAGATGTGCTTCCAATAATAAAAAAAGTATGTCAAATTTCTAACGTAATCGGGGTCGATATAAACGAGCTGGCTCCAATAAAGAATTTTGATTCTTATAATTTTCTAGTAGCAAAATTAGCTTACAAAATTTTATCTTATATATTTGAATTTAAGCGTTAGATTTTAAATCTTTTTGATTCCAGACAATACTTACACTAGCTCCACCTAATTTGCTGTCTTTTAAAAAATACAAATTTGCCGATTTTCTCTCAAGAAGAGTTTTACCTAAAAAAGTTCCTAATCCAGTTCCAGCATTTGAAGTAACTTGGGTTGATTTAGATTTGATGTAGGGTTCTCCAAGAATTTCTTTTATATCACCAGGAAATCCAGGTCCATCATCGTTTATAAGGACTTCTAAATTTTTATGATTACTTTTTATCTTTACTTCAACAGTGGTTTTAGCAAATTTTACAGCATTTCCAATGAAATTTCTCAACCCGTATATTAATTCTGGAGATCTTTGATATTCAAATTTTTTCTCATCTTCATCTAAATTTAATATCAATTTTTTAGAGGAAGTTTCCTTAAAGGATTCAATAATCTCACTTAGTAAATTTTCAATTGTAGTTTTAGAAAAAAATTCATCATCTTTTATTTTTTTTCTCGAAATTTGTTTTAAAATTTCTCCACATCTCTTAGTTTGACTGATTAATAACTCTAAATCTTTTTTATATTCATTATCTTTTCCCAATTCTTTTTTAAGTTCTGATGCAACTACATTAATTGTTGCTAGTGGGGTGCCCAGTGAATGAGCTGCTGCTGCTGCTTGTCCTCCAAGAGACTCAAGTTCATATTCTTTTGCCAAGACTTGTTGAACTTTATTGATTGCATCAGTTCTTCTTTTGCTTTCCCCAGAAAATCTAATTCCAAAATAGCTTAAAAATACTAAACCTATAATTATTGCTATCACATATCCGGTTAAATATAATTTTGGGAAAGTTTCTGAATTTTCATGTATGCCAGGTAAAGGATAATGAAAAATTGAAATAATAAATAATAATATAATAGTTATTATCCCTAAAGTGATGGTTGTCCCCATACTTAAGAAAGTTGATGAAACTATAGCTGGAATGATCATAAGTATAGAAAATGGATTTGAAATACCACCAGTGAGATATAATAGAGCAGCTAATTGAATTAAGTCATAAATTAAAAAAATACTTGCGTTTAAATCTTTTATAAAAATTGACTTAATTCTGAATTGTAAATACAAATTTGTTAGTAAACCTAAAAATAGGATTAAATAGGCAAATAAAAATAAAAAATCTAATTTAAGATAAAAATAAACTAAAGTTATTGCTAAAAACTGTCCAGTAATTGCAATCCATCTTAAAAAAACTAGAGTTTTTCTATCTAAATTAAGATTTTCTCCTAATCTGAAAAGAGTAGAAAAATTCATATTAAAACTTAAATATCTAAATTTATAACTTCTAAAGCATTGCTAGTGATAAAATCTTTTCTAGGAGCAACTTCGTCACCCATCAAAATTTCAATCATTTTTTGATCTTCTTTAGATTTTTCTTTAGTGCCCTTAGTATACTGAACTCTCAGCATAGTCCTATTTTCTGGGTTTAACGTCGTTTGCCACAATTCTTCTGGATTCATTTCGCCTAATCCCTTAAATCTTTGTATTGAAAGTTTTTCTCTTTGATCTTGCATAAACTTATTGTATTCGGAAGAGCCTTTTTTAATTTTTTTATCTGATTTACCCGAAACTTTTAAAATATATTCTTCAAGTGATTTTTCATCTTTAATATACACACTCTTGTTGGATTTAGTTACTTTAAATAGTGGTGGCTGAGCTAAATAGATATGGCCGTTTTCTATTAATTGATTAAAAGGATAATTGTTAAAAAAGGTTAGTAACAAGGTTCTAATATGTGATCCATCAACATCTGCATCTGTCATTATTACAATTTTATCATATCTTAAATTATCTAAATTAAAATCCTTAGAGCCAGTGCCTAGTGCATTGATTAGTGTTACTATCTCATTTGAAGACATCATTTTAGATAATGCTTTAGTAGCATGATCATCTCCATTGGATTTTCCATTTACAAAAGTATTTAAAATTTTTCCTCTTAACGGTAATACCGCTTGATATTCACGGACTCTACCTTGTTTTGCTGATCCTCCTGCTGAGTCTCCCTCTACTATAAATAATTCTGTTCCTTCTTTCTTTTGTATCTGACAATCTGCAAGTTTACCTGGTAAGCCAGAAAGTTCGAAAGCTCCTTTTCTTCTTACACTATCTCTAGCTTTTCTAGCTACATCCCTAGCCATCGCTGCTTGAGTAATTTTCTCTAATACAGTCTTAGCAATAGAAGGATTTTGATCAAACCACGTAGAAACTTTATCGTTAATTATACTTTCGACAATTAATCTGATTTCTGATGAAACAAGTTTATCTTTAGTTTGTGATGAAAATTTAGGATCTGGCATCTTAATTGATAATACTGCTGTCAATCCTTCTTTAATATCTTCTCCAGATAATGTAATTTTATTTTTTTTGTTATTTCTTTCCTGAGAATATTTATTAATAACTCTTGTTAATGCGCTTCTAAATCCTAATAAGTGTGTCCCTCCATCCTTTTGGGGAATATTGTTTGTAAAAGGAAGAACTTCTTCAGAATATCCTGAATTCCATTCAAAAGAGCACTCTACAATCACGTTATTTTTTGTAGCAGTTATAAAAATAGGTTTTTTAAATACTTCTTTTTCGTTTTTATTAATTAAAATTGGCTTTTTATTATTTATATGTTTTACAAATTCTGCAATACCACCAAGATATTTATGAACAAATTCTTTTTCTTTTTTAAGAGTTTGATCAAAAAGAGTTATACAGATTCCTTTATTCAAAAAGGCTAATTCTCTTATTCTTTTTTCTAAGATGCTAGAGCTAAACTTAATTGCTGAAAAAACCTCTTTAGATGGCAAAAAATTTATTCTTGTGCCTCTTTTTTTTGTTTTTCCAATTTCTTTTAATGATTTTAATGTATTTCCATTTTTAAAAATTATCGAATATTCTTTACCGTCTCTATAAATATTCAATTCCAATTTTTCTGATAAAGCATTTACTACGGACACACCAACGCCATGAAGGCCACCTGATACTTTGTAAGAATTGTGATCAAACTTTCCTCCAGCATGAAGTTGAGTCATTATTACTTCCGCTGCAGACATCTTCTCACCTTTATGCATATCTACAGGTATTCCTCTACCATCATCCTCAACGGTAACAGTATTGTCTTTATTGATTGTAACTGTAATATTTTTACAATGACCAGCTAATGCTTCGTCGATTGCATTGTCCATAACTTCAAAAACCATATGGTGTAAACCTGAGCCATCATCAGTATCTCCAATATACATACCGGGTCTTTTTCTTACAGCATCTAAGCCTTTGAGAACTTTTATTGAGTCCGCACCATAATTGAGATTGGGATTTAAAGCAGAATTTTTTGACATTGTTATAAATTAGAAGGTTACTTATATCATTCTTTTAGATTAATATAAAACGACTAACTAGGCTTGTTGCTTAGAATGATTAAATACCAATGCTTTTAGCTTAAAATAAAAAAAAAATTGTAAATTTAAACAAATTTAGATTTTCATAGGCATTATTACATAATAACTGTTTTTATCAGAGGCATCTTCTATTAATACTGGTGACACAGGGTCCTTCAAATTCATTTTAAGGTTTTTATCTTCCACCTCTGAAGCAATATCAATTAGATATTTTGAATTAAAACTAATATTAAGTTCATTTGAGTTAAAATTTGCTTTAATAATTTCATTGCCTTCTCCTGAATTTGCGCTGTTAACGGAAAGTTGAATATTTTCTTTATTAATAGCTAACTTTACTCCCTCTTTTCCATCCACTGAGACACTTGTTACTCTTTCCACTGAACTTATAAAATCTTTGGAAGATACTATTAGCGATTTTTCATTATTGGTAGGAACTACTTTTTTATAGTCTGGAAATTTTCCATCTATAACTTTAGAAATTAGCTTCATATTTCCTAAAGTAAATTTAATTTTATTTTCACTAGTTTGCATAGTTAGTTTCTCATTAGAGTCAGTTAATAATGAACATAGTTGAAATACTGTTTTTCTAGGTAATATTAAAGATGAAAAATTGTCTGCATTTTCTATTTCAAGACTACTAGATGACAGCCTATGACTATCAGTAGCAACACCAGTTAAAAAATTTCTTCCATGAGCTTGTGTTAAATGTAAAAAAATTCCATTTAAATAGTGTCTGGTATCATCATTTGAAATAGCGATTTTAGTCTTATTCAGAAGCTTTAAAAATTTCTTATTATTTATTAAAATTTCTTGATCCTCGAATTCATCAGTAAAAGTTGGGAAGTTATCAGTTGGCAGACAAAGCAAATTGAAATCTGAATTATCACTCTTAAGACTGAGTTTATTTTCTGTTTTTAAATCAAAAACCAATTCAGAATTCGATGAGATTTTTCTAAGAATATCATAAAGGACGGCTGCGGATGTTGTGGTGCTTCCTTCTTTCGTAATTTTGACTTCATCTATTTCATCATAGAAAACAATATCTAGATCAGTTGCTACTATAGACAATTTATTGTTCTTTAATTGTAATAGGACGTTAGAAAGTATTGGAAGAGTATTCTTTTTTTCAACTACACCTTGAACATAATTTAACGATTTAAGTAAAATATCTCTTTTAACAATAAACTGCATTTCAATTACTATTCTAGTAAAAGACTTTTAATTTGATTTATATTTTTTTTCATTTCATCATCTTGATCAGACAATCGAGTTATAGTTTTTACTGCATGTATAACTGTAGTGTGATCTCTATTGGCAAATCTTCTTCCAATTTCAGGAAGAGATCTAGTTGTCATCTTCTTTGCTAAAAACATAGCAATTTGTCTGGGTCTAGCCAGAGGCCTGGAGCGTCTTTGGGAAAGCATATCGCTAAGTGGAATATTAAAATAATTTGATACCACGTTCTGTATCTTATCTACTGTTATAATTTTGATCTGACTAAAAACATCCTTTAATATGTTTTTACAATCATTTACTGTTAAAATCTTATTATGAACTCGACCGAACGCAATCACTCGATTTAGAATTCCTATAAGTTCTCTTATATTAGTTTTACTTTCATTAGCGATATAGTTTATTACATCTTCACTTAAGTTAATATTTTCTTTAAATTGACTTTCTATTTCTAATATTTTCTTCTTAATAATTTTTACTTTTAATTCCAAATCAGGAGTATCTATATCTACAACCAAACCACCTGCTAATCTTGATTTAATTCTTTCTTGAACTCTATCTAGTTTTACAGGTATCCTGTCTGCAGATATAATTATCTGGGAGCCTTTATCCATTAAACTATTAAAAGTATGAAAAAATTCCTCCTGTAAGCTCTCTTTTCCTCGAATAAACTGGATATCATCAATAATGAAAACCGAAGATTTTCTAAAAAAATCTTTAAAATTTACCATATCATTTTTTTTTATTGATTTTATAAAATGATACATAAATCGTTCTGCAGAGATGAACATAACATTATTTTCAGATTGAAGCTCAAGTCCAATAGCGTTAAGTAGGTGAGTTTTTCCTAACCCAACACCCCCACAAATATATAATGGATTATATCTTGATAAATGCTCACATACTTTTTTTGAATAAGATAAAGCTATATCATTGCTTTTGCCCTGAATAAAATTTTCAAAATTTAAACTAGAATTAAGCCTATTATAATTAAGTAAAGAGTCTTTGATCTCTGTAACTTTATTATATTCATCAATCTTTATTAAATCTGAAGTATTTTTTGCTTCCTCTATTATCTTAAACTCAATTCTATTTAAGCTAAGTTTAAAGCTTTTAACTTGCTCTAGGATTTTATCCAAATATCTTGATACTATCCAATCTCTAAAAAACCTAGTTGGTACTCCAAGTATCAAATAATCATTATATTCTTTCACTAGAGAAATTTTTTGCAACCAACTTGTATAAATTTCACTTCCAAATGATTTCTTGAAAGAGTCTTGAATTTCATTCCAGTTCAATGTCTTTTCTTCTTCAGAAATATAAACATTGTTTTTTTTTATATTATTTTTATCCATGTAATTAATTTTTTAAGAGTTTCTTTTAAACTCTTTTTAGAAAAGATTTGCAACTAGCTACAGGTTGTAATTAAAAATAAATTCAATTAGGTTGTAACATTAACGCTGTGATAGAAAAAAATTAATCTACAACTTTTAAAAGAAACTACATTTGGAGTCATTAATCTAAATGTAGATTAATTTGAAAAAATTAATCAACTTCAAATTGTTAATTTAAAAAGTTAAATTCTTTTTGATACTTTCGAAATTTTTCTAGACGCAGTTCTTTTGTTTACTATCCCTGATTTAGCAACCTGCATTAGAATTGATTGAAATTTGGAGAAATATTTTTTAGCTTTTGCCTTATCTTTGGATTTAATCAATAATTCCATTTGTTTAACAGCATTTTTATACTTACTTTTTCTTATCCGGTTAATTTGAGTTTGTTTTTTAACCCTTCTTACTCTTCTAATTGCTGATTTAGTATTAGGCATATTTTTAAAGTTTTATATATGGGCTTGGTAAAACGGTCAACTTTATTATTTTTGACATTTAGCACAATAAAAAGACGCTCGGTTAGCAA
>QBYF01000009.1 GCA_003282965.1 Pelagibacteraceae bacterium AG-325-E13 | reverse complement strand
ATTTTTACATGAATTACAAGGAGTAGAACCCATTGTATCAGTTGCTAGAAGATACAATGATGAGACTTCAGCTCATGCGTTAGGCTATGTTTCCCAAGTAAGTGCTAAAGATTTAAAAAATAAAAAATATTTAAAAGACATGTCTGTGCCTGGCATGGCAGTAGGCAAGACAGGACTGGAGCGAAGATTAGATCAGGAAATAATTGGAGAAGTTGGGTTTCAAAGATATGAGGTAAATGCCTTTGGAAAAAGAATTAAGCAAATTAAAGTTGATCCTGGAAAAGCAGGAAAAAGTTTTAAGACTACTTTGGATTCAGAAGTACAAAAATATACAACAGAAATATTAGCTGATAAAGCTGCCTCGGTATGTGTTATGGATATTTATAACGGAGATATTGTTTCTTTAGTTTCTTCACCTTCCTATGATCCAAACGTATTTGTTCATGGAGTAGACCGAGAATATTGGAATAGTTTAATTAATAATGATAGAAAACCTTTAACCAATAAAGCTGTATCAGGCTTATATCCACCAGGATCAACTATTAAAACACTTGTAGCATTAAGCGCTCTAGAAAATAAAATAATTCGGCCTTCAGACAAGGTCAGATGCACCGGCAAAATTGAATTATTTGGTGAAAAATTTCATTGTTGGAAAAAGAAAGGCCATGGAGTTATGAACTTAAGATCTGGAATAAAGAGATCTTGCGATGTGTATTTTTATGAAGTTGCAAGGAAACTAGGAGTAGACAGATTATCTGAGACAGCAAAAAAATTTGGTCTTGGAAAAAAGGTATTACAAGATTTTTCTGAAGAACGTTCTGGAGTAGTGCCTAGCACTAAATGGAAGAAAAAATATATTGGTCAAAACTGGTATTTAGGAGAGACGCTTCACTCAGGAATTGGTCAAGGTTATTTCCAAAGTACACCTATTCAATTATGTCTAATGACAGCTCAAATTGCTAATGGAGGCTTTGAGATAAAACCTAGAATATTATTTGATAAAACTAAAAACAATCTAAAAGAATATTTAAAGTTTAAAAATGAAAATCCTAATGAAAAATTACCTACAGACTTATTGGTTTCAAATTTTGAATTAAAGCCATTATTTAAGAATCAAGAAAATATAAAGATTATAAAAGATGCAATGTACTCTTCATCCAATGAACCTGGAGGAACATCTTATAGATCAAGATTAGAGGATAAAAGATTTACTTTTGCGGGTAAAACAGGCTCGTCCCAGATTAGAAAATTTACAGAGGAGCAAAGAGAGGCAGAAGTAAAACAAGAACAGCTAAAATATGAAAATCGAGACCATGCTTTATTTATCGCTTTTGCTCCGGTAAGTGATCCAAAATACGCAATTAGTGTTGTAGTTGAGCATGGGGGAACAGGAAGCAAAGCCGCCGCCCCTATAGCAAAAAAAGTCATTAAAAAAGTTTTAGAACGTCATAGTTTAAGACAGTCAATAAATAATTTATCTGGAGACACTATTTAATGTTTCAGCCGCGATCAATACAGTCATCTTTGAGTTTAAAAGACAAACTTATTTCTATTGATTATGTTTTAGTTTTTTCTATTTTAGTTTTAGGAATTGTCAGCATGTTTGCGATGTACTCTACAGATGGTGGAGAATTTAAGTATCATACAGAAAGTCATATAATTCGTTTTTTTGTTTTCTTTATAATGTTTTTGACTTTATCCTTTGTTCAAATAAGATTTTGGCATAGTACTAGTTACTTAATTTACTTTTTTTTTCTTATTCTTCTTTTAGGAGTTAAATATTTTGGAATAACGTCATCAGGATCACAAAGATGGATAAGTCTCTATTTTATGAATTTGCAACCTTCAGAGTTAATGAAAATAGGACTTATCTTATTTTTAGCAAAGTATTATCACCGTATTCCTATAGAAAGCGTTAATAGGCTAAAATATTTATTTCTTCCAATTTTTGTTTTAATTTTTCCAGTACTTTTAGTTATAATGCAACCTGATCTTGGAACTTCTATTTTAATTGCTGCAGGTGGGTTAGTAGTAGCATGGCTAGCAGGAGTAAGAGTAAAATTTTTTGCTTACTCTTTATTATTATTTATTTCATTATTACCAATCGCTATTTCTTTTTTAAAACCATACCAAAAAGCTAGGATCTTAACTTTTCTGAACCCTGAAAAGGACCCTTTGGGAGCAGGATATCAAATTATCCAATCTAAAATAGCCATAGGTTCAGGAGGTCTGTTTGGAAAAGGTTTTTTAAATGGCTCTCAAAGCTATCTTGATTATTTGCCTGAAAAACACACTGATTTCATATTCACTTTATTTTCTGAAGAATTTGGTTTTTTCGGATCAATATTTATTTTATCACTTTATGCATTAATTGTTTCTAGGATCATTAAAATTGGAAACACTACAAGAAGCAACTTTGGAAAACTTTATTGTTACAGTTTTGCAACTGCATTTTTTATTTACGTAGTAGTAAATATGGGGATGGTACTAGGGTTATTACCAATTGTTGGCTCTCCATTACCTATCTTATCTTATGGCGGATCTTCCATGATGGCTATAATGCTAGGTCTTGGAATTGTAATGTCTTGTAAGATTTATAAAGATACACCTGTTAACTAATAAAAAGACCTATAATGACCAGAGTTTTTTTTTAAAAAAGACTTGTTAAAATAACTGATAGATGATTAGATAATTTAAAATTATATTATGTTTGGTGATAAAAAAAATAAAATTAAAGATACTGAAAGATCACTTATAAGTGAAACTGTTAGTGTAGAAGGAACTATTAATAGCTCAGGGGCTATCGATATTGCGGGATTAGTAAAAGGCCCAGTGATTTCAAAAGAAATTATTATTAGAGAAACAGGTTCAATCACAGGATCAATCGAAGGAGATAGAGTTGAAATTCATGGACACATGGATGGAAAAATATCTGGAGAGGATGTAGTTGTTGGAAGCACTGGTACTGTAAAAGGAGATATAGAATTTAGTAATAATTTAAAAACTGAAAATGGTGCTGACATTGACGGGTACATTAAAAAAACTCACGGATCAAAATCAAAACTTACTCCTGATTTCTTGTTCAGCAAATCAAAAGAAGATAAAAAGCCAAAGGAAAATGGCGGATCTGAAACAGTTCTAAACAAAGAAAAAGAAGTAATAGCCTAATCTACCGCACTACAAAATCCTTAAAGTTTGCATTATAAATTTCTTATGGAAAAATATAAATGTAAATCTGTAGGTGTTATAGGATGCGGTATTCAGGGTGTATGTGTTGGTCTTCAATTAATAAAAAAAGGAATTCCAGTAACTATTTTTGATAGAAAAGATCCTTTGTCTGCTGAATTTAAATCTGCATCATATGGAAATGCAGGTCACTTTTCTCCGTATGCTGTTTTACAGTTTAATCGTCCCGATGTTTTGTATGATGTTCCCAAAATGCTTTTTAGTTCTTACGGCCCTCTCGCTTTAAGATGGAATTATGTTCCACGTTTAATTCCTTGGATATTTAGTTATTTAAAAAACTTCAATAAGAAATCAATGCTTCATACAGCAAAATACATGCATCAAATTTTAAGTTTATCAAATGATGCGTACGAAGATATATTTAAGGAAATAGATACTACTAACTTAGTTGAAAAAAAAGGCATCATTTATGTTTGGACAAATAAAAATTTAAAAAGTAGAGAGCTCGAAATTAAAGTCAGAAATGATTTAGGTATAGAACAAAAACTTTTAACTCAAAAAGAAATTTTAGATTTAGAGCCTAATTTGAATCCGGCTTTTGATGCAGGCGTTATTTATGAAAAAGCTATGCACGCAAAAGATCCTCACGGGATTTTAAAAGCAATATTTAAACTTTTTTTAAGTAAGGGAGGAAAATTCATTCAAAATGACATTACAAACCTTAAACAGGTCAATGACAATCAAACAATTATTAAATCAGAAAAAGAGGAATATATTTTCGAAAAAACTGTAATTGCATCAGGGGCTTTTTCAAAAAACTTAACAGATCAACTAGAGGAAAATATTCCTTTAGATACTGAGCGAGGATATCATGTTCATTTTAAAGGTATGGAACATTTAATTTCTAGACCGGTTATCTTCCTAGATAGAGGTTTTGGTTTAACTCCTATGAATCAAGGATTAAGAGCTGTTGGTACCGTTGAATTAGGAGGCCTTAAAAACCCTCCGTCCAAAAAACGAATTGATTATATTATAAGATGTGCAAAAGAACTCTTACCTCAACTTAAAACTCACGAGGATGAATGGTTAGGTTTTAGACCAACATTGCCGGATTTTTTACCTATCCTTGGTCCTTCATTAAAAAATAAAAACATTATCTATGCTTTTGGCCACCATCATTTAGGCTGGACTCTAGGAGCAATAACAGGCAAAATTATTTCTGGGATAGTTGCAGAAGAGAAAACAAATTTAGATTTATCTCCCTACAGCTCAAAAAGATTTAATTAGGAGTTTTTTGTCAAAAAATTATTTAGCTTATCTATTTTTAGTGCTAGCAGCATTGTTTTGGTCAGGTAATTTTATTGTTGGAAAGTTCGCAACATTATTTGAAATTCCTCCACTAACTTTAAATGTTTTTAGATGGATTTCAGTTTGGTTTATATTAATACCTTTTACATATAAAGAAATTTACAACAATTTACCTTATATAAAAAAAAATTGGCTTGTAATCAGTTTTATGGGAGTAATTACGATAAGTACTTTTAACTCTGTTGTTTATTTTGCACTAAATTATACACAAGTAATAAATGCAGTTCTAATGTTAGCTGCTATTCCTGCAGCAACAATTGTGCTTTCGTCTTTAATGAAAATTGAAAAAACAAATATTTTTCAAATTCTTGGACTGTTGTTGTCAATTATAGGAATTGGATCAATTATTTCCAACGGTGATATTCAAAAAATTATTTCTTTAAGTTTTAACAAAGGTGACTTATGGATGCTAGTTTGTGTAGTTACGTGGTCTCTTTATACTACTTTACTTAAAAAACATAAATTTAAATTTTCACAGTTTACTTTAATTCAGCTTATGGTTTCTGTTGGGATACTTTTTTTGATACCTCAATTTTTTTATGAAAAATCTATTGGTTTAGAACTAAATTTAAACAAAGCATTTTTTTCGATTCTTTTTTATGTGGTTGTTTTTCCAGCTATTGCTGCTTATTACTGCTGGCAAAAAGGTGTTCAGATAATTGGCCCAAATAGATCTACCATGTTTGTTCAATTGATGCCTTTATTCAGTGCGGTCATGGCGATCATAATCTTTAAAGAAAAATTTGAATTATACCATTTTACTGGAGCCTGTTTTATATTAACTGGAATTTATTTATCTAATAGGAAAATAAATGCTTAAAGTAGGAGTTTTAGATGATTATCAAGGAGTATTTAATCAAATAATTGATATTGAAAAATTTAAAGGAAAATATGAATTCAAAATTTTTAATGAACCTTTTTCCTCTGAAAATGAAGCAATAGTAGCTTTAGAAAATTTAGACGTTCTTTTTATAATGAGAGAAAGAACTCCTATCACTAAATCTTTAATAACTGCTCTTCCTAACTTAAAATATATCATGACATCTGGTATGCGAAATCATGCAATTGATTTAAAGACAGCAAAAAAAAATAAAATCTTAGTATGTGGAACAGAGATTAATCCCAACCCAGCAGCTGAAGTTACTTGGGCTTTGATACTAGGCCTTTTGAGAAATATTAAGCAAGAGTTAGACAATATGTTCCAAGGATATTGGCAAACGACATTAGGGTATGAGTTAAAAGGTAAATTATTAGGGTTAATTGGACTTGGAAAAATAGGAACCCAGGTTGCAAAAGTTGCAAAAGCATTTGGAATGGAAGTTTGTGCATGGAGTGAAAATTTAGATTTATCTCACGCTAATAAGATCGGAGTTTTACCAATGAGCAAAGAAGATTTGCTAAAAACAGCTGATATTATTTCAATACATTTAGTGTTCGGAGATAGATATAAAAATTTAATTACAAAAAAAGAATTTGAATTGATGAAAAAATCATCGTTCTTAATAAATACTTCACGTGGTCAAATTATTAATGAAGATGATTTAATTGAAGCTCTTAAAGAAGAAAAAATTGCAGGTGTTGGCCTTGATGTTTATGATAAGGAGCCTCTTCCGCAAGATCATAAATTAAGATTTCTTCCGAACGCTCTTTTATTGCCTCATATAGGATTCGTTACTGCAGAAAATTATTCAAAGTTTTATTTGCAAATGATAGAAAATCTTGAAGGATGCTTAGATAATAAGCCATTAAGACTACTCTCATAAACTCTTCCATTATAGGTTGTATTTGATATACTCATAATGAACGGAGTGATTGTATTTATATTTATATAAATTCAATACCTTCTAATTAAATAAGAGGGAAGTATGAGAAAAATTTTTGTTTTATTAACAACAATGTTGTTACTTAATGGTTGTGCGGAGTCTGTCGCACTACTTGGTACTTCTTTTAGTGGAGCCTCAAACGGAAAAATAATTCAATCTTCTTTAAATTCTGCAATAAGTTATAGTGTCAAAAAGCAAACCGGCAAAGGTCCTTTAGAGCATGTTAAAGCTTATGCCGAAAAAATAAATCCTGAGAAAAAGGAAGAGCCATGTTTATCATTTCTTGAAAAAACTAATTCAGAAATTTGTGCAATTGTAAAAAAACGACTAATTTTAACGAAATCAAAAGTTAAATTCTTAAATTAACCTCAATTTAAGAAAACCCTTAAAAAAACTTAGATATTAACTACCATGAGTTGTGTTAATAAAATATTTAACTCTTACAATTAACTTTTATTTAAATAATAAGCAGTTATACGAAACCAATCAAAGCAAACTTAAAACTATGAAAAAAGTATCTTTTTTATTATTAACCATATTTTTACTCAATGGATGTGCAGAATCTGTTGCTTTATTGGGGAGTTCATTTGGAGGGGCATCTAGTGGTAAAATGCTTCAATCATCCTTAAATTCAGTAATAAGCTATGGAGTTAAACAACATACAGGGAAAACTCCTTTAGGTCACGCACTTGCATATGCAGAAGAAAAAAATCCAGAAAAAAAGAAAGAGACGTGCTTTTCTTTTATTGAGAGCACAAGATCAGAATTTTGTACAATTGCTAAAAAACAAATGTCTTTAGTTAATACAGTCGCAAAAGAGAAGGTATTAGAAATTTCTGATAAATATCCTAAAACTAGAGATGTAGTATTAAATAAAGAAAATGATTTGTTAAGTAGTTTTTTTCAAAAAAAAGAATCTCCAAGAAAGCTTGCAATAGCTTTTCAAAATAAAATTAAAAACAAGGAAGATTCATGGCCTCAATCAAATAAATCGAGGCCATAAATTAATTATTAAGCAGCTAATGCTTGTTTAATATCAGCAATGATATCGTCTGGATGTTCAATACCAATTGAAAGTCTTACATAACCTGGTGTAACGCCAGCAGCTAGTAATTCTTCATCATTAAGTTGACTATGGGTTGTAGTAGCAGGATGTATCGCTAAACTTCTTGCGTCACCTATGTTAGCAACATGATAAAGCATTTTTAAATTATCTATAAATTTAGAACCTGCTTCTCTTGTACCAACGTCCATACCAACTAAAGAGCCATACCCACCTTGCATGTACTTTTTAGCTCTCTCTTTAATCTCACCTTGATGATTTGTAGGATAGATTACATTAGTAACTTTTTTTTGTGTTTCTAAGAAAGCAACAACTTTCTCTGCATTAACACAGTGTTGTTTCATTCTAAGTGCAACTGTTTCCAAACCTTGTATAATTTGAAAAGCATTAAAAGGACTCAACGGAGCACCCAAGTCTCTGAGTAAAACCACTCTTGCTCTGATAGCAAAAGGAATATTAGCTCCAGTTAATTGAGGAACCGCATCTGCCCATATAGCTCCATTATAACTTTGATCAGGTTCATTCATTAATGGTTGCCTTTTTCTATCTTTCGTCCAGTCAAAATTACCACCATCAACAATTATTCCACCAATAGATGTGCCGTGACCACCAATATATTTTGTTAAAGAATGCATTACCACAGCAGCTCCATGAGCTAAGGGTTTGCATATTACCGGTGATGCAGTGTTATCGATGAACAAAGGTATGCCTTTTTTTCTACCAATATCTGCAACTTCTTTGATTGGAAAAACTCGAAGATATGGATTAGGACAAGATTCACCATAGTATGCTCTAGTTTTTTCATCAGTTAATTTTTCAAAGTTTTTCGGATCTGCAGGATCTGCAAACCTAACCTCAACACCTTGTAATCTTAACTGATTTTTAAATAGATTTACCGTACCTCCATAAAGGTCTGTAGAGGCAACAATGTTATCACCTGCTTTAGCTACGTTTAGAACACAATAAGCAGATGCTGCCTGACCTGAACCAACTGCTACTGCTGCCATACCGCCTTCTAAAGCTGCTACTCGTTTTTCTAAAACATCACAAGTAGGATTCATGATCCTCGTGTAAATATTTCCAAATTCTTTCAAACCAAATAAATTTGCAGCTGTTTCTGCATTTTTAAATTGATAAGAAGAAGTTTGATAAATAGGAACTGCAACGGCTGTAGTCGCTGGATCACTTCTGAATTCTCCACCGTGCAAACCAATAGTTTCCGGATGTTTAAAATTAGCCATTTTTTTTCTCCTTTTTAGTACTTCGACGAAATGTCGGGCGTACAATATAGTTCAAATGCCCAGTTTTAATTTGAAAATATTTCAAAAAAAAACCACCGACTAAAGCGGTGGTCAAAAGACTTAATCGCTTTAGCTGGAATTTATTAAGCGCTCAGCAATTTGACTTAAATCAGCGCTTTGAGACCATTATCAACCATTACTCATGATTGTCAAGTTGTATAAAACTGCCAAAATCAAGGGTAATTCTTTAATTAAGTGATACTTTTTTGCTCTGGAATTCTTTTGTTATTTTCTGCTTTTTTGCTAATTTGAGTTGTGAAAAAAAAATATTCAATTTTAAGTTTGATAAAAAATGCTTTTTCCAACAATGAAAATTGGGAAAAAATGTGGGAAAGCCCTGAGCCAAAAAAAGGCTATGATGTTATAATTGTTGGAGGTGGAGGGCACGGTTTAGGAACCGCTTACTATCTTGCAAAAGAACACGGAATAAAAAATATAGCTGTTATAGAAAAAGGTTGGCTTGGTGGAGGTAATACAGGTCGGAACACAACAATTATTAGATCAAACTATCTCTGGAATGAAAGTGCTAACTTGTATGACCACTCTGTGAAATTATGGGAAAATCTATCTGAAGAATTAAACTTCAACATGATGTTCAGTCAGAGAGGTGTAATGAACTTAGCTCACAATGAACATGATATTAAAGAGATGAAAAGAAGAATTAGTGCAAATAGATTAAATGGGTTGGATACTCAATGGGTAGACACGAAACAAATTAAAGAGTTGGTTCCGATTATGAATACAGAAAATTTAAGATATCCAGTTTTAGGTGCAGCTTTTCAGCCTAGAGGTGGGGTAGCTAGACACGATGCAGTTGCTTGGGGTTACGCATTAAGATCAAATGAAATGGGAGTTGATATTATTCAAAATTGTGAAGTTAAAGATATTAAAACAGATAACCATAAAGTAGAGGGTGTTAATACTTCAAAAGGCTTTATCAGAGCAAATAAAGTTGCAGTGGTAGCATCTGGGCATACAAGCGTACTTGCACAAACTGCAGGCGTTAGGTTGCCGTTACAAAGTAGACCTTTACAAGCTTTAGTGTCTGAACCAATTAAACCTGTAATTAATACAGTTGTTATGTCCAACGCAGTTCATGCTTATGTAAGTCAATCAGATAAAGGTGAATTAGTTATTGGAGCTGGAACAGATGGATACAATTCATTTACTCAAAGAGGAGGATACGATGTCATAGAGGAAACTGTACGAGCTATTGTAGAACTCTATCCAATTTTTGGTAAAATGAAAATGTTACGTCAGTGGGGTGGAATAGTTGATATTTGTCCTGACGCTAGCCCCATAATAAGCAAGTGTGAAGTTAAAGGTTTGTATTTTAATTGTGGTTGGGGGACTGGAGGCTTTAAAGCAACTCCTGGAAGCGCAAATGTATTTGCACATACAGTAGCAAAAGATGAACCTCATAAAATTAATGAAGCATTTAATTTAGAAAGATTTTCTAACGGTAGATTAATCGACGAACATGGTGCTGCAGCCGTAGCGCATTAATTATGATTTTAATAAATTGCCCATATTGCGGAGAGCGAGAACAGTCCGAATTTACTAATGGTGGAGAAGCCCATGTAATACGTCCAAAAGATCCAGATACTTTAAATGATAAAGACTGGGGCCAATATGTTTTTTATCGCTCAAACCCAAAAGGAATTTTTTATGAGAGGTGGGTACACTCTCATGGATGCAGAAAATGGTTTAATGCTGTACGTGACACTTCTACTGATACAATATTAAAAATTTATAAGTTGACTGATAACAAGCCAGATATAAGTGAATTCCAAAGCTCTCTAAAATCACCATCAGGAGAACCGGCAGTAGGATCTGGAAATTTTGCTGTTAAGAAATAGACTATGCCTGCACTTAGAAACAAAGATTGTAATTATATTTCCAATAAAGAAATCAAGATTACTTTTGATGGAAAATCTTACTCTGCTTACGAAGGAGACACCATAGCTTCAGCTTTATTAAGAAATAATATTAGATTAATTGGTAGAAGTTTTAAATATCATAGACCTAGAGGCATTTATACTTGCGGAATAGAAGAGCCAAATGCACTTGTTCAAATTTTAAATGAGCACAATGAACCTAATACCAGAGCAACAGTAAAAAAAGCATATGATGGAATTAACATCTCCAGTCAGAATCGTTGGCCATCTTTATCTTTTGATATTGGATCAATAAACAATATCTTATCTCCAATATTTTCAGCTGGATTTTATTACAAAACTTTTATGGGACCTAAGGGATTTTGGAAAAAAATCTACGAACCATTGATCAGACGAACAGCTGGCTTAGGAAAGCCGCCGAAAAATTTTAGATCAAAAAGCATTCATCAAAACCATAACGTTGATATTCTGATAGTTGGTGGAGGTTTAAGCGGACTGATAGCTGCAAAAAAATTAATTGATACAGACAACGAAGTCCTTCTTGTTGAACAAGATAGTTTTTTAGGAGGAATTTTAAAAAATTCTAATAAAGTAAAACAAATCGATGGTAAAAATGTTTTTGAATGGGTTAAAGAAACAGAAAAATTAATTTTAAAATCAAAGAATATAAAAATTTTAAAAAATACTCTTGTAACTACGTATAATTTTACTAACCATTTAATAGCTCTAGAGGATAAATATTCAGGAAAAAAAATTGATGTTAGCAAGTCGGAACTTACATTACATAAGATTAGAACAACCCATACTATTTTGGCAAATGGTCATATAGAGAGATTTATTTCATTTAGAAATAATGACTTACCTGGAGTAATGCTAGCATCCTCCTTTGAAAAATATATTGAAAGATATGGAGTAACACCTGATGAGAAACCAGTAATTTTTACTAATAATTCATCAACAGTAAGTTTGGTTAAGTCATTAATTAATTTAAATTGTAAGCCTAGCGCATACATAGATGCAAGAAAGCAAGAGGATATAGAAGATGAAACAAAAGAGTATCTTTCAAAAAATAATATTCTATTTTATCCTGACTCCGAAGTAGAGGGTTGCGAAGGTAATAAAAAAGTAGAAAAAGTTTATATAAGAAATAGTAGTAATAAAATATCATCTATTAATGCTACAATGCTATGTCCTTCAGGTGGATTTAATCCTGATATACATTTGTTTACACAATCAAAAGGTTTAGTTAAGTGGGATGATAAAATTATCTCATTTAAGCCTGATACTGCTTTTCAAAATACAATCACATTAGGATCAGTAAGTGGAAACTACGAATTTAAAAATCTTTGTAAAGAAATTAACAAAAAATTATCATTCTTAAAAGTTGACGATCTTAATCTAGAAATAGAAACAAATATAAGAGATAATCTTTCAATTAAAGAGTTGTGGGAAACTAAAACTAATAAGAAATCTAAATGGTCTAAATCTTTTATTGATCTTCATAACGATGTTACAACAAAAGATTTAAAACAAGCGATCAATGAGGGATACGATCGAATAGAGCATCTAAAGAGATATACAACCAATAGTATGGGAACTGACCAAGGTAAAATAAGCAGTATTAATTCTCTGGGAATTGTCTCAAAAATTTTAAACAAAAAAATTGAAGAAGTTGGAACTACTACTTATAGACCACCTTATGCTCCTCTAAGTTTTGCAGCTATAGCTGGAAGAAGCACCTATGAATATTACGATCCCGAGAGAAAAACACCGATTCATAATTGGCACATAAAAAATAATGCAGTTTTTGAGGACGTAGGACAGTGGAAACGACCTTGGTATTTTAAAAAAAATGAAACAGAAACTATGCATCAAGCAGTTCAAAGAGAGTCGAAACAAACAAGAAAATCAGCAGGAATTTTAGATGGTAGCACTCTTGGAAAAATTGAAATTAAAGGTAAAGACGCTTTAGAATTTATGAACTTAATGTACACAAATGCTTTTACAAAAATGAAGCCTATGACATCAAGATACGCGCTTATGTTAGGAGAAGATGGAATGATTATGGACGATGGGATAATTTGTAAAATCAATGACAAACATTTTATAGCAACAACTACTTCAGGCGGGGCTCCAAAAGTATTTGCGCATATGGAAGAATTCCTTCAAACAGAATGGCCGCATTTACAAGTTTATCTAAATTCAATTACAGAGCAATTTACCACTTTTAATATAAGCGGTCCGAAAGCACGAGAAATAGTTAGTAAAGTATTTTCTGACATTGACTTTGGTAATGAAAAATTTCCATTCATGACTTTCAAAACATTTAATTACAAGAACACTCAGGCAAGAATAATGAGAGCAAGTTTTACAGGTGAATTAGGTTATGAGATATATATCAGCCCTCAGCATGCCTTAGAACTTTGGGAATTAATATTTAAATACGGAAAAGATTTTGATCTAGTCCCATACGGAACTGAGACCATGCATTTATTAAGAGCTGAAAAAGGATATGTTGTAATTGGACAAGAGACTGATGGAACAGTGACCCCAATAGATATCAATTTCAATTGGATGATAGGTAAAAAGAAAAAAGATTTTATTGGAAAAAGATCTTTAACTAGAAGCGATACTGCTAGGGAAGATAGAAAACAGTTAGTAGGTATTGTGCCTTTGGATAAATCTCAATTTATTGAAGAAGGGCAGCACATTGTTGAATGTGAAAATTTACCGAGTAAAATTAAAACGCCCATAGAATATCTTGGACATATTTCTTCT
This sequence comes from Pelagibacteraceae bacterium AG-325-E13, assembly GCA_003282965.1. Classification (GTDB taxonomy): domain Bacteria; phylum Pseudomonadota; class Alphaproteobacteria; order Pelagibacterales; family Pelagibacteraceae; genus Pelagilacustribacter. The sequence continues at coordinate 16,062 of QBYF01000009.1, read as the reverse complement.
AGCTACCACAGTCCTAACTTGAATCATTGTATCTCTATGGCTATGATTAAAAGTGGAAATAAATTGATGGGTAAGAAGTTATTTGTTTCAACTTCTAAAGGAACTAAAAATATTCCTGTCGAAATAGTTAGCCCAGTATTCATTGATCCAGAAAATAAAAGGTTAACATCATGACCACATTAATTTCAACTGATAGAGTAAATATTACTCAAAAGAATTTTCAACAGATTTTGATAAGAGGTGATGGAAAGGATCAATTTAATCAAATAATTAACAAAGAAATATCTTTGCAACCTCCGTCTAAAAATCTTGAAATAAAAACTAGTGATAAATATATTTTCGCAAAAAATTCTTTTGACCAATGGACTTTAGTTTATTTGGTTGAACAAGATTATAAAGAAATTATAAAGACTATTTCTAACTTAAACTCAAATGATGAAATTCTTGCCTCTGACTACTCATATGGCCAAGTTTATTTTGAAGTATCAGGTGAAAATAAAGATGAGTTTTTAAACAAATTAACTCAATTTGATCTTCGTAATAAAAAGTTTCCAGATCTTTCAATGGCACAAACTTTGATTGCCAGAATAGATTGCTACATATACAAATTAAACAATAAATATATTATAACTTGCAACAAGTCATACGAGGACTATTTTAAAGAGAGATTGACTGATTTAATTAACTTGTAGAGTATTATTTTTTTACCCAAACATATCTCGATGATAAAGGGCGTCTTGCGTTAAAGGCATAAAATATTATTGCAGATGTAATAATTCCACCACCAATTAAAGTTTTTACAGTTGGAACTTCGTTAATTCCAAATATTGGTAACCAAACCCAGAAAATTCCACCTAAGACCTCTGTCAGAGAAAGAAGAGTTAAATCTGTGGCTGGTAGATCTTTAGATTTTATAGAAAATAATATAAGTCCAGAACAAACTAAAAATCCATGCAACGCGGAAAGAGACGAGTTTTTAACTGAAATAAAAATATTATTATCATTAAATATAAGAACTAAGATTGCTACAGCTGCACAGAAAATTCCTGCTATAGCTACTGTAGTGAATTTTGGAGTTTTCTTTCTCCATCTTAGTGAAACTGTAAATCCTGCAAACCCTAAAGATGATAACAAACCATTTATTAAACCAAATAAAGAACCTTCTCCTTTGCTATCCAAGGACATAAATATTATACCTCCAGCAGCAATTATTATTGATATTAATGTTGTCCTTGAAATTTTTTCTCTCAAAAAAATATATGCTAAAATAGCAGCTACAAATGGTTGAGTTGCTAGCATCATCATAGTTACAGCAGCAGTAGTAGTTGTGATAGAAAGAATAAAAGATATATTAGCAATACCAAGACTCACTCCACCTATTAGTCCAGACAAACCAATTTTGTTATAATTTTTGGTGAATTTAAGACCTTCAGCTAAAAATAAATAAATATTTAAGACTAAAAAAATTACTGATCCTCTAAAAAAAAGATATTGCCAAGGAATTAACTGTGCATCATCTATATATCTTACAACTAAAGGTCCAAAAGACCAGAACAGTCCTGCGATTAAAACAATTAGTATGGCTGAACTATTTTTTATCATTTGAAGTATTAGATAAATCTACTCCTGTGTCTGGATCAAGTTCGATACCTAGTGGAGTAATGTCTTTTGGCAAAGGAGTAAAAGTTGACTCTGGATTGTCCTCATATTTTCTTCTATTCATCCTAAAGACTCCGAAAATAATAATTACCATGAAAAAAATAAGCAAATGAATAAAAAAACCATTTGGACCAAAAATACTCATTAAAACTGAACACACGATCGGTCCAGCTATTGCTCCTAAACCAAATATCATATTTAAACCAGCACCAGCTGCAACAAACTTTTCTTTAGGAATATAATCATTTACAAGTGCTAGATTTAAAGCAAATAATGGAAGTGTCATCCCGGACAAAAGAATTATATAAATAAATAACTTTGTTTTATCCATGCTTGTTTCTGTTGAAAAATAATTAAATCTGAACATTTCTTCCACAAAAAGATTTTCAAAAGAAATTCCTGATGCCATGATTGAGAGAATAGCAAAAGCAGATGATGCTATACAACATCCGATAATTACAATTCTTCTGTCATAATTGTCTGACAAAGAGCCTATGGGCCACTGAAAAAGTGCGCCTGCTAGTGTTACCGAAAATAACAATATTGAAATCTCCAATACGTTTAAATTCATCGTTACAGCATAAACTGATAACATAGTAAACATTGCTGAAAATATGAAACCCGAACAAAATGTAGAAAAACTTCCAAAAGGTGAAATTTTAAAAAGCTCTTTAATCTTAATTGAGCTAGTCTTCTTAAAAGTAGGAGGCTTTCTCTTTGTGAGAAGAATTGGAACTAAGGCTACAGAAAACAATAAAGAAATTAATATAAAGGGCTCATAGTTTTTAGGACTACTTACGTTTAACAGCAAGTTTCCCAAAGCAAAGGCAAAAAAAGTAACAAACATGTACAGAGACAAAACTTTACCTCTTGTTTTGTTAGTCGCTCTATCATTTAACCAACTTTCAACAATTATAAGAATTCCAATCATACTAAAGCCTGTTAAAAATCTTGCTAAAGTCCAAATAATTGGATCTACAAATACTACATGAACTAAAGAACTTAAAGAAGCCATAGAAGCAAAAGCTGCAAATACTCTTATATGACCTACTTTGCTTACAAGATTTGGAATGATGTTAGCACCAATGAAATATCCAATAAAATAACCAGACATCATTGTGCCCGTTGCAATAAAATTAAAATTTTCTAATACCGCTCTAATTCCCAAAAGGTTTCCTTGAAAACCATGAGAAATCATAATCACTGCAAAGCCAGTGAAAAGAGCCCAAGAATTTTTTATAATTTTATACATGGTGGAAAGCCATTATGCTTTCTCACAGACAAAAGCAATAGTCTTTTTACATGTTACCGTATTTAGGACCGCCACCACCCTCGGGTGCAACCCAAGTGATATTTTGAGAGGGTTCTTTGATATCACAGGTCTTACAGTGGATACAATTTTGAGAGTTTATAACGAACTTTTCTTTTTGAATTTCGTACACGCCTACAGGGCAGTATCTTTGAGCTGGCTCATCGTACTCTTTTAAAGTGTAATTAATTGGTAAATTAGGATCTTTTAACCTTAAATGGACAGGTTGGTTTTCAGCATGATTAGTCCCTGTTAAATAAACAGAACTAGTTTTATCGAATGTGAGCTTACCATCAGGTTTTGGATATTCAATTTTAGGCATTTGACTAGCTGGCTTCAAAGCTTCGTGATCTGCATGTTTGTGTTTTAATGTAAAAGGCAGCTTTCCTCTAAATAAAATTTGATCTATACCAGTAAATATTATTCCAAAAATTAAACCCCAACTAAAACTAGGTTTCACATTTCTCGCTGTAAACAATTCTTTATAAGCCCAGCTTTCCTTAAATTTTTTTTCATAAATGGATAGATCTGTTTTATTTTTAATATTCTCTACAATAGCTTCTGCAGCAACTAATCCGCTTTTCATCGCAGTATGTGAACCCTTTATTTTAGGCATATTTAAAGTTCCAGCATCACAGCCGATTAGCAGCGCTCCTGGCATAAACATTTTAGGTAAACTTTGAATTCCTCCTTCAATTAAGGCTCTAGCACCAAAAGAAATTCTTTTACCGCCCTCAAACATTTTTCTTATAGATGGGTGTGTTTTAAATCTTTGAAACTCATCAAAAGGAGACAGATAAGGATTTTGATAATCTAAACCAATTACATACCCTAGATATATTTGTCTATTTTCAGCATGATAAATGAAACTTCCACCATAAGTTTTGCTATCAAGTGGCCATCCAGCTGTATGCATAACTAAACCTTCTTGATGCTGTTCTTCACTAACTTCCCAAATTTCTTTAAGTCCAATACCATATTGTTGAGGATTTTTTCCTTCATCTAAATTAAATTTTTTAATTAATTGTTTACCCAAATGACCTCTGCATCCTTCAGAAAAGACAGTTACTTTTGCATGTAATTCCATTCCTTCTTGGTAAGTATCTTTTTTATTTCCTTCTTTATCTAAGCCCATATCTAAAGTAGCTACACCTTTTACTGATCCATCATCATTATAAAGAACTTCACTAGCAGGAAACCCAGGGAATATTTCAACTCCTAATTTTTCTGCTTGTTCAGCTAACCAACGACAAAGATTAGCAAGGCTAATGATATAGTTCTTATGATTTTTTTGCACTGAAGGTAAAAGCCATGTAGGCCAACCTAAAGAAGAATTTTTACCCAAAAATAAGAATTTTTCTTTTGAAACTTTTGTTTTTACTGGAGCACCTTCATTTTTCCAATTAGGTATTAATTCATCAAGCGCTTTTGTTTCAAATACATTACCACTTAAAATGTGAGCTCCAACTTCAGCGCCTTTCTCAAGGATACAAACATTCAAATTAGGATCTAGTTGTTTAAGTTTGATAGCTGTAGTTAAACCAGCTGGCCCCGCGCCAACAATAACTACATCATATTCCATTGCTTCTCTTGCCATGAAAAGACTATATCAAACTAATTATTTTTGGATAGTATTCAGTTTGTTTAGCTCAGCTAAAAATTCTGGAAGGGCTGTAAATAAATCTGCTTCTAAACCATAATCCGCAACACTAAAGATTGGAGCTTCGCCATCTTTATTAATTGCGACAATTATTTTACTCTCTTTCATCCCTGCTAAATGCTGAATTGCTCCAGAGATTCCAACAGCGATGTATAAATCAGGAACTACAACTTTTCCAGTTTGACCAACTTGATGGTCATTACTTATGTAACCAGCATCTACCGCTGCTCTTGATGCACCAACTGCTGCATTAAGTTTATCAGCTATATCATTTATTAATTTAAAGTTGTCTCCACTCTCTAGTCCTCGTCCACCTGACACAACTATTCTTGCAGTTCCAAGCTCTGGTCTTTCTGATTTAGTTTCTTCCCTTTTAATAAATTTAGAAGTACTGGGAATATCTACTGCTTCAACTTTTTCAATTGGTGCTGAACCACCTGATTTTTCTGCAGCATCAAAGGAAGTGGGTCTTATTGTTATACATCTTTTTTTGTCGTTACTTTTTACTGTAGCAAAAGCATTGCCTGCATAGATAGGTCTAACAAAAGTATCTGGTCCAATTACTTTAATTATATCACTTACTTGAGATACATCTAAAGCAGCTGCTACTCTTGGCATAAAGTTTTTTCCAAAAGTATTAGCTGAAGCTACGATATGGTCATATTTTTCTGAAACTTTAATTACTAAAGGAGCAAGATTTTCTGGAAGATAATTTTGGTAATTAGGAGAGTCACACACTAAAACCTTTTTAACTAGAGGAATATTTGCAGTTTCTTTTGAAACATTTTCACAACTAGTTCCTGCTATTAAAACATGTACATCAGGGTCTATTTTAGATGCTGCAGTAATTGCATTAAATGTAAAAGGTTTTAATTTCGAATTATCATGCTCTGCTATTAACAACACTGACATTATATTACCTTCGCTTCATTTTTAAGTTTACTTACTAACTCCGCTACATTTGCAACTTTAATACCTGCTTTTCTTTTTGGCGGCTCTTCCACTTTCAACTGCTCAATTCTATTTTTTAAATCAACACCCATATCTTTAGCATTTAACAGCTCCATAGGTTTTTTCTTTGCTTTCATAATGTTTGGAAGTGAAGCAAACCTAGGTTCATTTAATCTTAAATCACAAGTTACGATTGCCGGTAAATTAATCTCAAGAGTTTCTAAACCTTCATCAATTTCTCTTACTACCTCTAATGATTTTTCTTTAATATTTAATTTTGAAGAAAAAGTTGCTTGAGGCCAATTAAGCATTGCTCCCAGCATTTGACCTGTTTGGTTACAGTCATCATCAATAGCTTGTTTACCTAAAAAAACCATATCTGGTTTTTCTTTTTCTACTATTTTTTTTAAAATTTTTGCAATTCCCAAAGGCTCGATATAACTATCTGCCTTAACATGAATTCCTTTATCTGCGCCTACTGCTAAAGCTTTTCTAATACTTTCTTGCGCTTTATCTTCTCCAATTGAAATAGCAACTACTTCTTTAACTTTACCAGACTCTTTAAGTTTGACTGACTCTTCTACTGCATTATCATCTGGGGGATTAGTTGACATTTTAACGTTATCAGTATGAACACCAGAGCCATCTTCTTTAACTCTGATTTGAACGTTGTAATCAATAACTCTTTTAACAGCTACAAGGATTTTCATTTAAGCTCTCAGCAATTTATTTTCAGAGTCATAAGGGGACTCTTCTACTATTGAAGCTTCATGCATTTTACCAAGGATATCTATCTTTAATTTTTGTCCTACTTTTGCTAATTCTGGTTTGACCATACCCAAAGCGATTGATTTATTTAATCTAAAACCAAAGTCTCCACTAGTAGCTCTTCCGACAACGGAACCATTATCATATATAGGGTTGTTTCCTAAAACGTCTGCATCGGTAACACCATGAATTTCCATAGTGACTAATTTATTTGAAAAGCCTTTTGCTCTCCATTTGTCTAATGCCGCACGTCCTATAAAATCTCCTTTATTTGGGTGAACAAATCTATCTAGACCTGATTCATAAGGTGAATATTCAATTGATAATTCAGTTCCTACCAATTTATAAGATTTTTCTACTCTCAAACTATTCATAGCTCTAATACCATAAGGTTTTAATCCAAATTCTTTTCCAGCCTCCATAAGTTGATCAAAAATATGATTTTGATATTCAATTGGATGATGAAGTTCCCAACCTAATTCTCCTACAAAGTTTACTCTCATCGCACTACAAGGAGCCAAACCTATATTAATGTTTTGAGCACTTAACCATTTAAATCTATCATTAGAAAAATCTGATCTAGAAACTTTTTGCATTAGCTGTCTGGCTTTAGGTCCTGAGACAACTAAAACACCCATACTATTAGTTAAATTTTCATATTGAACTGTTCCATCTTTTGGCATCCATTTATGGATCCAATCATGATCAAGTCTTTGATAGGCACCTGCTGACACCAAATAAAAACTATTTTCAGCCTCTCTCATAATAGTAAATTCTGAATGAACTCCACCTTTAGTATTTAAGGCGTGGCAAAGATTAATTCTTCCAATTTTTTTAGGAAGTTTATTAGCAACTAGCTTATCTAAAAATTCTTCTGCTCCAGGACCTTTAATTCTACATTTTCCAAATGCAGACATATCTAATAGCCCAACATTTTCTTTTACATTTTTACATTCTTGTTCTACGTTTTTAAACCACTTCGATCTTCTAAATGACCAATCATCCTCTGGCTTCTCTCCCTCTTTTGCAAAAAAGTTAGCTCTTTCCCATCCAAATTTTGCACCAAACACTGCTCCTAATTTTTTTAAACGATCGTAGCATGGAGCCTGTCTTAAAGGTCTACCTGCTTCTCTTTCTTCATCAGGATAATGAACCGTAAATACATTTGCATACGCTTCTTCATTTTTGGCTTTTAGATAAGATTTAGTTGCGTATGAACCATATCTTCTTGGTTCAACTCCAAGCATATCAATTGTTGGTTCACCATCAATTATCCATTCAGCTAATTGCCATCCAGCACCTCCTGCTGCAGTAATTCCAAAACTATGTCCTTCATTTATCCAAAAGTTTTTTAATCCCCATGCAGGACCAACTATGGGATTTCCATCTGGCGTGTAAGCAATTGCACCGTTATAAACTTTTTTTACACCAACTTCTCCAAATGCAGGAACTCTTTTTATTGCACCCTCAATGTGGGGAGCTAATCGATCTAAATCTTCTTGGAATAATTCGTACTCACTATCTTTTGAAGGACCATCAACATAACAACATGGCGCTCCTTTTTCATAAGGACCAAGTAATAATCCACCAGCTTCCTCTCTCATGTACCAAGAGTTATCACTATCTCTTAGCACTCCCATTTCAGGTTTTCCTTCTTTCCTTCTTTTTTGAATTTCTGGATGAGGCTCAGTAACTATGTATTGATGTTCAACTGGAATTACAGGAATATCTAAACCAACCATACGTCCTGTTTGTCTTGCAAAGTTTCCACTGCAAGATACAACGTGTTCACACTCTATATCTCCTTTATCTGTACTGACTACCCAACCATCTTTAGTTTGTTTAATTCCTGTAACTGTCGTGTTTCTATAAATTTCAGCGCCGTGATTTCTTGCGCCTGTTGCTAACGCCTGAGTTAAATCTGCAGGCTGAATATAACCATCTTCGGGGTGTTGAATTGCTCCAACTAGACCCTCAGTATTAATTAACGGCCAAATCTCCTTTACTTGATCGGGTTTTAAAAATTTTACGTCTACGCCTATAGTTTTAGCTACACCGGCGTACTGATGATACTCATCCATTCTGTCTTGAGATTGAGCTAAACGAATATTTGATACAACACTAAATCCTACATTTTTACCGGTTTCTTTTTCTAAAGATTTATAAAGTTGGACTGCATATCTATGAAGTTGTCCAACAGAATAACTCATATTAAATAAAGGCAATAATCCTGCTGCGTGCCAAGTAGATCCTGACGTTAATTCTTTTCTCTCAACTAATACAACGTCTGACCAACCTTTTTTTGCTAAATGATAAAGCACACTAACACCAACTACTCCACCACCAACTACAACTACTTTTGATTTTGATTTCATTAGACATTATTTAACTTTTCACCTAATAAAGAGTCAAACTAAATTTGATTAGACCAAGGAAATACTGATGATTAATAAAGAATGGGACCCAAATTTAACTCCTGAACAGAACTATGTTTTAAAACAAGAGGGAACTGAGTCCCCTGGCTCAAGTCACTTAAACGACGAAAAGAGAGAAGGGTCTTACTATTGTGTAGGTTGTGGAACTAAATTATTCGATTCAAGCAGTAAGTACGAAAGTGGTTCTGGTTGGCCTTCTTTTTTTAAATCAATGCCAAATGTATTTGAAGAAAAAACAGATATGAATATTGGTTATTCAAGAACTGAATACCATTGTAAAAAATGTGGAGGACATCACGGTCATATTTTTGATGATGGCCCTGAACCAACTGGAAAACGTTACTGCAACAATGGCGTGTGTTTAGTATTTAAACCCAAAAGTTGAAAAGTTATTAACTCACCTAACAAGTGTTTTGAATACAACTAGCTAAAAGATTAAAGTTTTTTTGCCATGTCCACTAGACCAAGGCGACATAAATTTGTTAAACTATCTTTTCATCCACCATGATAAGAACCAATGTTCCCCACAAATTTTTAACCATCTTATTATTTTCATTTTTAATTAGTTATTCCGCTCAAGCCAATTGGGAACCAGCCAAAGATGGAGATAAAATTATTTTGATAAGACATTCAATAGCTCCTGGAAGTGGAGATCCAACCGGGTTTAAGATTAATGACTGCAAGACGCAAAGAAATCTTAGCGAAGAAGGAATTAATCAGTCAAAAAAAATTGGAAAATTATTTAAAGAAAATCAAATTAAAGTTCATAAAGTCCTAAGTAGCCAATGGTGTAGATGTAAAGATACTGCTAAATATGCTTTTGGAAAGTATAAAGAGTTTTCAGCTTTAAATTCTACTTTTCAATCTCCCTACGACAAAAATGCAAAGAAACAACTTAAAGAACTAAAAAATTATATTAAGAACTGGAAAGGGGATGGAGCTAATCTAGTATTAATTACTCACTATGTTGTAATAACTGCATTAACAGATAAAGCGCCCAGGTCTGGTGAAATTGTTATAATAGATAAAAGTTTAAGAGTTCTTTCAACTATTTTAACTCGTTAGAAAAAAAAATAAAAAATAAAAATTGAAATAATTAAATATTCGATAACAGTTTTTATCATTAATAAATATTTTTTGTTATTAAATTTTGAATTGATATACTTGCTCAATCTCGCAAATGCTAAATGGACCAAAATAATACTTACTACAATTCCAAGTAATGTTTGATAAAATGAAAAATTCTTGAACCCATAAAAGCAGGCTGCAATAAATGTTAACCAAGAAATATTGGATACGAAAAGAGTTATTAAAATACCCGATCCTTTTTTAAAAATACTTTGAGATTTAATAAAAGTATATGACCATAATAGAGTAAATAAAAAGCCAATGTATTTAATTATCATGAGCCAATATTGTAATTGCGAGAGATATCAAAGGCAAATATAAAGAGAGTATGATTATTAAGCTAGCTTTTGCTTTTGGTGCTGGATTTATAAGTTTTTTGACACCTTGTGTATTACCCATTATTCCGGGATATATTTCCTATATAACTGGTAAAAATTTAACTGAAATAGATCAGAATAAAAAAATTGTTTTGTATAAAACAATATTATTTTCTTTAGGATTTTCATTTGTATTTATAACACTTGGCGCTACTGCATCTGCAGTTGGAAATATTTTATTATTTTTATCTAATGAATTAAGAATAGCAGCAGGAGTAATAATTATTTTATTTTCTTTGCAAATGTTGGGTATTTTTAATTTTCAACTCTTAAATCAAGAAAAGCGAATTGATACAAAAGGATATAAAGATAATTATATATTTCCATTCGTAGTAGGATCAGCTTTTGCATTTGGTTGGACTCCGTGTATTGGTCCAATTCTAGGTTCTATTTTAGCTTTATCAGCCACTGATGCATCTATAAGTAAGGGAATTCTTTTGCTTTCTTTTTATTCTTTAGGATTAGCTATTCCTTTTATTTTATCCGGCTATTATATGAATAGTTTTTTAATTTCTAAAAAAGGTTTTGGAAAATATTATAATAGAATAACTAAAACTGGCGGAGCTATATTATTAATAACAGGAATTTTAATTGCTACTAATCAAATTCAAGTTATTAGTTATTATATTTTGACAACGTTTCCTTTCCTCACTAGTCTAGGTTAATGAACGATATAACTGTTCTTGGGATATTTGTTGCCGACATTAGTTTTTCAGGAAATAAAATTCCAAGCACTGGGGAAACAATTTTAGGTGATAGCTATAATATTGGGCCTGGTGGAAAAGGATGCAATCAAGCCATAGCAATTTCAAGATTAGGTGGAAAAGTAAATTTTATCTCTAAATTAGGCAATGACGATTACGGTAAGCTTGCGATAGATAAACTTAAAAAAGATAATATAGATACTTCAAATATAATTATTTCTAATAAGCAAAAGACTGGGGTTGCTGGTATTCACGTAGATAGAAATTCTGGGAAAAATGCCATCACTGTTGTTAGAGGAGCTCCTTCAAGTTTAACCTCTAAGGAAATTGATACAAATTTAATTAAACAATCAAAAATATTTTTAACGCAATTAGAAATTCCAATAGAAGTTACTTTGCATTGTTTGAAAGCTGCAAAAAAATTTGGCTTAATAAATATATTAAATCCTGCGCCAGCATGTGAACTAAGCAGTGATTTTTTTAAACTGATTGATTACTTTACCCCGAATGAAACTGAAGCAGAGTTTTATACTGGTGTTAAAATCAATGATGAAAGTGATGCAAAAGTAAGTGCAAAAAAATTAATAGATATGGGAATTAAAAAAGTAATAATTACATTAGGTGAAAAAGGATTGTTTTATTCAGATGGTAAGGAAGAAATTTACTTGAAAGCAACTGCGGATAAGGCAGTTGATACTACGGGTGCAGGAGACGCATTTAACGGAGGATTTTCGTTTGCATTACTAAAAGGAAAAAAAATAAAAGAGTGTTTAGAAATAGCCAACAAAGTTGCTGGATTTTCTACTACAAAATTAGGTGCAGGAGACTCAATGCCAACTTTAAAAGATATTAATTTGAAGGTTTAAAAATTAAGCAAAGACCATTGTTGCAGAATCTTTTTCCAGTTGCGCTTGGCCCGTCATTAAAAACATGACCGTGATGAACTCCACATTTAGCGCAATGGTACTCCGTTCTGACCATGCCAAATTTACGATCGACTTTTGTTTTAAAAGCTCCTGGTAAAGCTTCTGAAAAAGATGGCCATCCTGTTCCACTATCAAATTTTGAGGTTGAAGCAAAAAGTTTAGCTCCACAATTTGCGCAATGATAAAACCCGTCTCTTTTCTCTTTATTCAATTCACTTGAGAATGGTCTTTCCGTTCCCTCATTGAACATAATATTCTTTTGTTCATTAGTTAAATCTTTATTCAAAAGTTTTTTTGTTGCAGCAGAGATAAAAGTAAAAGGCAACAATAAAGAGGAAATTATTGTTAATCCTATGATCTTTAAAAAGCTTCTTCTCATTAAGATTTTAAAAGTTTATCTAATTCACCGTTTCTATTAGCTTCTTGGAGTTTATCATTTCCTCCAATGTAATGATCGCCTATAAATATTTGAGGAATAGATCTTGAACCATTTGTCTTTTGTAGCATTTCTTTTGCTTTAGCTGGATCTTTCCAAACGTCTATTTCTTGAATTTCAACATTTTTAGTTTTTAATAAAGCCTTAGCAGCTTCACAAAATGAGCAAGGATCTCCTGTATACATTGTTACTTTTTTCATAATTAATATATATCAGCAATTTTAATTTTCTCCCTGAGTTTTTTTCGCCCAAGTTTAAATTTTTTTCTATGTTTAATACTAGTGTTATGAACTCTTTTTCTCCAAAGCCTGAAAGAACCCGGCCTTAAGGTCTTTCTCATTAATTTAATTACATCTGATTCAGTTTTTCCAGTTTTCTCTCTTATTTCTTCAAAAGTAATTCGATCAGCCCAAGCAGCCCAGATAACCCAGTTATCATCTTTTTCTTTTGGCTCAGGGTTTTTAACTTTTGTTTGCGGAATTAAACTTCTTTTCTTCATCAATTTCTATATAATCACTTTTATTATGTTTCCAACTGATTTTTTAATTTTTTTACAAATAATTTTATTTTTATTTATTACTCCAGGACCTCCACGTGTTGTAATCGTTTCTCATACATTGAATTATGGAATTAAGAAGTCTATTTGGACAGCGTTTGGAGATATATCAGCGAATTTATGTCAAGGAATATTGGTAGTATTTTTTATTGGAACTTTTTTGAGTGATAATCCAAATGTTCTCCAAGCTTTAAAATGGGCTGGAATTTTATATATCGTCTATTTAGCTTACGATACTTATACATCAAGAATTAAATTATCAAATTCTGGAAAAAAAAATTTAAAATCTAATTTTTCTTTCTATAGAGATGGTTTTCTGGTTGCTGGATTAAGTCCAAAATCTATTATATTTTTTGGAACAATTTTTACATCATTTATTGATTTTACTTCTCATTATACTGTTCAATTTTTCATTTTAATATTCACCTACATATTTTTAGATTTTTTAACTTTGATGATTTACGCCTTTGCAGCAAACAAAGTATCAATATGGCTTAGAGATAATCCAAAAGTATTAAATACAATCTCAGCGTGTGTATTAATAATCATTGCAATATATGTCGCGGCTTCACAAAACTATTAATTAATTCTTTCGTTGTTTTCATCTTGATTTCTTGCTTAAATATTTGAAATTAATTAATTAATTAACAAAGGGGAACTAATGAATAAACTAGTAAAATTATTTACTATATTTATTTCAGCTATAACTTTAACAATAGCATCTATCTCTTCTTCTTTTGCAAAAGTAGAAGGTGAATATATTGTTTTAGGTTCTGCGATATCTCTTACAGGAAAATATTCTTCAAATGGAGTACACACTCAAAACGGTTACAACATGGCCGTTGAAAGAATTAACAAAATGGGTGGTGTAAACGTTGGTGGAAAATCTTATAAATTTGAAATCATCTATTATGATGATGAGTCAAATCCTAAAAGAGCTGCTCAGTTAGCTGAAAGATTAATCAAACAAGATGGCGTTCATTATATGCTTGGGCCATACAGCTCAGGTTTAACGAAAGCCATTGCACCAGTAACCGAGAAATATAAAATTCCTATGGTTGAAGCGAATGGTGCATCAAGATCTTTATTTACAAAAGGATACAAATATTTGTTTGCGGTGTTATCACCAGCTAACCAATACCTTGAAGTAGCAATCGATCTTGCTGTTGAAAAAAATGGTGGAAAGCCAGTTAGAATTGCACAAGCATTTGAACAAGATGCATTCTCACAAGATGTGAGACTTGGTATCTTAGATGCAGCAAAAAGAACTGGATCTGAAATCATCATTGATGACAAATTGCCAAAAGAGTTAAATGATATGGCCGCTACATTAGCTAAAGTTAAAGCAACTAAGCCTGATGTACTTGTTGTATCTGGCCACACTAAAGGTGCATTAACTGCAATCAGACAAATTTCTGAGATGAAAGTTGATGTTCCAATGTTAGCGATGACACATTGCGATGCTGCAAAACTTTCTAAACAACATGGAAAGAATTCAGAATACGCACTATGTGCTTCTCAGTGGCATAAAAACTTGAGTTACAAAGATAAGTTTTTTGGTGGTGGAAAAAAGTATGACAAAGACTTTAAAAAAGAATTTGGTTATGCACCACCGTACCAATCAGCTGAATCATCTGCTGCTTTACTAGTGTTTAAAGATGCGTTCGAAAGAGCAAATTCTTTTGACAGAGATAAAGTAAGAGATGCTTTGAAAACTACTGACATGCAAACTTTCTATGGAAACATTAAATTTGGTCCTGGCGGTCAAAACGTTGCTAAGCCAATGATTTTATTCCAAGTTAGATGTAAAGGTGATACGTGTGAGAATAAAGTTGTTGCTCCAACAAAATGGGCATCAGACAAATTCTACCACCCAATACCTAAGTGGTCAGAAAGAAGTTAATATCTAATTAATATATTGATAAGCCCCTGGTTTTCCGGGGGCTTTTCTTTTAAAAGGTTATAATCTTTTATGGATTTATTAATATTTCAGGCACCGATCTTAATGGTTCAGGCTTCCTTGGATGGAATTCTTCTAGGAATTTTATTTGCTTTGATAGCTTACGGTATGGCTCTTCAGTGGGGAGTGATGAACATAATTAATATTGCACAAGGTGATTTAGTAATTCTTGGTGGCTATATTGCATACACCATGTATCTTATGGGAATTCATCCAGCTTGGGGAGTAATAGTTTCTCCAATTATAATGTATTTTGTAGGCTGGGCACTTTATAAATTAGTAATTAATAAAGTCGTAGATCGTGATTTATTTATTTCAATTTTAGCAACTTTCGGAATTGCAATTGTATTTCAGCAATTAATGAATTTTGTTTTTGGAGCAGATGTAGTTGTAGCTCAGTCAGAGTACGGAACAACAATGTTATTTGATAATTCAGTAACTTTACCAAATTCAAAAATATTTGCTGCTGTTATAAGTGTTTTATATGCAATTGGTTTAGTTATTTACATGAAAAAATCTAGACTTGGTCGAGCAATAAGAGCTACTGCTCAAAACGCAAGAGCAGCAAAAATTTTGGGCGTAGATACTGAAAAAGTTTATGCTGCAACTTTTGGTATTAACGCTGCGTTATGTGGAGTTGCAGGAGCTTTAATTTCAATAACTCTTACCCTTCATCCTTATGTTGGTCTTCCTTATACAGTTAGATCTTTCATGATAGTTATAGTTGCAGGTCTTGGAAACTTACCAGCGGTAGCAATTTCAGGGATGGGACTAGGACTTTTTGAAGAATTTGCAGATTATATTTTAGGAACAGAATTTAGAATTGGAGCAGTATTTATGCTGCTTGTTTTCATATTAGTTTATAGAAGATTTAAACTTTCAAAAAAAAGGGAGTATTTAAAATAAATGAATTCCATAAAACAAAAAGATCTGATCTTATATTCGGGCCTTATAATCTTAGGATTAGCGGCACCTTTCTTATTCTCTGCTTTTAAAGTTCAGCTTACGTATCTTTGCGTCTTGATTGTTCTAGCGATGACTTGGAATTTACAAGGTGGAGAAATGGGCTACAACTCTTTTGGAAATATTCTTTTCTATGGTCTTGGAATGTATCTTACTGCTTCAGTTCAAGTAGGTATGTTTTTCCCGTTAGCAGAATGGACAGAAAGTGGTGGTGAAAAAACATTTGTACA
>QBYF01000008.1 GCA_003282965.1 Pelagibacteraceae bacterium AG-325-E13 | reverse complement strand
TCAAGAAATCTAAGTGCTGATACCTGTTCTTTACTTAAAATATATTTTAGTGATTTAGTTTCTCTTAATTTAATAGAATGATCATTTTTTTTAATAAATTTATCAACACTACCGATAACCATTTTTAATACCAATTGGAACCATGTTGTAAATTGAAAACCACTCAATAAAATTAATTAATTTTTTATCAATTGAATAGTCTGTCTTTTTGCTTATCTCTTTAATCTTAATATTTTCAGGTTCTTGATATATATTTTTCCAAATAACTCCTATTTCATGTTTTGAACCAAACGGTACTTCTACTATATCTCCAATTTTAATTTTTATCTTTGAATTATAGGTGAATGGAAAATTAAATACCTTTGGCAACAAAACTTGTGCTTTCATAAATCAATATTATTAGAATTTTTTTTATTTAAAAATGAATTGGTCTTTTATCAACAGCTAAAGCTGCTTCTTTAATTGCCTCAGTGTGAGTTGGGTGAGCATGACATGTTCTTGCTATATCTTCGGAGCTCGCTCCAAATTCCATTGCTAGAGCCATTTCAGCAATCATATCCCCGCAATGAGGGCCTATAATATGAACACCTAAAACTTTATCTGTTATGCTGTCTGCTAATATCTTCACAAATCCTTCAGTTTCATTATTAACTTTAGCTCTTGAGTTGGCTAGAAAAGGAAATTTACCTACCTTATATGATTTATTTTCCGATTTTAATTGCTCTTCAGTTTTTCCCACTGTCGCAACTTCTGGAGATGTGTAAATAACCCCAGGGATTACATCGTAATTAACATGTCCAGCTTGACCTGCCAAAATTTCTGCTACGGCTATACCTTCGTCCTCTGCTTTATGAGCTAACATTGGACCTTTTATAACATCTCCAATTGCATAAATATTGCTTATAGATGTCTGTAATTTTTCATTTACTTTAATTCTACCTTTTTCATCTTTCATAACACCAATTTTAGAGAGATTTAATCCTTCTGTATAAGGTTTTCTTCCAACAGAAACTAAAACTTTATCAGCTTCAATTGTTTGGTTTTTTTTGTCTTTATTGTCAGTAAATTCTACTAAAACTGTATCGTTCTTGTTTTTTACTGAATTTACTTTTGAATTCAGTTTAAATTTGATTCCTTGTTTGTTTAAAATTTTTTGAAACTCTTTTGAAATCTCTCTATCCATGCCTGGAGTAATATAATCTAAATATTCAATAACAGTGACTTCAGCGCCAAGTCTTGACCAAACCGAACCCATTTCAAGGCCAATATATCCTCCTCCAATTACGACTAGCTTATTTGGAACTTTATTTAATGATAAAGCGCCAGTAGAAGAAATTATATTCTTTTCATCAATTTTTATACCTGGGACTGAAGTTACGTCTGAACCTGTGGCAATTACAATATTCTTAGCTTTATAATTTTCTTTTTTATTATTATTATAAACAACTACATCGTTCTTAGAAAAAAGAACACCCTTTCCTTTTAAATAAGTTACTTTATTTTTCTTAAATAAAAATTCTACTCCTTTAGTTAAAACCTGAATTGATTTATTTTTATTAGACATCATCTTGTCTATATTTAATTTTATATCACTAATTTCTATGCCTTGTTGATTAAAATCTTTTTTTGCTTTATGAAAATTTTCAGATAAATTTAATAAACTTTTTGAAGGTATACATCCAATATTTAAACATGTACCTCCCAGTGAACCTCTTGACTCTATACATGCAGTTTTAAGTCCCAATTGAGCAGCTCTTATAGCGCAAACATAACCTCCTGGGCCGCCACCGATTATGATTACGTCAAAATTATTTTCCATTGTTAGATATTAAGAAAAAGTCTTTTTGGTTGTTCCAAAGACTCTTTAACTATTTTTAAAAATGATACTGCCTCTTTTCCATCTATTATTCTATGATCATAAGACAATGCTAAATACATAACAGGTCTTACCTCAACGCTTCCATTAACTACAACAGCTCTTTTAATTATATTGTGCATTCCCAAAACAGCTGATTGAGGCGGATTTAATATTGGTGTCGATAACATTGAGCCGTATATTCCTCCATTTGTAATCGTGAATGTACCTCCTTGTAAATCATCTATTGTAATTTTTCCTTCTCGAGCCTTTTCACCTAATCGACCAATGTTTTTTTCTATATCTGCAAATGACATTTCATCTGTTTCTCTTAAAACTGGGACTACTAAACCTCTATCAGTTCCCACAGCAATACTGATATTGTAATAATTTTTATAAACTATCTCATCATTTTGTATTTCAGCATTTATAGCTGGGAAATTTTTTAATCCAATTACACAAGCTTTTACAAAAAAAGACATAAATCCTAACTTAACAGAATATTTATTTTGAAATTCCTCTTTATATTGATTTCGCATTGCAATTACTTCAGTCATGTCCACTTCATTAAAAGTAGTGAGCATTGCGGCATTTTCTTGGGCTTCTTTTAATCTCTTGGCGATAGTTAATCGCAATCTTGTCATTTTAATTCTCTCTTCTGGTCCATGCTCAATTTTTCTTTGAGAGGGTGAAGGTTTAGATCCCATTAAGCTCATGATATCTTCTTTTAAAATAACACCATTTTTACCTGATCCTTCAATCTTATTTAAATCTACTTTTCCTTCTTGAGCCATTTTTCTTGCGGCTGGTGAAACTGAGGGTTTTTGAGTTTTAACTTTTGGACTTTCTTTTATTTTTACTTCATTATGAAAATTATCTAGCACTAATGCTTCTTCTTCCTCAGCTTTTGTGGGAATAGTTTCTTCTTTTGCTTCTACAAGATTAAGAACTTCTTCTTTAGCTTTTTGTAAAACTTGACTTTTTTTTTTTGGAGGGGAATAATTTTTCACCTCTTTGACTGGCTTTGAAACTTCTTTTTTAGCTCCATTTATCATTCCAAGCAAAGCGCCAACATTAACGGTTTCACCTTCTTTTACCGATATAAGTTCTAAAAAACCAGTTGATGGAGCAGGAACCTCTACGTTAACTTTATCAGTCTCAAGCTCTACGATTGGTTCGTCCGCAGAAACTTTTTCACCCTGGCTTTTTAGCCATTTTGAAACTGTAGCCTCTGTTACTGACTCTCCTAATGTTGGTACAATAATTTTATCAGACATTTTACTTTCTAAGTACCTTTTCTAATATTTCTTTTTGTTGCGCAAGATGTTTATTCAGATTTCCAGTCGCAGTTGAAGAAGATGCTTTTCTTCCCACATATTTTACCTTATCTCTATTAAAGTATATTATTTCTAAGGTTCTATCTATGTAATTTCTTACAGTATTCCAGGCACCCATATTCTTTGGCTCTTCTTGACACCAAATAAATTCTGCTTTTTCGTACTTCTTCAGTAAATTAGCTAAAGTTTTTGCAGGAAAAGGATATAACTGTTCTATACGTATAAAAACAATACCATAGTTTTTAATATTTTCTCTAGCTTCAATAAGGTCGTAATAAATTTTACCAGAACACATCACTACTTTCTTTATTTCATTATCGCTTTTCAATTTAATTAATCCACTATTTTTAGAATAGGCATCATCATCTAGGACTCTATGAAATGTATTTTTTTTTGTAAACTCGTTTAGATTAGAAATACATCTTTTGTGTCTCAACAAAGATTTAGGTGTCATTACTATCAATGGTTTTCTAAAATCTCTATGCATTTGTCTTCTTAGAGCATGAAAATAATTTGATGGGGTTGTGCAATTTATTACTTGCATGTTTTCTCCAGCACATAGCTGCAAAAATCTTTCTAGTCTAGCTGAAGAATGATCTGGTCCCTGTCCTTCATAACCATGAGGTAATAACATTACAAGCCCACTAGCTCTTCCCCATTTTGACTCACCCGAAGCGATAAATTGATCAATAATTACTTGAGCGCCATTAGCAAAGTCACCAAATTGCGCCTCCCATATAACTAAAGTTTCTGGCTCAGATAAAGAATATCCAAATTCAAAACCTAAAACTGCTAATTCAGACAAAAGACTATCAATTATTTCAAATTTCTTTTGATTAGTTTTGATATTGTTTAAAGGTATATATCTATCATGATTATTTTGATTTCTTAACACTGCGTGTCTTTGACTAAAAGTGCCACGTCCAGAATCTTGACCAGAAAGTCTAACTGAAAACCCCTCAGTTAATAAACTCCCAATAGCTAGATTTTCTGCCGTAGACCAGTCTATCAGTTTATTTTTTTCAAACATTTGGTATTTTAAATCAAATATTTTCTTAATTGTTTTATGAGGATTTAAATTGTCAGGGATAATAGAAATTTTTTTTCCTATTTGTATTAATTTATCTTTATCTACTCCACTTTTGCCTCTTTTGTCTTTACCTAATCCAGGTTTAAATCTTGACCAAGCTCCTTCAAACCATGTCAACTCTGATTTATAAGTTTTGGATAATTCCAATTGATTTTCTAAAAATTTCTTAAATTTCGTTTTTTGATCTTCTATTTCATTTGACGAAGTTAATCCTTCTTCACATAATTTATTGCCATAGATTGTTAAACTCGTGGGATGAGTTTTTATCTTTTTATACATAATTGGTTGAGTAAAGGACGGCTCATCACCTTCATTATGACCGAATCGCCTATAACAAACCATGTCTATAACTACATCTCTATTAAATTTTTGGCGATATTCAGTAGCAATTTTTGCACAGTGAACTACCGCCTCTGGATCGTCACCATTAACATGAAAAATTGGAGCTTGTGCAATCTTTGCTACATCTGAAGGGTAAGGTGAAGATCGAGCAAAACGCGGGGCAGTTGTAAAACCTATTTGATTGTTAACTATAATATGTATTGTTCCACCAGTATTGTGGCCTGGTAACCCCGACATTGCAAAACATTCAGCTACTATTCCTTGTCCAGCAAAAGCTGCATCGCCATGTATTAATACTGGTATAACTTTCTTTCTTTTTAAATCCTTGTGGAAAAATTGTTTAGCCCTCACTTGACCTAAAACAACTGGATTAACAGCCTCTAAATGAGAGGGGTTATCTGTTAAACTAATATGCACGGAGTTTCCGTCGAACTCCCTGTTGGATGATGCTCCTAAATGATATTTTACATCTCCTCCGATTTCTTGATTGGCACTTTTACCAAAAAATTCACTGAATATTGCTTTGTAAGGTTTGCTCATTACATTTGCTAATACATTTAATCTACCTCTATGAGACATTCCTATTTTAATTTCTTTAGCTCCTAAATTTCCTCCTCTTTTTATAATCTGTTCTAAAGCTGGAACCAATGATTCTCCTCCATCTAGTCCAAATCTTTTTGTGCCAACAAATTTTATGTGCAAATACTTTTCAAATCCTTCTGCTTCGATCATCTTGTTTAAAATGGCTTTTTTACCATTATCTGTAAATTGAATTTCTTTTTCAGGACCTTCAACTCTGTTTCTTATCCAGGTCTTTTCATCTGGATCTCCCATATGCATAAATTCGTAACCAATATTTGAGCAATAAGTTTTTTTTAAAATCTTTAATATTTGATTTAAGTCTGCGTACTGTAAGCCAAGAACTCCGTCTAAAAATATTTTTCTGTTATAGTCTTTTTTCGCAAAACCATAAGTTTCAGGTCTTAGTTCAGGATGCTCCTCTTTTTTCAAAAGAGAAAGTGGGTCTAATGATGAAATGAGGTGACCTCTAATTCTAAAAGCTCTAATTAACATTATTGCTCTTACAGAGTCTTTTGTAGCTTGTTTAGCTGACTCTATCTTAATTTCTGATGATTCATCTTTATTTTTATTTTTTTCATCTTGTACATGAAAAATAGTTTTTTTATTTTTTCTTTCTGGAGACCAACTAGGACCTTTTAAATCATCATAAATTAGTTTTTGTTCTTCGCTTAATCCATCAAAAAAAATTTTCCAGCTTTCTGGAAGTGATTTTGGATCTGAAAGATAATCAGCATAAAACTCGTTAATAAATTCAGAATTGTTGCCAATTAAAAAAGAGGTTTTCTTGTAAGTAGTATTGTTATTAGATGATGACATTCAATAAATTATTTTAACATAAATTACAAAAAATCAACCATATAGTTTTTGCAAAAGTGTCTTTCCAATATCAGCTGGAGACTTTGATATAGTGATTCCGACAGATTTCATAAGCTCTATCTTATCTGCGGCTCCCCCTTTTCCCCCAGATATAATTGCTCCAGCATGTCCCATTCTTCTTCCTGGTGGGGCAGTTAGGCCTGCAATAAAACCTACCATAGGTTTTTTTATCTTTTCCTTTTTTAAAAATTCAGCTGCTTCTTCCTCAGCTGAGCCTCCTATTTCTCCTATCATAACGATTGACTTGGTATCTTCATCTCTTAAGAAAAGTTCTAAACAATCGATAAAGTTAGTTCCATTAATAGGATCTCCTCCAATTCCTATACAAGTAGATTGACCCATGCCATTTGCAGTCGTTTGAGCAACTGCTTCGTAAGTTAGTGTGCCAGATCTTGAGACGATACCGACAGTCCCTTTTTTATGAATATTCCCTGGCATAATTCCTATTTTACATTCCTCTGGGGTAATTATTCCTGGGCAATTAGGTCCAATTAATCTTGATTTACTTTTTTTTAATTCTTTTTTTACTTTTATCATATCCAAAATAGGTATTCCTTCAGTAATACAAACTATTAATTCAATTTTAGAATGAATTGCTTCAATGATTGACTCTGCAGCAAATTTAGGAGGAACATATATCATAGTAGCATTTGCATTAGTTTTATCTTTAGCTTCTTGAACAGTATTAAAAACAGGAAGATTTAAATGTGTTTGACCACCTTTCTTAGGAGTTACCCCACCTACAAGTTTTGTTCCATATTCAAGAGCTTGTTCAGAATGAAAAGTTCCATGCTTACCAGTAAAGCCTTGACAAATAACTTTTGTGTTTTTATTTATTAATATTGACATCTACTTTTTTATAGAATCTACAATTTTTTTTGCAGCATCATTTAAATCTGAAGCTGATAAAATTTTTAAATTTGATTTATCTAATATTTCTTTACCCTCTTTAAAATTGGTTCCAGCTAATCTCACAACAAGAGGAATAGATAAGCTAATCTCTTTTGCGGCATCTACTACTCCTTGAGCGAGTACATCACATCGCATAATTCCACCAAATATATTTATTAAAATACCTTTTACATTTTTATCAGACAAAATAAGTTTAAAAGCTGCAGATACTTTTTCTTTAGAGGCTCCTCCACCAACATCTAAAAAATTTGCTGGTTCTTTTCCATACAATTTTATTATATCCATAGTAGCCATAGCTAAACCTGCTCCGTTTACCATACATCCTATAGAGCCGTTTAATTTTATATATGCAAGTTCATGTTTACTAGCTTCAATTTCAGCAGGATCCTCCTCGTTTAAGTCTCTTAACTTAAGAATTTCTGGTCTTCTAAAAATTGCATTATCATCAAAATTCATTTTGGCATCTAAACAAATTAATTTATTAGATTTTGTTATTATTAAAGGATTAATTTCTATTAAAGTTGCATCTTTTTTAATTGTTATATTGTAAAGAGATATAATTAGCTTTGATGCAATTTTTTTTTGTTCCTCATTAAATTCAAATATAGATATAATCTTGTTTATTTCTTCTTGATTTGGTCCATCATCTTTTAATTCTAATTTGTGAGTCTTAATTTTATCAGGTGTTTCAGAAGCTACTTTTTCTATATCCATACCGCCCTCTGTACTACTAATAAAAGCAACTTTAGATGACTCTCTATCAATTAAACAGGATAGATAAAATTCTTTTGAAATGTCAGATGCTTCTTCAATATATAATCTCTTAACTTCTTTGCCCTCTGGACCAGTTTGATGAGTTATAAGGGTTTTGCCCATCATTGCTTTAGCCTCTTTTTCTAAATTGGAGATATCTTTGATTAACTTAACCCCACCAGCTTTTCCTCTACCGCCAGCATGTATTTGGGCTTTTAAAACAAATTCCTTAGTTTGTAGTTTGATTATTTTTTTTTTTATTTCATCAAGAGAAAAAATTACAACACCCTTTGAAACTGGCGCACCAAATTCTTTTAAAATTTCTTTGGCTTGATGTTCGTGAATATTCATATTTTCTTTATGTATATTCTATCTTCCCAAGTTGTAAATGGAAATTTAAATACTTTTAACTTATAAAAATTATTTTTTATCAATAATTTATGTACTTTTTTTGGATAATAGTTCAAATAATGATTGTCATTTCTAAATTCTATTAAAATGATTTTAAAATTTTTAAGCACATTGCCACAACCTTTCAACACTTCTAGCTCATGACCCTCAGTGTCAATTTTCACCAAATCTATTTTTTTTTTTAAATTACCTAAAATTGATTTAATAGTCTTTGTTTTAATGGCTACTTTATCTCTTATCATTTTATCAGACTGTATTCCAAACAGTTTTGACTTATAAACCAAAAAATTATTTTTAAAATTTATTGTATTCAATGAAGAGGTAAGATCGTGATGATTTATATTAAAAAAACTTTTTTTATTCTTATTAGATACTGCACAATCTAATATCTTAATTTTTTTTTTATTTTTATATTTTTCTTTGAGCGTATGAAAGTATTTTTTTTGTGGCTCAATTAATAAGGCATAATTTATAGAATAATTTCTTAAAAATAAATCTGTATATTTACCTTTATGCGCTCCAATATCAATTATAGAATTTATTTTAATTTTTTTATATTGAAAAAAATTTAAAATTTTTTTTTGATGGAAATGATCTAGAATATCAAAAAAGAAGATAGCCAAGATTTTAAAAAATTTCATATTATTTAATTTATTTATACTTAAATTTGTTTATAATTAAAGTTTATGAAGACCATATCTAATAGATTATTATCTAATTGTCATTACATCTTTTTTTCAATCTATTTTCTCATAGGATTTTCGATTTACAAAGATTATGGTTTTAATATCGATGAAACTTTTCAAAGACGTAGTGGATTATACTGGCTTGAATATTTATCCAATTTTTTTGGTTTAGAAAAAATTTCTCTTATAGCAAATGAAAAATTAGTTTTATCTTCAAGTTTTACAGAACCATGGAGTGATGTATATGGGATAATTTTTGATGTTCCTGCTGCAATTATTGAAATTATTTTTTCTCTTAATGAACCAATTCAAATGTACGAAATGAGACATTTCTTAACTTTTTGTTATTTTTATGTAGGTATAATTTTTTTTTACAAAACACTTTTAAATAGATTTAATAATAAATTTTTGTCACTAGCAGGATGTTTTCTATTGATTATTACACCTAGGATATTTGGTGATAGCTTCCAAAATAATAAAGACCTTGTTTTTTTAACTTTTTTTATAATATCTACTTTTTTTATTTTTAAAACTTTTGAAAATTTTAATATCAAAAATATAATTTTATTGGCAATTTTTTCGTCTATCGCTACATCTACCAGATTGTTTGGGCTTATTTTTCCTTTCACTTTTTTATTTATATATTTTTTGTCTATATTATCAAATAAGGGTGATTTTAAAATTATTAATAAGATTTTAATTTATATTTTTTTTTATATTTTATTTTTAATTTTACATTGGCCATATCTTTGGATTAATCCTCTAGAAAAATTTTTATACCTCTTAAGCAATTTACAAACTTTTGGCCCAACTCTCATTTACTTCAATGATGAATTCTATAATACTGAATTAGTTCCTTTTCATTATCTACCCTTATGGGTCTTTATTTCAACTCCGATAATAAATTTTTCATTATTTTTAATTGGATTTTTTCTATTAGCTAAAGTTTATATTTTAAAATTATTCTCCATTGAAAAATCAAAATCAAACTACGATTTGTGGAATAATAATAACGAAAAAAAAGATTTTTTTATTTTAATAACCTTTGTAATTTTAAGTGTTATTGGAGTATTTTTTGCTACAAAACATTATAATAGTTGGCGTATTTTCTATTTCCTTAATTGCTTTTTTATTTATTTTTCAATTTATTTTCTTAGTTTATTTTTTATTTATCCAAAATTAAAAAAATACATTAATATTTTAGTAGTAGTTTTATCAGTAACTTCTTTATTTAATATTTATAAGATTTATATATATCACCCTTACCAGTCTCTTTATTTTAATGAATTACTATCAAATAAATTTAAAAATAAATTTGAAATAGATTTTACTGGATTATCTGGAATTAAATTTTTACGCGAAGTTGTGATGAACGATAAAAGTAATAAAATTAAAATAGGTATTAATTCTTGGTATCCGTTATGGAGAATGAAAGAATTATTGCCAGAGATAGACCAAAAACGTATTGTTTTTGTATATGATGATATTAAAAATGCTGATTATGTTTATTCTAATAAAATATATAATGTAAATGTTAAACTTAGTGACAAATTTTCTTTAGATGATAGTTTTAAACTTTATAAACAGCACTTTATTGATGGAATTTTAATATATGAGGTGCATAGGAAAATGAAATGATGAAAATATTCATTTATAAATCGTTAATAATTTTTTTTTTAATTATTATAGGTTTTAAGCTTACGTTTACATATGCACAAAAAACAATTGAGAGAAGAATTGATCATCTCACTTCTAAGGAATATATCGATACTATAAAACAAAAATTGAGATCGGAAATTAAAAATGCTACTGAAAAAAAGGATTTAATAAATAATGAAGATAAAGATTTATTAAATAATTTTATAAATAAAATTCAAAAAGAGCTTGGGAATAATTAATTTTTTTACTTTAAAATGTTCAAGCATAATTATTGTAATTCACTACAATTGATAATCTTTAATAATTTTGTTTTTTCACTTATGTTAATAACCTGAAAACAACCCTCAGAAATATAATCATATACTAAATGGTTCATTCTAGATTTAATTATTTTTTTTGGTTCAAATAAATACAAATGTTTAATATTATTTTTTTTTATTAATTCTACTAGATGTTTTTGATATAATTTAAAATATTTAGTGTCCTTCTTAGGATAACTTATATAATCATATGATCTACTTGGACTATAAAGTTTTTCATTCAACAATAATGAAAAAAAATTATATTCTGTAATAACCATTTTTTTTTGTTTATCATTAAGTAATATATTGAAAAATTTATTAATTTTTTCTATCTCATCTTCAGGATTTTTATAATAAGGAGATATCCAATTTATTCCTTTAAATTTATTATTAAATAAATTTACTTTAATAGAATTATTTATGTTCACATTAGACAGTTCATGAAACTTTCTCTCTACATTAAACCTATTATTGTATTTAAATGTGGCAAACAAAAAAACTAAAAATAGTAATAAAATAGTTAATTTTTTATTTTTGAAATTTATATCTTTTAAAAAGTAAATTGAAAAACCTGCTAATATCGGGATCAAGAAAAAAATAAATACCTGATTTTTTGTATAAATTTGATGAATAATTAGTGATGATGAATAAGTTAAAATTATAACAAAAATTAAAAAACTTTTTGATTTAATAAAATCTTTCTTTTTAAAGAAATTTAAAATATTGATTGATAAGATGAATAATATAAAAACGTATATAAACTTATAATCTAATATAATATTTTTTAAGCTTAAATTATAATCTCCATATCTGTTCGTGCCAATCGATTGAGGAAAAAGGAAAATTTGTACTATAAAATCATTTAAATTAATATTTTTATACAGTAAAAAAATTAATAATAATATTAAAAATGAAAATGCCCCTAGAAAATACCAAATAGTTATCATTAAATTTTTTTTGTTAAATGCCAAAATGAAATTTATAAGACTTACTCCAAGTATTACGTATGCGGCAGGCACTTGTTTTGAAAAAAATGCAACACAAAGAAGAAACGCTACCCAAAACCAATAAAAGTTTTTATTTTTAATTATAGCAATAATTAAAAAATAAATAGAAAATAGTGAAAAGAAAGCTGAATGTAAGTCAAGAAACGGTACACCACTAACTGGGTAAGCTAATATTGACAGTCCTAACAATAGAATGAGAATTAGATAGCTTTTAATTTTAAGCACCTTAAAAATGTAAAATGTAAATATAACTATAATTGAATTAAATAAAGAAGCATGGATCAAATATGCACTCCAATTATAGCCAAAAAATTTAAAAAATATTGCTTGAAGGTAGTCAACTAAAAAACCATGTACGATCCAATAGTCTTTTACAGGATTTTCTCCAAGTAAAATTCGATATCCATTATCAAAGTGAAAAAAGGTATCTACAGGATAAACTCCTCTAGACCCAACGTAAAAATTTATTAGGAAGGCTGATAGAAATAAAGTTATTACAATAAATGAATCTTTTAACTCAAGTTTTTTTAACATAAAAATTTTAGTAATAATTTCGTAGTTTCGTTTCAATGAAATCAATATATGAGTTTTTTGTCTTAATGTGGGCAGGAAAACAAATTAGCTCTTTTTCGTATCTTTCGGCGTTTTTATAAATTTTTTTTTCTTTAAATATTTTTGCACAATTGTAATAATGTCTAAACCTTATTTCTATGCCGTACTTTAGGAGGTAAGAATTAAGATTTTGTTTATCCTTAACAAGAACAGGAAAATCAAGGTAGTTTTGGTAATTATAATCAAATTTTTTAATTGTATTAAAATTGGGACTATTTAGATTTTTAAGTTTTTCGTAATAAAGTTTATGTAGATTTTTTCTAAATATGAATAATTCTTTTCTTTTTTTTTCGTCTTTAAGCTGTAAATAAGTGTTTTTGATAGCTAAAGTGCTTATCTTTGTATGAAAATATTTTGGAAGTTTTAAATTTACATTTTTTAGTGAGGGGTAAAATAAAAATAATAAAAAACTTATTTTATATTTATGTGCAATAGTTATTATATAACTAAAAATATATTTATATAAATATTTTATCGACATTATTTTTAAAATAAAAAATATTGTGATTTGTTTTAACAAGGGAAAAATAAAAAAAGTATCTAAATTCTTTTCTTGTTCAATACAAAATTTTTTAAATTTCATATCATTAGTGCTAGCAGCACCGCCGTAAAAAGAAGAAATATTTTTCATTATATTAAAACTATAAATCGAAAAATCACCAACGGTTCCCGAAAAATATTTTTTTCCTTTTTTTAAAGTATAATTGTCAAAATAAATAGCATTATCTTCTATTAGTGGAATTTTATTTTTTTTTAAAATATTTTTAATTTCTTCGCCATCATGATAGGTATTAAACATATTAGTTAAAACGACAGCTAGTGTTTTTTTTGAAATATTTTTTTTTATATCTTTTATTACAGGTGATCCAGTTTCATAATCTAAATCGTAATACTTTATTTTAAGGCCTAAATTTTTTGCTACATTAATCATTTCAGGAAGATTATAAGCACATAATATAATCTCGTTTTTATTTGTTTTTTTTTTTAGATAAATAAGAATAAAATAGAATGCCACTCGACACTGACTAAAAAGATGTAAATATTTTTTTTTTGACTGTTTACAAATATATTTTTCTATAAATTCTTTTTTTAAAGATGTGTTATTTAAAAAAAAACTTTTTAAAAAATTTTTGATATTTAAATATATCCATATTCTAAACATTACATTTCTTTTCCTATTCTTCTTGCATTTGCCATTATAAGACCAAGGGGATATTTGTTTCCATTAAATTTAAAAACAGATCCATCAACTATATATATATTCTTTTTTTTATTAATTTGACATTTTTCATTAACAGATAAATCTTTTGATTTTCCTACTTGTATAGTTCCAAAATAATGAAAATCTGCGCCAAAACCTGGAAAATAGTTTATATAAAAAGGTAGAATTTTCTTCGACGATATTAAAAAATTAAATATTTTTTTACTTGTTTTTTTTAGCAATTTTTTGATATTTTTATTTTTCGAAAAAACTAAATAGGTATCTCCTCTTTTCTTCAAGTATAAATTACTAAATTTTGGGTTAAAGAATATGTTTGAAAAAATAAAATGCTCTCTAATAATGTTTAAAAAAAATTTTATGGGATTTAAAAATTTTTTAAATTTTACTATAGCTTCAATTATTATCTTATTTCCAGGCCTAAAATCTGCTGTAAATAGTAAGGGATTTTTTTTCAACTTAAGATGAAAATGAGAAGGCTGAAATTTCATTTTATTTTTCCACTTTTTTTTAGAAAAATAGACCGAAAATAACCTTGGATGATGAAAAATTTTTACCTCTCTTTTAATATTAAAATAATCCATTATCAGCTTTGTTGTTATTAATGTTCCACACCCTAAAACAAGTTTTTTAGTAATAAATATTTCTTTTTTTTCACCGTTTGAACAATAAAGTTTCAAACCCTCTTTACAATTTTGAATTTTTTCTACAAAAAAATTATGAAAAATTATTTTTTTATTTTTTAAGTTTTTATGAAATAAGTTTGATGGGGTTAGCTTATCTTTTTCTTCATTAATTAAGTTAAGATTAATTCCTTTTTTATTTCCTTTTTTTTGAAATGCCAACAAGGGCTCATCTGATATTAATTCTTTGTTTTTTTCAAAAAACTTATGATTTATATACTTATCTTTAATAAAAATATTTTTATATTTATTATCAACTTGTCCTAATAATTTTAATTTATTTAAAATTTCGTGAAATGATATTTTTATTTTTTTTTGAGTTTTTTTTGACAAATGTGAAATATCTTTCTCAATATTTTTATCAATTTGTAACCCCCAGTAATTTGATAAACCTCCAAATTCAAGAGATCCGAAGAATTTTGTATTTTTATCTATAATAACTTTGTTTAATGAAAAATAGTCCATGACTTGTTTATCTTCTCCAATCATCTGTGGAGGTAAAATTTTAAAAATATGATTATTATCTATTTGTGGAAATTTTTTTTTACTTTTATTAAATGAAATAACATTAATTAAATTATTATTTTCTAAGTAAGCGTCTATAAATGTTAAACTGGATAGGCCTGTACCTATTACTAAAATATCGTAAATTTTTTTTTTCATTAATTAACGTATCAAATTAAGATCTTTTAAAGTGACGGATCAATTTTTTGTGCCGCACTATACAAATCTCTTACCGCAGCAACAGATTTATCAAAATTTACTTTCTCATCTGTAGATAGTTCAAGCTCAATAATCTTTTCAACTCCGCCAGAACCAATAATTACAGGAACTCCAGCATATATTTCTTTAGCTCCATATTCACCGTTAAGATATACTGCGCAAGGTTGTTGTTTTTTTAAATCTTTTAAGAAACATTCAGCCATCTCAACTCCTGCAGCTGCGGGTGCATAGAAAGCAGAACCTTTTTCTAAAAATTTTACAATTTCTGCTCCACCTTTTTTTGTTCTATCAACTATTTGGTCTAATTTTTCTCTAGATATTTTTCTTTCTTTCACCAGTTCATTAATCTTTTTTCCTTCAACTTCTGTTGATCCAAGCATAGCAACCATGCTATCACCATGCCCACCAAGAACGAATGACTTAATTTTTTGTACCGGAACTTTTAATTCTTCTGATAAAAAGTAAATAAATCTGGAAGAGTCCAATATACCTGCCATACCAACAACTTTATTTTTTGGAAGACCTGAAAATTTCTGGAGTGCCATTACGATTACATCCAGGGGGTTCGTAATACATATTACAAAAGCGTTAGGAGAGGTTTTTTTTATTCCTTCTGCTACTTGTTTAATAATCTTTAAATTAATACCAAGTAAATCATCCCTAGTCATACCTGGTTTTCTAGGAACCCCTGCCGTAATTATTATTACATCAGAGTTTTTGGTATCATCGTAATTATCTGTTCCTGATAAGCTAACATTGAAACCAGAAACTGGCGAAGATTGAGCAATATCTAAAGCTTTTCCTTTAGCAATACCAGCTGCAACATCAAATAATACTACATCAGCTAATCCTTTTAATGCTATTAAGTGAGCTAAGGTTCCACCAATTTGTCCAGCTCCTATTAAAGTAATTTTCTTTTTCATTTTATCCTTTTTGTTATTTCATAGTTGGCATCACAAACTCTGGATCAGATCTTAATCCAGATGGCCATCTTGAAGTGATTGTTTTTAATTTTGTATAAAATCTTACACCTTCTGGACCATGCATGTGTTGATCTCCGAATAAAGATCTCTTCCACCCTCCAAAACTATGGAAAGCCATTGGTACAGGAATTGGAATATTTATTCCAACCATTCCAATTTTAGCTTTATTTGAAAATGTTCTACCAGAGTCTCCGTCTCTTGTGAAAATGCTAACACCATTTCCGAATTCATGATCATTAACTAGCTGCAACGCCTCGTCAAAATCTTTTGCTCTAATTACAGATAGTACTGGCCCAAATATTTCTTCCTTATAAATTCTCATATCTTTTTTTACATGATCAAACAGACATCCACCTATGTAATATCCATTTTCATAACCTTGCAGTTTAAAATTTCTCCCATCTACAACTAATTTGGCTCCTTCTTTAACACCAATATCCACATAGCCTTTTACTTTTGCTAAATGATCTTTTGTTACTAATGGACCCATTTCTGATTGTTTATCCATGCCAGGTCCAACTTTTAATGCTTCAACTTTTTTTGCTAAGGAGTCTACAAGTTTATCTCCAATACCACCTACTGCAACAGCAACAGATTGAGCCATGCACCTTTCACCTGCTGAACCATATGCTGCACCCATTAAACCATTAACAGCTTGATCCAAATCACAGTCAGGCATTACTACACAATGATTTTTCGCTCCACCAAGGGCCTGAACTCTTTTTTCATTTTTTGCACAGTTTTCGTAAATATATTTAGCTATTGGTGTAGAACCAACAAAGCTCATAGCAACTACATTTTTATTATTTATTAAAGCATCTACTGCTTCCTTATCTCCATTAACAACATTAAAAACCCCTTCAGGAAGACCAGATTCTCTCAAAAGTTCGGCTAATCTCATTGAACATGAGGGATCTTTTTCAGATGGCTTTAAGACAAATGTGTTTCCACAAGCAATAGCCATAGGAAACATCCACATCGGGACCATTGCAGGAAAATTAAAAGGCGTAATCCCTGCACAAACTCCCAACGGTTGTCGTACAGACCAACTATCGACATTGGTCCCAACATTTTCTGTAAACTCTCCTTTAAGCATTTGAGGAATACCACAAGCATATTCAACTACCTCTAAACCCCTTGTTAGCGAGCCTCTTGCATCCTCAAAAACTTTGCCGTGTTCAGCAACTATGATTTTTGTTAGCTCATCAGAATTTTTCTCGATTAATTCTTTAAACTTGAACATTATTCTAGCTCTTTGAAGGGGGGGTGTATTTGCCCAAGGTTCAAATGCTTTCTTAGCATTTTCAACTGCTTGATTTACATCTTTTGTAGAAGCAAGTTTTACTTCTGAACTTTGTTCACCTGTTGCTGGATTAAAAACTTTTCCAAATCTTTTTGAATCTCCGCTAAATAATTTTCCACCAACAAAGTGTTCTATATTTTTCATGGTAATATTGAATAAATAAGCTTTTAACTTGTTGCAAGCATTTTCTTAATAGAACCAATAGCTTTTGCTGGATTTAATCCTTTAGGACAAGAATTAGTGCAATTCATAATGGTATGACATCTATATAATTTTAATTCATCAGCAACTTTTTTTAATCTTGCCTTTTTATCTCCATCTCTACTATCATTAATCCAACGGTAAGCCTGTAGAAGAACTGCTGGTCCAAGATATTTGTCTCCATTCCACCAATAACTTGGACACGATGTAGAACAACAAGCGCAGAGAATACATTCATAATAACCATCTAGCTTTTCTCTATCTTTTTGTGTCTGTTTTATTTCAGTTTTTTCTTCTCCAGTTTGTTTTGTTTCTAGCCATGGTTTTA
Source organism: Pelagibacteraceae bacterium AG-325-E13 (assembly GCA_003282965.1). Classification (GTDB taxonomy): domain Bacteria; phylum Pseudomonadota; class Alphaproteobacteria; order Pelagibacterales; family Pelagibacteraceae; genus Pelagilacustribacter. The sequence continues at coordinate 25,203 of QBYF01000008.1, read as the reverse complement.
TAGATTCGTACTGTTTATAAAGTGTTGTCAAATCCCCAATTAAATCTTTTAAAACTTTAAGATGAGGAAGAGGATAGACATTTAAATCTCCGTTGATATCGGTATGAGATTTTATACAGGCTAAAGTATTTACTCCATCAATATTCATTGCACATGAACCACATACTCCATGTGCACATGATCTTCTAAAAGTTAAAGATGGATCAATCTCATTTTTAATTTTAAATAATATATCTAAAACTTTTGGACCACAATTATCCATATCAACTTCAAAAGTATCGACTTGTGGATTTTTTCCTGTAGAGGGATCCCACCTGTAAACATTTACTTTTTTTAAATTTTTGGAATTAGTTATGTCCTTATAGTACTTGCCTACTTCAATCTTAGAATTTTGAGGAAGGTTAAATTGAACCATCGCCTAATATACTCTCTCCTTTGGAGGAAAGTACTGAACGTCATTAGTCAATGTTCTTGAGTGAACATCTCTATATTTTATCTCTACTTTGTTTTCATTTTGCCAAGCTAAAGTATGTTTCATAAAGTTTTTATCATCTCTTTTACTAAAATCTTCTCTAGCATGAGCTCCTCTACTTTCTTTTCTATTATATGCGGAGTCCATAGTAGTTAATGCTTGGCGAATTAAATTATCAAATTCTAATGTTTCAACTAAATCCGTATTGAATAATAATGACTTATCTTTTACAGAAATATCATTCATGCCGTCGTAAGGCTTTCTTATTTCTTCCACACCCTCTTTTAATGTTTTCTCGGTTCTAAATACTGCGCATTTAGATTGCATGGTTTTTTGCATCTTTAACCTTAATTCAGAAGTTTTAGTAGATCCACTTGAATTTCTAATTTTATCAAATCTATCCAAGCATTTATCTGTTTCTGAGTTAGAGACCTCTTCGTGTGGTTGTCCAGGTTTAATAAGCTCTGCAGCTCTCTTCGCTGCAGCTCTTCCAAACACTACAAGATCAATTAAAGAATTAGAGCCTAATCTGTTTGCTCCATGAACTGAAACGCAAGCAGCTTCTCCTATAGCCATTAACCCTGGGACAGTTTTTTCAGATCCATTTAATGTTAAGACTTCTGCTTTATAATTAGTTGGTATCCCTCCCATATTATAGTGAACTGTAGGAACAACTGGGATAGGTTCTTTGTTCACATCAACGTTGGCGAATGTTTTGGCTGCTTCTGATATTCCTGGAAGCCTTTCCTCTAAAACTGCTTTATCAAGATGATCTAAATGTAAGCTAATGTGATCTTTTTCTTTACCAACACCTCTGCCCTCATTGATTTCCATTTCCATTGATCTGCTCACTACATCTCTTGATGCTAAATCTTTCGCATTAGGAGCATACCTTTCCATAAATCTCTCACCTTTACCATTTACAAGAAATCCACCTTCACCTCTCGCCCCCTCAGTAATTAAACATCCGACTCCATAAATGCCTGTTGGATGAAATTGAACAAATTCCATATCTTGAAGTGGCAACCCTGCTCTTAGAATCATAGCATTACCATCCCCAGTACAAGTGTGGGCTGATGTTGCAGAGTAATAAACTTTTCCATATCCACCGGTTGCTACGATTGTTATATGCGATCTAAATCTGTGAATGGTACCATCGGTCAAGTTCCATGCAATAACTCCTTTACACTCTCCATTTTTCATAATTAAATCCAAAGCAAAATATTCAATAAAAAATTCTGTATTATGTTTTAAAGCTTGACCATATAAAGTATGTAAAATCGCGTGACCTGTTCTGTCTGCGGCTGCACATGTTCGTTGAGCCGTTCCATTGCCATAATTTTTTGTCATGCCTCCAAAAGGTCTTTGATAAATTTTTCCCTCATCTGTTCTGCTAAAGGGAACGCCATACCTTTCGAGTTCTACAACAGCTCTGGGTGCTTCTTTGCAGAGATACTCAATAGCATCTTGGTCTCCCAGCCAATCAGATCCTTTGACTGTATCGTACATATGCCATCTCCAATCATCTTCTCCCATATTACCAAGGGCAGCAGAAATTCCTCCTTGAGCAGCAGAGGTGTGACTTCTTGTTGGGAACACTTTTGAGATACAGGCAGTTTTCAAACCAGCTTCAGATAAACCAACCGCGGCTCTTAATCCTGAGCCACCTGCTCCAAGAACAACTACGTCGTATTCATGATCTATAATTTTATATCTGCTCATATTGATAAATTAAATATTCCTAAAATAGTAATTATTGGGATTATTATAGCAAATATATTAAGTAGTTTATTTGCGACATTTTTGATTTTTTCATCTCGAATATAGTCCTCAAAAATCTCACTTATTGTCAATGCTGAAAAAAAGAAAGCAATTACTATAAACGCAGAAAACAAAATTTTTGAAGATTGCTGAATAAAGAAAAGGGTGACATCGATGTAGTTTTTTTCATAAATTGAGACAAAACTTAAGATAAACCAAACCATTAAAGGAATAAGCACTAAAGAGCTAAATTTAGTAAATAACCATTTTTTTGTAGAAATATGCATTTTAAAAAATATTTTTTCCAATTAAATAAAATAAGATTGTAAAAACGAATGAACCAACTAAAGCTAATACACCGGTGATCTTTGAAACCTTTAAATCAAAACCATAACCAAGATCCCATATTAAATGTCTGATTTCATTTAATATATGAAAACTAAAAGTCCAACAAAGGAAAATTACTATAAACTTTCCTAAAAATGACTCTAAAAATATTTTTGTTGTAAGATAACTATTTTCACCTAAGAGCAAAGATAATGTCCAAAAACAAATTAATGTAATTGCTAAGATATTAATTACTCCAACTATTCTATGAGCGATGGAAAGAAGAGATGAAATTTGCCAACTATAAATTTGTAAGTGAGGACTCAAAGGATTGTTATTATTTTTCATGACTATCTTATAAACTAAACTTTTTATTTTTTCTTCATTAAACACTCTGCTATCTGAACAGTGTTTAAAGCCGCTCCTTTTAATAAATTATCTGAAACTACCCACATATTTAACGCTTTATTATTAGAATGATCTTTTCTTATTCTGGAAATAAAAGTCGAATAATCTCCTTCGGCCTCTAAGGGTGTAATATATCCTCCGTCTTTATTTTCATCAACAACTTGACATCCTGGAGCATCTAATAATATTTTTTTTACTATTTCTAAATCATATTCATTTTCAAACTCAATATTTACTGACTCAGAGTGGGAAGTCTTCACAGGAACTCTTACACAGGTAGCTGTTAAACCAATCTTTTTATCTAATATTTTTTTTGTTTCATTCTCCATTTTCCACTCTTCTTTCGTATATCCATCTTCAACAAAAGAATCTATATGAGGAATTAAATTAAAAGCTATTTGTTTTGTAAAATTTTTGGAATTTATCTTTTTATTATCTAAAAAATCTTTTGTCTGAGAAAATAATTCATCTACAGATGCTTTACCTGCTCCAGAAACTGCTTGATAAGTTGAAACAACAACTCTTTTAATTTTGTATTTATCATGAAGAGGTTTTAAAGGAAGCATTAATTGAATGGTCGAACAATTAGGGTTGGCTATGATATTGTTATGGTTAATTAAATCATTAGGGTTTACCTCTGCCACCACAAGAGGAACGTCTTTATTCATTCTAAAATATTTAGAATTATCAATAACAATAGTTTTTTTAGATGCTTGAGGGGCCCATTTTTTTGCTATTTCGCTTCCTGCTGCAAAAATAGTAATTTCTGCTTTTGAGAAATCATATTTTTCAAGTTGCTCTACGGTTATCTCTTTTTTTTTGAAAACTAATTTCTGTCCTGCACTTTTTTCTGACGCAACTAAGTAAAGGTTATCAATTTCTATTTTTGATTTTTCTAATACCTGTATTGTGGTTCTGCCTACGTTGCCTGTGGCACCGATTATTGCGAAATTCATATTATTAAATTATTTTATTTCAATTTTGATATAATTGCATCACCCATATCGGTTGTTGTGACTTCTTTTTTGCCAACTGACATTATATCTTTAGTCCTTAAACCATCATCTAACACTGTTTGAACTGAAGCATCTAGTAAATCAGCTTCTTTAGGTAGATCTAAAGAATACCTTAGGGCCATAGATAAACTTAATATTGTCGCGATAGGATTCGCAACGTTTTTTCCAGCAATATCTGGAGCCGAACCGTGAACAGGCTCGTAAAGAGATCTAATTTTTCCTTTTTTATCTCTTAAGCCTAGCGATGCAGAAGGCAATAGGCCTAGGGAACCAGTCAACATCGCGGCTTCATCGGAAAGCATATCCCCAAACAAATTATCAGCTAGTATTATGTCAAACTGTTTCGGATTTCTTAAAAGTTGCATAGCACAATTATCTGCTAACATATGATTAAGTTCTACTTTTTTATATTCTTTATCTTTTAGCGCCTGTACTTCTTCTCTCCATAAAACTCCTGCTTCCATCACATTGGATTTTTCGCAAGATGTTACTTTATTTTTTCTTTTTTTAGCTAAATCAAAAGCTACTCTAGCTATTCTTTGTATTTCACCAGTAGTATAAGAGTGTGTATTTATACCTCTTCGCTCATTATTTTCTATTGGCTCAATTCCTCTTGGTTCACCAAAATAAATTCCTCCGGTTAACTCTCTTACAATCATGATGTCTAAACCAGATACTATTTCAGGTTTTAAAGATGATGAGTCAACTAATTGCTTAAAACAAATTGCAGGTCTTAAATTTGCAAATAATTTTAATTCTTTTCTTAATTTTAAAAGAGCTCTTTCTGGTCTTTTAGAAAACTCTAAATTATCCCACTTAGGACCCCCACAAGCGCCTAGGATTACCGCGTCTGATTCTAATGACTTGTAGAAAACTTCGTCAGTTATAGGAATTTTGTTTGCATCAATCGATGCACCGCCTATAAGCTCTTCTTCAAAACTAAAGTCTAAAGATTTGTTTTTATTAAACCATTCTATTATTTTTTTTACTTCTCTAACTACTTCTGGTCCAATTCCGTCACCTGGTAATAATAAAATTTTTCTACTTTTGGTTTTATTCATTTCTTAACATCCAAGGTTTATTTGTGTTAATTATTTTTTCATAATTATCAATTTGTTCGACTTTTTTCATTGATAAGTCGATATCATCCAATCCTTCGATCAAACATTTCTTTTTAAATTGATCTAGCTCAAATTTTAAAACGTTATTACCAAAATATATTTCTTGCTTTTCTAAATTTATTTCAATTTCTTCTTGTCTTTTTGAATAATCTGATAGTTCCAAAACTTTTTCTTCACTGATCTTTATTGGTAATATGCCGTTTTTAAAACAATTATTATAAAATATATCTGCAAAGCTAGAGCTGATAACACTTTTAATACCAAAATCAGACAATGCCCAAGGTGCATGCTCTCTTGATGATCCACAACCAAAATTTTTACCTGCTAATAAAATTTTAGATTTATTATATGGCTCTTTATTTAATATAAATTTTTCTATCATTTTTCCATTTTCGTCGTATCGCATTTCATAAAATAAACTTTTTCCTAGACCTGTTCTCTTAATAGTCTTTAAAAATTGTTTTGGAATTATCATATCTGTATCTATATTCTGTAAAGACAAATAAGAAGGTATACTTTTTAATTTTAAAAATTTTTCCATTATTTAATTTCTCTAACATCTGAAAGGTGTCCGGTGATTGCAGCGGCGATCGCCATACCGGGACTCACTAAATGAGTTCTGCCACCTCTTCCTTGTCTTCCTTCAAAATTTCTATTTGATGTAGATGCACATCTTTCTTTGGGTTTTAATTGGTCTGGATTCATACCTAAACACATTGAACATCCTGGTTCTCGCCACTCAAATCCAGCTTCAATAAATATTTTGTGCAAACCCTCTTGCTCGGCTTGAGCTTTAACAAGTCCTGATCCAGGTACTACCATAGCACTTACATTATTTGCAATTTTTTTACCTTTTAAAAGTTCTGCGGCTAACCTAAGATCCTCAATTCTTCCGTTTGTACAGCTACCAATGAATATTTTGTCTATTTTTATATCAGATATTTTAGTATTCGCTTTTAATCCCATGTATTCTAAAGACCTTTTCATAGCCATTTTTCTATCTTCATTAGTTTCTTTATTAGGATCTGGCACAACTCCGGTTACTGGAGATACGTCTTGAGGAGAAGTACCCCAAGTAACTAGTGGTTCTATTTCTTTTCCATTAATATTGATTTCTTTATCAAATTTACAACTTTTATCTGAATATAAAGATTTCCAAAATTTTAGTGCTTTATTCCAGTTTTCTCCTTTTGGAGACATTTTTTTATCTTTGAGATATTCAAAAGTTTTTTCGTCTGGAGCAATTAATCCTGCTCTAGCTCCTGCTTCTATAGTCATATTACAAACGGTCATTCTTTCTTCCATACTTAAATTTCTTATTACTTCTCCAGAAAATTCAATGACATAGCCGGTGCCGCCAGCGGTTCCAATTGTTCCAATAATTTTCAAAATAACATCTTTAGCTGTAACGCCTTTAGGTAAAGTCCCATTTACATTAATTCTTAAATTTTTAGACTTCTTCTGAATTAAAGTTTGAGTTGCAAGTACATGCTCTACTTCTGAGGTTCCAATTCCAAAAGCTAAAGCACCAAATGCGCCATGTGTAGCAGTATGGCTATCTCCGCATACTATAACTGTTCCCGGTTGAGTAAAGCCTTGTTCTGGTCCAATAATATGAACTATTCCTTGTCTTTTATCGTTAACATCAAATAGTTCAACTCCAAATTCTTTACAATTTTTTCTTAATGTATCTACTTGGATTTTAGATTCTTCATCACCAATTCCTTTGCTTCTATCTGTTGTCGGAACATTATGGTCTGGTACTGCCAATGTTAATTCTGGTCTTCTTACTTTTCTCTTTTGAATTCTTAAGCCTTCAAAAGCTTGAGGACTTGTAACTTCATGAACTAAGTGACGATCAACATAAATTAATGAGGTTCCATCAGATTGTTCGTGAACAAGATGGTTTTCCCATATTTTATCATATAGAGTCTTAGACATCAAAAATTTTATTATTTTTTATCGTTAGTTTTTGTCTCAGCTTTTTTCTGAACAACAGAAGTATCTTTTTTATTTTCTTCTGGTTTTTTTTCTTCTTTCACAATTGAAACTACTTTTTTTTCAGGCTCAGTAGATTGAGATGAAATATCTACTCCAATTTTTTTTTTAATTTTTTCAGCTATTCTCGCTGATTTACCTTTTCTATCTCTTAAATAATAAAGCTTTGCTCTTCTAACTTTTCCTGATCTAGTAACTTTAATTGAATCAACGTTTGGACTATATAGTGCAAATGTTCTCTCAACACCCTCTCCGAATGATATCTTTCTAACTGTAAAAGATGAGTTTAAATCTCTATTTTTTTTAGCTATACAAACGCCTTCAAAGTACTGAATTCTTTCTCTTTTGCCCTCTACAATTTTTACTCCAACTTTAATTGTATCACCAGCAGAAAAATCAGTTATCTTTTTATTGGCAATAATTTTTTTTATTGCTTCTTTATTTATATCTTCAATGTTTTTCATTTTTTTTATTTAAATATTTTTTCCAAAGATCAGGCCTCTGGCGACGTGTTATAGCCTCAGATTGAGATAAACGCCACCCCTTAATTTTAGCATGATCACCCGATAAAAGTACCTCTGGAGCACTTTTTCCTTCCCAATTTTGAGGTTTTGTATATTGAGGATACTCTAATAGATCGTTTTCAAAACTTTCTTCCTTTGCTGAATTATCGTTTCCTAGGACACCAGGTAATAATCGAAGAATTGAGTCAATGAAAACAAACGAAGCTGTCTCGCCTCCAGACAATATAAAGTCACCAATGCTATATTCTTGGATATTTCTTGTTTCCAAAAGTCTTTGATCTATTCCTTCAAAATGACCACATAGTAAATTTAGTTTTTTTTGCTTACTAAGTTTTTTGGCAACTTCTTGATTAAATTGTTTTCCTTTTGGCGACAAATAAATTGTAGTTTCGTTACTTTGTAAATTTTTATCTAACGCTGAAGCTACTACATCTGGTCTCAATAACATTCCACTACCGCCTCCAAAAGGTGTATCATCGACTGAACTATGCTTATCAGCAGCATAATCTCTAATGTTTATCACTTTTAAATCCCAAATTTTATTTTCCTGGGCCTTTTTATAAATACCAGTATTAAGTGGTCCAGGATATAGATCTGGATACAAAGTAAAAATTTTTACTCCAAACATAAGTACTAATCCTTGAGCTAAGCTTTAGGTTCCTCTTTTTTTTCTTCTGCTTTTGGTTCTTCTTTCTTAGCTTCTGCTTTAGGTTCCTCTTTCTTAGCTTCTGCTTTTGGTTCTTCTTTATCCCCTTTTTTTCTATCTTTTTTAGGAATGGCTTTTAAAGGATTGTTACCTGGCTTAGGCATAGGCATCAATTTCATTTCTCCTAATATCCTTGAAACTCTTAAAGTTGGTTGAGCACCTTTGCTTATCCAATATTTAACTCTTTCAAATTCTACCTTGATTCTTTCTTTCTTATCTTTTGGTAGTAAAGGATTATAGGATCCAAGTTTTTCAATAAACTTACCATCTCTTGGATATCTACCGTCAGCTACTACTATTTTATAAATAGGTCTTTTCCTTACACCGCCCATTGATAATCTTATTCTTAACATTTTATACCTTTCATTTTAGTTGATTAAGCATTTCATCTGGTATCATTCCAGATGGAATTTTTTTTCCTTGTGACATTTTTTTCATCATTTCTGACATCATCTTGAATTGTTTAAGTAATTTATTTATCTTAGAAACATCTACACCTGATCCTATTGCAATTCTTTTTCTTCTAGATCCACTTATTATTTTTGGATTTTCTTTCTCTTTTTTAGTCATCGATAATATTATAGCTTCATTCTCTACTAACATCTTCTCATCAATATTTGCTTGATCCATTTTAGCTTTCATTTTATTTACTCCCGGAAGCATGGACATAACTCCTTCCATTCCTCCCATTTTCTTCATCTGTCTCAACTGAGCTAAATAGGAATCCATAGTAAATATTCCTTTTTTCAAATCTTCTTCAGCTCTTTTAATTTTTTCTTCACTTAAATCCTGTTGTGCTTTTTCAACTAGAGTAACAACGTCTCCCATACCTAAAATTCTATTTGCTAATCTGTCAGGGTGAAATGTTTCTAGATCTGTAATTTTTTCTCCTACTCCAATAAATTTTATTGGTTTACCCGTAACATGTTTCATGCTCAATGCTGCTCCACCTCTTGCATCTCCATCAACTCTAGTAAGTATAATTCCTGAAAGATTAACTGCAGAGTCGAACTCTTTAGCTACGTTAACAGCTATTTGTCCTGTTAAGGAGTCTGCAACTAAGATTGTTTCAGCTGGTTTTGTAATATCTTTAATTTGTTTTATTTCAGACATCATAGGTAGATCTATTTGAGTCCTGCCTGCTGTATCAAATATTATAATATCTGAACCATTTAAATTAGCAGCATTCAAAGCTCTTTTGGTAATATCGATTGGTTGTTGCTTTTCAACTATTGGCAAACATTGGATTTCATTTGCCTCTGCAAGAAATTTAAGCTGCTCTTGAGCTGCTGGTCTGTAAACATCTAAACTAACTAACATTACTTTTTTTTTATTATTCTTCTGAATGTTTTTTGCTAGTTTCGCTGCTGAAGTTGTTTTTCCTGAGCCTTGTAAACCAACCAATAATAGAGAAATAGGCGGTACAGCTTTAAAATTTAGTTCTTCATTTTTAGAACCTAAAATATTTACTAATTCATCGTAAACAATTTTAACTATCATTTGACCAGGAGAAGTTGATTTAATTATTTTTTGGCCGATGGCTTTAGGCTTAATATTTGAAATTAATTCTTTAGTGACAGGAAGTGCTACATCTGCATCTAATAAAGCTAGTCGTATTTCTTTTAAACCAGACTCAACTTGCTCCTCTGTTAAGGAAGGAGCGCTTTTAAGTTTAGAAAAAATATTTTCTAATTTATTTGTTAAGTTTTCAAACATTTTAATAATATCCAACACCTATCGCACTAGTGGGCGAACCTTCGCTGACTAGTGTCGACACTCTTGTTTTCAAGAGCACCGCAAAAACTTAGGCATTTGCGGAAAGTTTGGAGAAACTACAATTTGGGGTTTTAAAAGTCAATGAATAATTATACTAATCAATTATGACAACTATTAACGCTTACAAAATGGATGGACTGGGAAATGATTTTATCATCATCGATAGAAGGGAAAATTCCATTAATTTATCAAAAGAAAAAATTATCAAATTAGGTAGTAGAACTAATATTGGTTTTGATCAAATAATCTTTATAGAAAAAAAAAAAGACAACTCTTATCCTATAACAATTTTTAACTCTGATGGAGGTGAAGTAAGTGCTTGTGGAAATGGGTCTAGGTGTGTTGCTTATCTTTTAGGTAAAAATTTAAACACTAAAGAAATTAAAATAAAAACAAATAATAGAATACTTAATGCAAAAATAATTGGTAATTTTGATGTTGAGCTTGAGATGGGAAAACCTTTATTTGGTTTCGATGAAATTCCTTTGTCAAAAACAATAAATCCTGGCAATATAGAATTAAATATTAATGGTAAAACTTTTAATGATGGTTTTTGTGTTAATGTAGGAAATCCACATATAGTTTTTTTTGTTAAAAATTGTTTTGAATATGATTTAAATATTTTAGGACCTAAAATTGAAAATCATGAGCTCTTTCCAGAAAAAACTAATGTTACTTTTGCTCAAGTAGATAATAAAAATAATATAACAATTAATGTTTGGGAGCGAGGTGCGGGTTTAACAAAGGCATGTGGAACTGCTGCCTGTGCTACAGCAGTTGCGGCATTTGTTAATAAACTAACAGATAACGATGTTAATATAAAATTTAAAGAAGGAATACTAAAAATTAAATACGATGAAAATAATAATATTTTTTATGACTGGACCTGTTTCTGAGATAGAAAATATAAAAATAGATATCTGATATGGGATTATTTGATAAATTTAAACTAGGACTTGGAAAAAGTTCATCGAGTCTTTCAGAAGGTTTTAAAGATATCTTTTCAAAAAAAATTATAGATGACAGTGTTTTAGATGAATTTGAAGAATTAATTATCTCTTCAGATGCTGGCGCAGATGTTGCGAGAGAAATTAGGAAAGATTTTGAAAATTTCAAAATTGACAAAAAATTGGAAGATCACAACGAAATTCTTAAGTTGTTGGCTGATAAAATAGCTATAGAACTTTTAAAATATGAAAAAGATTTAAGTTTAATGGGTAATGCTAACTCTTCTGTAATAGTTGTATCTGGTGTTAATGGAGTAGGAAAAACAACTACTATTGGAAAACTAGGAAAATATTTCAAAGATAATAATAGATCAGTTGTTTTTGGAGCAGCAGATACTTTTAGAGCAGCAGCTATCGACCAATTACAAGTTTGGGCAGCAAAAGTTAAAGTTGATATAATTAAATCTGAGATTAATAGTGATCCAGCATCAGTAGCTTTTAAAACAGCAGAATTTGCAAAAAAAAATCAAATAGATATTGCATTAATCGATACAGCAGGAAGATTACAAAATAAAAAAAATTTAATGGATGAATATAAAAAGATCATAAATGTTCTAAAAAAAATTGATGAAAAATTTCCTAATGAAGTAATTTTAGTTTTGGATGCAACTACTGGGCAAAATGCTTTGAGTCAGGTTGAAGAATTTAGTAAGATACATAATATAACAGGGCTAGTTGTTACGAAATTAGATAGCACCGCTAAAGGTGGAATTATCTTAGCAATTTGTAAAAAATTCAATTTGCCTATTGTTGCAGTAGGGATGGGAGAAAAAGATACAGACTTATATCCATTTAAAGCCGAGTTTTTTGCTAAAGCACTTTTAGGATTAAACTCTTAATATTTTTCTATAAAATCTTTAATATTTTTTAATAAACTAGAATTAAATTCCATCATGTGATCATCGTCAGGTGTGAAATATGATTGTTTTGGACTATTAGCTTTTTCAAATAATTCTTTACCCATTGAAAAAGGAACGACGTCATCTTTCTCGCCGTGCATTATTAAAATTGGAATATTTATCATTTTAATTTTGCTGATTGAGTCATACCTATCTTTTAAGATAAGTCTTACAGGTAAATAAGGATAATAAATTTTTGCAGAATTCTCTATTGATGTAAAAGGAGACTCTAATATTATACTATTAAAATTGTTTTCTTTTCCTACTTCCACTGCCACTCCACTTCCTAAAGATTCTCCATATAAAATAATCTGATTATTGTTAACTCCTTCTTCGTTTAACCATTTTATTGCTGCCTCTGCATCCTTATATAAATTATTTTCTGTAGGTGACCCTTTATTTCCACTAAATCCTCTCCAAGAAATTAATAAAATATTAATATCTAATTTATAAAGTTCATTAAGTTTATAAATTCTATTTGATAAGTGGCCAGCATTTCCATGAAATATAACAAGTGTCTTAAATTTCTTAAAATCTTTTTTTATAATCCATGATTTTAACTGGATTTCTTCGTCAACTGTAATAAAAATTTCATCATAATTAAATTGGATCTTATCATTTTGATAATTATTTTCTGAAGGATGATAGAGCAAATTTCTTTGATAAAAATATATAGCAATTATCAGTACGATATAGGCAATTATTAAAGATGATAAAGTTAAGTATATATATTTCATCTAACAATCTTTCTAGCTAAATAAACACCAATAAATACGAGGGCTGCTCCATAATAGTGAAAACTTAAAAGGGACTCATCAAATAAAATTATTCCATAAATGGCAGAATATATCGAAAATATATAAAGAGTGAACCCTGCTAAAGAAGCTCCAACATATTTTTGAACTTTAGTGTACAAAGTGAAAGCAATGATGCCCGGCGAAATAGCAGCAAACAAAACCCAAAATATGAAATTATTGTTAAATGCTGTATTAAAAAAGTAAGACTCTTCGATTAAGTAAAAAGGAAATAAAGAAATTGCTCCAAAAAAAGCTATAAGTGTAAATCTGGCCATAAGACTAAAGCTGCTTTTCCAATTAATAAGAAAAATAGAATAAACTGCCCAGCCTATAGCGGCTCCTAACATCCATAAGTCTCCAGAAGTGAACTTAAAATTTATTAAATAAGTTAAATCACCTTTACAAATTATTATTAAAACACCCGAAAGACATAAAACTAAACCTATAATTCTAAATAAATTAATTTTATCTCCAAAAAATAAAACCGATAATACGATTATGAATATTGGAGAAGAAGTATAGATAATTCCCATATTTGCCATTGTAGTCGACATGCCTGCTATAAAAGGAAATGCCCCACAAATTCCACAACCCATAAGACCTAAAAAAAATAACTTAAAAGATTCTTTTTTAAATTGAGTCTTTTTTCTAAATATTTCATCAAAAAAGAATGGCATCAAAATTACGAATACAGTGAGCCATCTCCAAAATGCCAATGAAACTGGCGGGACATATTCAACACCTCCTCTCGCAACAATAATATTAGAAGCCATAAAAATTGGCTGAATGAATAAAAGTAAATAAGGGTAAAAATTATTTTTTCTTGTCGCCAAAGGCTTCATATAACATCATTACTATTACTAAGCCCATTAGGATATAAACTGGTAAAACATCTTTAAAACCAATCATCATTGATCTAGTCAATGTAGTTGCCAAACCAATAAGAAAAGCAATACAAAAAGCGCACCCAATTATTGAAGTAATTTTATTCATCTTTACAGTTTTTTTCTATCCAGTTAGCTGTTCCTAAAAATCTTAAATCATCAAGTTTATTTCCAACTAATTGAACACCTAATGGTAAATTATTTTCTCCAGTTAGTAAAGGCAGTGAAATAGTTGGTAATCCTAAATATGTCCAACATTTTTGAAAATCTGCGCTACCTGTAGATTTAAGCCCTTTGTCAGCTACTCCACTTGAAGATGGAGTAATAATACCATGATAATCCTCAAAAACTTCTTTGTAAGACTCGTAACTTTGTTTCATGAAATCGATTGCATCTGTATATTCTTTCGCAGAATACTTCATTCCTCTTTCAATCGCATCTCTCATTTCTTTAGAAAGTTTATTTTTATCCTTTTTATAATAAACTTGAAAATTATTTGCTAAATCAGTTTCATGGATAACTTGATGGTGTTTAGGTATTTCTTTAAAATATGAAGGCATGTCAAAAATTTCAATATTTTTCTTAAAGCTTTTAATTAAAAATTCAAATGCCTTTTGAGACTCTTTATCTATATTTTTCCAATTGTCTGTTTTGTAAAAAATGAATTTTGGGTCAAAAACTGGACCTTCCTCACAAACTTTTATCATATCATCTGCTGCGAAGTGAACTGTAGCAGGATCATATAAATCTTTTTTTATTAATGATTTTGCAAGTAAAGCTACATCTTTTACAGTTTTTCCAAATACTCCTATTGTATCAAGTTTATCAGAAGTTTTTAAAACTCCATTACGTGAAATTAATCCATAAGAAGGCTTGTAACCAACAACTCCGCAATAAGAAGCTGGTCTAATAATAGATCCACCTGTTTGAGAACCAACTGATAAATGAGCCATATGAGAAGCTACGACTGCTGCAGATCCGCTAGATGATCCTCCAGGCGTTCTTGAATAGTCATGAGGATTTTTTGTTTTACTCGGGTGAATATAAGCAAGTTCACAAGTAACAGTTTTTCCCATAATAATTGCTCCTGCTGTCTTTAATAAATTAACTATTTCTGAGTCTTGAGAGCTAGACATTTTTTTTCTGAACACCGTTCCACACTCTGTAGGCATATCATACGTTCCAATTATATCTTTGATTGCGATGGGTAACCCGTGAAGAGGGCCGAGAGGTTTACCTGACTTTCTATATTCATCAGCTTCTTCCGCTTTTTCTAAAAGAATTTTTTTATCTAAAAAAGACCAGGCTTGCACATCTTTTTCAAATTCATTAATTCTTTTTATATATAATTTACAAAGTTCAACAGATGATAGGTCGCCAGATTTTAACTTTGTAACCAGTTCATTGGCATTTAAAGAGGCTATATCTATCATTTTAAATTTTTAATCAGCAAATAAAGCATCGGGCAACCAAAGCGCGATACCAGGAAATAGGTACATTAAAATCATTGCAAAAATTACTATGCCTAGGAAAGGCATTATTCCTCTGAATATTTCCATGAGTTCAACATTTTTTGATTGAACTCCTTTAAGATAGTAAGCTGACATGGCCATTGGAGGTGTTAAAAATGAGGTCTGTAAATTTAAAGCAATTAACATTGCAAAAAAATAAGGGTTAACTTCAAAAAAAGCAACTAGTGGTAAAAATATTGGTACAAATATAATCAATATTTCCGTCCATTCTAGTGGCCATCCAAGTAAAAAAATGATGATTTGAGTAATGACTAAAAATTGCCATGGCGCAAGATTCATAGATTTAAAAAAATGTTCAAATACTTCATGACCTCCTAAGTAAGAAAAGACTGATGCAAAAGTCCAAGATCCTATAAATAACCACATTATCATCGCAGTCGTTTTAGCCGTTAGAAAAACGGATTCTTTAAAATTTTTCCATTTCAAAGTTTTGTAAAAGAAAGAGAGAATAATTGCTCCAAAAGCACCAACGCCCGCCGCCTCTGCAGGGGTTGCCAGACCTCCTAAAATTGTCCCAAGTACTAAAATGATAAGAGAGAATAATGGAAGAAAAGAGACTAAGACTTCCTTTAAAATTACTGATCTCGGAGGTATTTCTTCAGTTGGCGGTTTAGGTGCAATAGAGGGGTTTAAATAAGCTCTCGTAATAGCATAACCAATGTACAAACCTGCTAGTAATAATCCTGGAAAAATTGCTGCTGCAAATAATCTTAGAGGAGACAACTGGGCAATAACTGAATATACAATTAACATAATGCTTGGAGGTATTAATATTCCCAAACAACCTCCAGAACATATTACTCCAGATGCAAATTTTTTATCATATCCAGCTTTAATCATAGCTGGCCAAGCTAATAATCCCATCAAAGTAACTACTGCTCCGATTATTCCTGTAGCGGTAGAAAATAATGCACAAGTTATCAGTGCAGCTACTGCCATTGAAGCTGGAAGTCTGTGTGAAGCTAGTCTTATTGCAAAAAATAATCTTGAAACAATACCCGCTCTCTCTACTAAGTATCCCATAAATAAAAATAAGGGGACTGCTGTTAGTACTGTATTATCCATTACTGTATAAGTGTTTTGAACAAACAATTGAAATATTCTATTATCTAATAAATGTTCCATCCGAGTTGGATCAAAATAAGCGTAATAACCAAATCCAACTCCCATTGCCATTAAAGTAAATGCAATAGGAAATCCAAGAAGCACTGCAAATAAAAATATTGCCATCATTAAAATTGCTACTTCTGGATTTGTTAAACTAAATAACATCTTTTTGATCCTCGTCTTGAGAAGTTCTCATTAACATTTTCTCTGTTTCTTCAGCCACAACCATTCTTGCTGGCCAATGACCAGTTTGAATACAAATAATTGATCGACAAACTTCACTTATACCTTGAATGATTAAAAGAACACCCGCTGAAGGTATGAGTGCTTTTGCCATATAAATTTGAATTTGAGCAGGACTATTCCAACTTGTTTCTTTAATTTTCCAAGCCAATGCTGCGTACTCATATCCATAAAATGCTAAAGCTAATACGCCAGGAAAGAAAAATATAAAATATAAAATTAAATCTATGTAACCCTGTGTTCTTGGTTTAAATAGTCTGTAAATTACATCACCTCTTACATGAGCTTCTGTTGAAAGGGTATAGGCACCAGCCATCATAAAAATTGCTCCATACATTTGTAAGCTGAAGTCAAAGTTCCACAAAGTTGGAGCGTTAAATGCATACGCCATTACCACTTCGTAACAAGTTCCACCCATCAGTATTACGATGCACCATGAAAATGCTTTTCCAACTGATGTACTTAAGTGGTCTGCGAAACTGATAAATCCTCTCATAAAAATAAACTATTCTAAATTTTTGATTTTTTCCATAAAAAAGGGGAGAACAAATGTCTCCCCTTTTTAAATTTTTAAAACTTACTAAATTTTAACTTTAGCAATGTTTCCAAACTCATTTTCATAAGCCAATTTGTAATTTGGCTGATTCATGAGCAAGTATTTCATAACTCTCTTAGCGTATTTCTTCTGAGAATCTACAATTTTCTTAAAGAATGGATCTTTCTTATTGAAATCACCTATTACTTTATCCCAACCTTTTAATTGTTGAGCTAAGATTTCATCAGATGTTTGATACACATTTACTTTATGTTGATTCATCAATTTAGATAAATCAGCTGAGTATCTCACTAACGCTTTGAAGTAGTTGTCTGTATTCGCAGCATAAGCAGCATTTTTAAGTATCGCTTGGTGTGCAGGCGATAAACCATTAAATGTCTTTTTATTTACTGGAATTTCAAACATCTCTTGAGATTGGTGGAAGCTTCCTAAGTGATAATGCTTAGAAACGTCTTGCATACCAAACTGAGAGTCTGAAGTTGGGTTGTTAAACTCAGCAGCTTCAATCAATCCTGTTTTCATTGCAGGTTGAATTTCACCACCAGGTAATTGTCTAACTACCATTCCCATTGCTGTTAATACGTTAGTCGCTAAACCAACTGTTCTATACTTCATACCTTTAACATCAGACACTTTAGTTACGTTCTTTTTGAACCAACCAAAAGGCTGAGCAGGCATAGGCATGTGGAAGAAACCAACATAATCGAAACCAACTTTTGAAAGTGTTTCTTCATATAGTTTTCTACCTCCACCATACTCCATCCATCCCATTACTTCTTGAGATGACATTCCGTATGACGGACCTGTACCAAATAATGAAGCGGCAGCGTTTTTTCCATACCAGTATGCAGTTACCCAGTGTCCCATATCTAGTACACCTGAACTTACTGCTTGGCCAATTTCTCCAGTTTTTACAACTGAACCAACTGGTTGAAGATCTATCTTCAACTCACCACCTGACATGTCGCTTACCATTTTTGCATAGTCGCCAGCCATTTCGAAGAATATATTTGCTCCTGAAGGCCAAGCTGCTTGCATCTTTAAAGTTTTCGGAGCACCGAATGCAATGTTTGGCATTGCAACTGTAGCTGCCGCTGCAACACCCGTAGCTGCTGCTGCTTTAAAGAACTTACGTCTTGAAGGAGTTTTGACTCCTTTGATCGTTTTTTTTGACATATGTCCCCCTTAATTATTAATAATTAAAAATATTTAAACATATAAATTTAAGAGAGTCCCACCCAAATTAAACTAAATTTGCCGCTTACAACCGAAACTAGAATTTGATTATTTTTGTTTAATTTACTTTGTTTTTACAGCTTCCACTTTTAAAAAACTCATCAATATTATCTATTGCAAGATCTGCCATTGCTGTACGAGTGAGTTTTGAAGCGCTTCCTAGATGTGGAAGAATAAATGCACTTTTATGTTTTAAATAACCAGGATTTAGATTTGGCTCCCCTTTATATACATCTAATCCGACAGCATAAACTTTTCTTCTATTTAAAGCATCTATTAATGCGTTATCATTTACAATATCTCCTCGAGCAACATTAGTTACTACTGCTCCTTGTGGCAAATACTCTAGAGTTTCTTTGTTAATTAAATCAGTTGTTTCTTTTGTAGCAGGACAACAAACTGATAATACATCTGAAACACTTAAAAAACTTTTAAGATCTTTGTGATAAATTGCTCCATTTTCTTTATCATCACTCAGTCTTGATCGATTATGATAATGAATTATCATACCTAAGGCTTTTGCAATACTTGCAATTTTTCTTCCAATTCTACCCATACCTAAAATTCCTAATCTAGTTCCTGTTAATTGTTTTCCTATCAGGTAATCGGCCGACCATTTCCAATTTGATTTTTTTGCAGCTTCGATACCTTCCGGTGCTCTTCTACACGCACCTAAAATTAACAAAATTCCAATTTCTGCTGTTGCATCAGTTAAAACTTCAGGGGTGTTTGTAACTATGATATTTTTTTTTTTTGCTGCTTCTAAATCGATATTTCCAAATCCTACTGCAAAATTTGATAGTATCTTAATACTATCAGGTAATTTTTTTATTGTTTCTGCATCTAATTTATCAGTGAGAGCAGATAAAATTCCATCACAACCAGCACTAAGGTGTATTAATTTTTCTTGAGAATATAATTCGTCGTTAGTGTTAAATTTCGCATTAAATATTTTTGATGCCTTGTCTTCACTGGATCTGAGAAGCTTTCTAGTAATAAGAATCTTTTTCATTAGGATAATTAATTTAAATCGAAAATCTTACCAGGATTCATAATATTATTAGGATCAAGTGTTCTTTTTATTGATTTCATAACTGGTATGTTGTCTCCATGCTCTTTTAAAAGATAATCTTTTTTATGGAGACCTATACCATGCTCTCCCGTAATTGTTCCATTAAGCTCTAAAGTTTTTTTTATTAGCAAATCGCTAAATTCTCTTATCTTTTTATATGTTTCTTTTTTTTGAGGGTCGTAGGGTAAAATTACATGAAAATTCCCATCCCCTAAATGTCCAACCATTGGGGCTCTAAGTCCAAATTTTTTTGTTTCTTCTTCGGCAAAATTTACACATTCAGTGATCTTTGAAATTGGAAGACACACGTCAGTGGAATAAACTCGTCCGTTTTTTATCAGTGCTTTTACAGAATAATAAACATCCCAACGAGCTTGCCATAATTTATTTCTTTCAGCTAAATCTTTTGCCCACTTAAAGGAGCTTCCATTATTATCATTAGAGATTTCCTCTACAACTTTAATATTCTCTTTGTTAGACGACTCTGACCCATGAAATTCAAAAAATAAAGTCGGTAGAACTTTAAGGTCTTTTAGTTTTGAATAATTAATACTAATATCCATTTGATCTTTATTTAACATCTCAATTCTAGCTATTGGTACGCCGTATTGAATAATCTGTTGAGCAGTCTTAACGGCGTCTTCCAAAGTTTTAAAATGACAAACAGCGCTCATAATGCTCTCTGGAATTGGAGATAGCCTTAACTGTATCTCAGTTATTATTCCGAGAGTACCCTCAGAGCCAATAAAGAGATTTGTTAAATTATATCCTGCTGAGGTTTTTTTTGTTCTGCTTCCTGTGTTTATGATGTCTCCATTAGGGAGAACAACTGTTAAACCAGTAATAACTGTCTTCATCGTCCCGTATTTTACGGCCATTGTTCCTGATGCTGATGTTGAAGCCATACCTCCAATAGCTGCATTAGCTCCGGGATCAATAGGAAAGAAAACTCCATCTTCTCTTAAATAATCATTTAATTGTTCTTTAGTAACGCATGCCTGAACTCTACAATCAAAGTCCTCAACATTTACACTTAAAACTTTGTTCATTTTTTCCAGAGAAATTGTAATACCCTTATCATTCCCTACCACATTTCCCTCTAAAGAAGTGCCTGTTCCAAAAGGTACAACGGGTACTTTGTGATCATTACAAAGTTTTAAAATTTTAGACACTTCAGAGTTTGTTTCAGGAAAAACTACAGCCTGAGATAGAACAGGATCATAAGTGTCTTCACCTCTAGCATAATTAGTTCTAGTAGATACAGATGTAGAAAATCTACCATTAAAAATTTTTTTTAGTTCTGACTGAACTTGTTCATTCATATGTAGATATTAATTCAAATTTAGGGAAAATAAAGCTTATTTAGCTAACATTTTTTTAATATTTTCAAGAGCTTCTGAAATGTTAGCTTGCGAGGCTGCAAAACTAAATCTTACGTAATCCTTTGCAGTTTTTCCAAATGCCGTTCCAGGCACTATAGCTACACCTGCCTCATGCATACATTTTTTTGCAAACTCCGAACCATTCATACCTGTGCCAATAACTTTTGGGAAAGCGTAAAATGCTCCTCCTGGTAAACTACATTCAACACCAGGTAAATCATTTAAGCCCTCATGAATAAGTTTTCTTCTAATTGTAAATTTATCCATCATCTGATTTATTGACTCGTCGGATCCATCCAAAGCCGCAATTCCTGCAAACTGGGCTGCTGCATTCACACAAGAAACACTATTGATTAACAATTTATTTATGTGCTCTACTAATTTTTCAGGCCAGAAACTCCATCCTAACCTCCATCCTGTCATTGAATATGCTTTACTCCATCCCTCTAGAACAATTAATCTTTCTCTTAATTCTGGATATTTAAAAAATGATGGCATTTCTTTTCCATCAAAAATTTGTCTGCTGTAAATTTCATCACTTAATATAGTTACATGTGGATGTTTTTTTAGACCTTCAGCTAATACATCGATGTCTGATTTTTCAACAAAACTTCCTGTAGGATTATTTGGATTGATTAAAACTAATAGCCTAGTTTTATCAGTTATTAGTGATAAAATTTTTTCTGGATTAAATTTTAAATCTTTATCTTCAGTTAAATCATAAGGAACAGCTTTTGCACCTGTAAAATTAATCATAGACTCATAAATTGGAAATGCAGGAGTTGGATGTATAATTTCTGCACCTGGTTCACCAAAACATTGGATAGCGTAACTCATTGTAGGTTTTCCTCCAGGCATTATAATTATTCTTTCAGGATCAATATCCTGGTTATATAATTTTTTTATTTTTCTGGTTACTGACTGTCTACACTCAAGAATTCCATTTGATAAAACATAACCATGATGACCATCGTCTAAAGCTTTTTTTGCTGCTTCGACAATATGTTTTGGTGTTTTAAAATCTGGTTGGCCTAATCCAAGATGTATCATAGGTTTGCCAGCGGCCTCTAGTTTTTTTGCCTCAGCAAGAACACTAAAAGCAGTTTCTGTTCCTAATCTATCTAAGCTTTTTGCCAGTTTCATATTTTAAAAATTTACCTTCAATTTCTATTTCTATAAATTAATTTTGAACTATTCAACTCTTTTAAATTTTTGCATCCCATCAAAACCATATTTCTATTTATTTCGTCATACATATTTTGTAATAAGTGTTCAACACCTTTTTGTCCTCCCGCAGCTAAAGAAAATAAAAACATTTTACCAAAACTACAAGCCTTAGCGCCTGCTGCAATAGCTTTTAATACATGTGTTCCTCTTCTAACGCCTCCATCTAAAATAATTTCTAACTTATCTCCAACAGCGTCTGATATTGCTTTAACTTGATCAAAGGGTGACCGAGATCCATCAAGTTGACGTCCTCCATGATTAGATATCATGATTGCAGTGCACCCAATATCAATAGCTCTTTTTGCATCCTCAACGGACATGACTCCTTTCAAAGCGAAAGGTCCGTTCCATTTTTTTGCACAATATTCTGCATCTTTCCAGCCCATAGCAGGATCGTATTGTTCATTAATATATTCAATAACTGATTTTGCTATATTTGTTCCTTTGTCAGTTTTTTTTTTAACATTTGCTAGTTCAAATTTTTTGCCTGTTAAATAATTGAAAACCCATTGAGGTCGCATCGCAAAACTCATTAGGCTTTGAAATGTAAGTTTCGGCGGAGTAGTAAATCCTGTTCTATGATCTTTTTCTCTATTGCCCGCTACAAGAGTATCAACTGTTAAACACATTGCGTCAAATCCAGTTCTTCTTGATCTCTCAATTAAATCATCAGAAATTGATCTGTCTTTATGAACATATAGTTGAAATAGTTTAGGTCCACTAGAAATATTTGAAACTTCTTCAATAGTATTATTGCCCATGGATGACATGCTATAAAATGTGTTAAATTTTTCTGCCGCTTTTGCCGACGCTCTGTCTCCATCAGGGTGATATAGTCTTTGCATTGCAGCTGGTGAAAGAAAAACGGGCATGTCAATTTTTTTTCCAAATAAAGTAGTAGATAAATCGGGTTTACCAACGCTCGCAAGAATATTAGGAACTAAATCACAATCATTAAAAGATTCTGTGTTTCTTCTTAAAGTTGACTCATCGTCTGCTCCACCATCAATATAGTGAAAAATTGGAGAAGGTAATTTTTTTTTGGCAAGTTTTCTAAAGTCTTCAAAATTGTAACAATCTTTTAAACTCATTATTTTCTAAATCTTAAATTTTTTCTATTTAGATCACTTATTTTTGTACATCCCATTAATTTCATATCTCTTTGTAGTTCTGCTTTATACTGACCTAAAGCTCTTTCTACGCCTGCTTGGCCAGCTGCAGCTAACGCATACAAGTAAAGTCTTCCTCCTGAGCATGCTTTGGCGCCTAATGATAAAGCTTTAAGCATATGAGTTCCTCTGTGAATTCCTCCCTCACAAATTACATCCAATTTATCTCCCACCGCATCAACAATCTCTGCTAGTTGATCAAATGGAGATCTTGATCCATCAAGTTGTCTTCCGCCATGATTTGAAACCATTATACCAGTGCATCCAATATCAACCGCTCTTTTTGCATCTTCAACGCTCATAACTCCTTTTAAAGCGAAATGACCGCCCCATTTTGAGCAAAGTTTTTCTGCATCTTTCCAATTCATAGATTGATCTAACATAGTAGAAAAATAATTTCCTATGGAAGAGTTGGTGCTAGTACCCTCTTCCACAAAATCTTGAAGATGAGGTAATTCAAACTTGCCTTTTGTTAAATAGTTTATTCCCCACATTGGTTTAGTAGCAAAACTAAATAAACTTGATAAAGTTAATTTAGGTGGAGATGTAAAACCAGTCCTTAAATCTCGTTCTCGATTTCCTCCAGTTATTGTATCAACTGTTAAAGCCATGACGTCAAATTTAGCTGCTTTTGCTCTTTCTAAACAAGAGTCATTTAATCCTCTATCTTTATGAAAATAAAATTGGAACATTTTTGGTGTATCAATCATGGAGGAGATTTCCTCTACGCTTACAGTTGCTAAAGCTGAAACACCAAACATAGTGTTAAATTTCTGCGCAGCTCTTCCAACCGCTCTTTCCCCATCATAATGAAAAAGTCTTTGTAAAGCAGTGGGAGCAAGATAAAAAGGTAGATCAAGTTTTTTACCAAATATCGTAGTTGATAAATCAACGTTCTCAACTCCTCTTAGTACATTTGGAACTAAGTCAACGTCATCAAAAGCACTTGTGTTTCTAGCATAAGTGATTTCATCATCAGCAGCACCATCTATGTAATGAAAAATTGGAGAGGGTAACTTTTTTTTTGCTAGTTTTCTAAAATCCTTGAAATTATGACAATCCTTTAAATTCATTATTTTTTAAAAATTTTTAGAAAATGTAATCTGTTGATTGTCTGTACCTGGGTTAGTATCTCCCCAGTTATTATTTGAGATATGACTGTAGCTATAACCTATTTGTGAATTTTCAAAAATATCAAAACCTAGTTTAATTTCACTTTTGAATTCTAAAACATTCCCTAGATCTTTACCGTCACCTTTCTCATATACGCCAGGCGTGAAACTTGGTAAAATTTTTAACGGTCCAATACCATATTGACCTTCAACACCTGTGTACAAATAAACCGAGCTATCTCCAGTCATGAATCCTCCTGTAACAGGAGAAAACTTTCCTAAAAAGGTATCTCTAAATAGAGTGGGATTTCTATGTTCAATACCAAATAAACTTGTCTGATCATCACCTTCCTTATCGATTACATCAAACGTACCTGCATAAAAAGATATATCTTTACTCCCTTCATCTGCTAAAGAAGAATTAAGAGTAAAAGTAAGTAAAGCTAAAAATACCAAAAAATTAAATTTCATAATCAGAAAGTACAATTAAATCTTCCATATGTATAGATGCCTTTTATCTAGCTATTAAACCTTTTTTTGAATAATAAAAAAATTATTACTCCGCCGGTCACAAAAGCTAAATATGGCAATAACCACAATAAAAAATTAACTTTATTTAATGGTGGTTTGTAGACAATCCATTCTCCATATTTTTCAATTAAAAAATCATATATTTCACTCTCTGACTTACCATTTTTAATTTGATCTTTTACAACCAACTTAATTGTCTGAGCAAACTCAGAATTTGAGTCAGCGACAGATTGACCCTGGCAAATTAAACATCGTAAATTTTTAAAAATATTGTTCGAATCTATAGAATTAGTTTCTGCATTAACAATGTTGAAATTTAACAATATAAAATAAATTATTA
>QBYF01000007.1 GCA_003282965.1 Pelagibacteraceae bacterium AG-325-E13 | reverse complement strand
AAATGATTATGGCCATGTTCAACTAATGGCATTATATAGTCTAGCGAAAATGTCTTGCTCACAGCTATAATCTTAGGTGATTTTGAATTATTTAATTTTGATATATTCGATTGTATTTTGTTAAATCTTTCAATTATGATGTTCATATGTTTACCTTTAAAAACAAATATTTCCTAATAATAGAAAGTATCAAAGATATAGATTTAAGAAATATTAAACTTATTAATAAATATACAATCATTTATAGAAATGTTGGTAAAATAAAAAATATAGATGATTTACTTAAATTTAGAAGAAATTGTAAGGCAAAAAAAATAGATTTTTATGTTTCTAATAATAAAAAGCTTACTTTAGACCTTAAAGCTGATGGTTTATATATATCAGCTCACAACAAAAATCTAAGTTTAGCAAAACTAAAACAATCTAACTTCAAGATAATAGGTTCTGCGCATAACATTAAAGAATTAAATATAAAATTATTACAAGGTTGCTCATCTGTAATTTTTTCAAGACTATTTAAAGTTTCTAACCCTCTTAAAAGAGGTTTTATGGGAGTAATTAAGTTCAATCTATTTAAATTATCTAGAAAAGAAAACTTAGTGCCATTAGGAGGTATTAATTTATCTAATTTGAATAAATTAAAAATGGTTAAATCTAATTCTTTTGCGCTTTTGTCTGAAATAAAAAAAAAGCCGGCTAAATTATTTAACCGGCTTTTTTAAATTTTACTTAAACTACGAACTAATTAAAATTCCATAGCTAATGTAAAGATACTTTTCTTCTCATCTTTAGAAGCTGTGTAGTCAGCGTTACCAACTTCAACTAGAGCCATACCTAAAGTAGCTCCACCAATGTTGTACGCAACTTGAATTGACTCATGCTCTGAAGTTACAGTTGTTTTAGTGTTTGAAGAAGCTCCCGCTGCTACTGCAACGTTAGTTGTAGCTTCAAACTCTTCATCATTGTAAGATACAGATAATGCATCGTTAATTGCAAATTCAACACCCATAGAAGTATTTTCATACGACGTTACGGCTGCGTTTTTGTCAGTTAAACCTGGTGCAACATGACCTTTACTGTAACCAACTTTAAAGTTACCCATTGCATATTGTGCAAAGTAGTTACCTGACTCACCTTCTTGAACAGTTGTTGATAATTGACCATCTGTCGTGTGATAGTCAGCTCCAATTTTTAAACCGTCAATAGGTGCCATAGTTACTGCGTAACCTGTCATATTTTTACCTGTGTCCGTTTGATGATTAACTGGACCAGAGTTTTTAAAACTATTACCTTGGCCGTCAGTCATGTTAGGTGCGTAACCTACTTTAGCTGTCATACCAAATGGTAACAAGTCTGCTGGCATATGGTACTGAACGTTAGGGTGACTAGATACGTCTAAGCCAGCTTGCACTGTCATAGTTGATCCCCAGTCATAACCTGTTCCTAATGCACCAATTCCATATCCTAATTCTTGAGATAGTCCACCTTCAGAATCGAAGAAACCAATTGTACCCATGCTTCCCATACCAATTACTAGTTGAGAATCATCGTTTGTAGCTGCTCCGCCATCTGCTGGATCTAACTCTGTGCTGTAACTCCAAGTGAAACCGTTATCTAATTCTCCAGATGCAGTTGCATTTAGTTCGTTACCAACACCAATACCTTTACCTTGTGAGTCATCAGCTCCACCTATTACGTATGATGCTTTAGCAGCGCCTGAAATTGTAAGCTCACCTGCTGTAGCAGCAAAAGAAATAGCGAAAGAAGAAACTAACACAAGTAATGTTTTAGTTATGTTTTTCATATTTTTCCTTTTTATTGTTAATATTATTATTAATAATAATGATGGATTATTAACAAATAATTGACCCTTACTGGCTATTAAGTAAATTAAACCTAGCTTTTTTCATATAGTGTTGTAAAATTACAACAATATAATACACTAAATATCTCGTGATAATAGGATTTTTGGGGCTATATATAATTATATTTTGATAATTTATGAATAATCTTATGTTTAAAATCTCCCTAAAAGCTGCAGTTGTATTAATCTTGATGGCTCTAACAGCGTGTGGCGGATTTAAAAAAGTTGATCAAAGGCAGATGCCAGATGGGTCTAAAGCGAAAGCTAGAAAAAATATAGAAGAAGGAAGAGGTGTTTCAGTTGGTGGATTAGTTAAAGGACGTATCGGTAAGACTACTTATGAATTCAGTACATCTAATCCCATGTGGCGAGCATCTCTGGAAACTTTAGATTTTCTTCCATTAACAACTGTAGATTATTCAGGTGGTGTAATTATTACTGATTGGTATTCTGATGGGAATTCGGCAAAAGAGTCAATTAAGATTTCTCTTAGATTTTTAGCAAATGAAATTAGAAGTGAAAGTTTGAAAGTGATTGTCCATCAAAAAACCTGTTCTTCAAATTTAGATTGTAGAGTAATTTTATTGAATAATACTAAGATCAAAGAAGAATTACACACCACTATACTTAGAAAAGCTGCTTTGTTAGAAAAAGAATCTAAAGAAAAAAAGAAAAAATAAATTTTTAATGGAAAGAGCAAACTTTCAAGCAATTGAAAAAAAATGGCAAGCTAAATTTAGTTCCTCAAAACTTTATAATAAGAATGGAAAAAAATTTTATTGTCTAGAGATGTTTCCTTATCCCTCTGGTAAAATTCACATGGGTCATGTAAGAAATTACACTATAGGTGATGTTATTGCACGTTACAAATATTTAAACGGCTTTAATGTTTTGCACCCCATGGGATGGGATTCTTTCGGTCTCCCAGCTGAGAATGCAGCACGACTCAATAATTTAAATCCTAAAAATTGGACAGAAAAGAACATCAAGACAATGAAAGAACAATTAAAAATGTTAGGGCTGTCTATAGATTGGGATTTAGAAATATCTACTTGCAACAAAGATTATTATAAGCATCAACAGGAATTATTCATAGATTTTTATAATCAAGGTCTCGTCTCACGTAAAGAAACCTATGTCAATTGGGATCCAATTGAGAAAACAGTATTAGCAAACGAACAAGTGATCAACGGCAAAGGTTGGAGGTCTAATGCAGTAGTCGAAAGAAAAAAATTATCGCAGTGGTTCTTTAATATTACTAAATTTTCAGATCAACTTTTAAAAGATTTAGATAGTCTAGATGGATGGCCAGATAAAGTAAAACTTATGCAAAAAAATTGGATTGGTAAATCAATTGGTTGCGAATTAGATTTCAAAATTAAAGATCTTAAAAAGAATATAAGAATATTTACTACAAGGCCCGATACTATTTTTGGAGCAAGTTTTATTGCCATTTCAACAGACCATCCGATTTGTAAAAATTTTAATGAAAAAACTGAATTTAAAAAATTTCTAAAAGAATGCTCTAAGATTGGAACTACAGAGGAAGCATTAGCAAATGCAGAAAAATTAGGATTTGATACAAAGTTATTTGCCGAACATCCTTTCATAAAAAATAAGAAATTGCCAATATTCGTGGCAAATTTTGTTTTAATGGATTATGGAAATGGAGCTATCTTTGGCTGCCCAGCACATGATCAAAGAGACTTTGATTTTGCAAAAAAATATGAGTTACCAATTATAAAAGTTGTTTCGAATAAAGATAATCCAGAAATAGGTAAAAAAATGAAAGAGGCTTACACAGGTACAGGTAAAATTATAAACTCAGATTTTTTAAACGGATTAAGTATAGAAGATGCAAAAAAAACTGTCATTAATAAAATTGTAGAAAAAAATATTGGAGAAAGAAAAACTTTATTTAGATTAAAAGATTGGGGAATTTCAAGGCAAAGATATTGGGGATGCCCGATACCAATGATATATTTAGAAGATGGTTCAGTTGTTCCAGTAGATAAAAATGAGTTACCAGTTGTACTTCCAGACGATGTAGACCTCAATTCTTCTGGCAACCCTTTGGATAATCATCCAAATTGGAAAAAAACGATCCATAAAAAAACTGGTAAACCGGCTATCAGGGAAACAGATACTTTAGATACTTTTGTAGATTCGTCTTGGTATTTTTTAAGATTTTGTTCACCTAAAAATGAAGAAGATCCTTTTGATAAAAAACAAACAAATTATTGGATGCCCGTCGACCAGTATATTGGTGGAATTGAACATGCCATTCTTCACTTGCTTTACTCACGTTTTTTTATGAAAGCAATAAAACAAACTAACAATAAAATAGATTGCTCTGAGCCTTTTCAAAATTTATTTACTCAAGGAATGGTATGTCATGAAACTTATAAAGATCTTAAAGGCAATTGGTTAGATCCTGTTGAAGTTGAAAAAATCTCAAAAAAAGAAGCTATTAGAATTTCTGATAAATCAAAAGTTATTGTTGGTCCCTCAGAGTCTATGTCTAAATCAAAAAAAAATACTGTCGACCCGGAAACTATGATTAAAAATTATGGAGCTGACTCAGTGAGATGGTTTATGCTATCAGATAGCCCGCCAGAAAAAGATGTTCAATGGTCTGATGCTGGAGTAGTTTCATCAAGCAAATTTCTACAAAAAATTTGGAATTTAAATCAATCAATTTTAAATAAGATAGAAGCAAAAGTAGATAAAGAAAAACAAAAATCTTTTGAAAATAAAATAAACCTAAGTGTTTACAAAATCGATAATGCTATAAACAATTTTCAATTTAATGTTGCAATTGCTCAATTCTACGAAATTTACAGATATTTTAATGACACTATGAAATTAGGTATAAATAATGAGACCTTAACTTCAAATATGATAAAAGTAATGAAATTAATGATACCCTTCACACCGCATATTGCTTACGAATGCTTAACAAATTTGAATTGTAAAGAATTTAATCAATGGCCAGCAGTAAATAAAAAGATTATTGATAATATTGAAACAAAAATGGTTGTTCAGGTTAATGGGAGAACTAGAGATGTACTAAATACTAAGAGAGACCTTGAAGAAGCGGAAGTAAATATTTTGGTAAAAAAGTCAACAAAAGTAAATAAATATATATCAGATAAAAAAATCTTAAAAACTATTTTTATAAAAAATAAAATTATTAATTACATAATAAAAAATTGATGAGAAATATTATAATTAAGTACAGTCTTGTTTTTCTATTTATTGTTTTATCAAGTTGTGGATTCAAAGTTTTGGATAATTTAGAGTCAAATTTTAGCATAAGAGAAATAAACACTTCGGGAGATAAAAGAATAAACTTTAAGATTAAAAACGATTTAATAATTGACTATTCAAATAATTCGACAAATAATTTAATCCTTACACTAGACACAAAAAAAACTAAGCGAATAAAGGAAAAAAATATTAAAAATGAAATTTCTAAGTACGAGGTAACCATTGTTTGCAGTATTGAATTAGCTTTTCTAGAAAAAAATACAAAACATAAATTTACTGTTTCATCTAATGGTGATTATTTAGCTGCTGATAAATATTCTACAACAATACAAAATGAAAAAAGATTAATCGAAGATTTAACTAACGACCTTTCTGATAAAATTAAAAATAAAATTAATTTAATAAGTAATGATCTTTAAAAGTTACATTTTAGAGGAAAATTTTCAAACTATAGAAAATTTAAGGATGTTTTTGTTTTATGGAGAAAACTATGGATTAAAAAAAGAATTTAAAGAAAACATAAAAAACTTAAACAAGAGTAAGGAAATTCTTAATTTTTTTCAAGACGAAGTGATCAAAAATAAAAAAATATTGATTAATGAAATATTGAATAAATCTCTATTTAACGAAAAAAAAATTATTTTTATTAATGAAGTGAATGATAAAATTATAGATATTTTAAATGAAGTAGCAGAAAGTATACAAGATGAAAAGATTTTCTTATTCGCAGATATATTAGACAAAAAATCAAAATTAAGAGGTTATTTCGAAAAAACAAAAATTGGAGGAATTACTGCTTGTTATAAAGACAACGAAATCACATTTAGAAAAAAAATAATGAAAAAACTTAGTGGGTACAAGGGGGTTTCCACAGAAATAATAAATCTAATTATTCAAAACACCGGATTAGATAGAAGCAAACTTAATAATGAAATTGAAAAAATAGTAAGTTGTTTTGTTGATAAACAAATAGATTTTGAAAAAATAGATTTACTGTTAAATACGAAAACTAATGAAGATTTTAACTTGCTTAAAGATGCAGCCCTAAATGGCAATAAAATCAACACAAATAGACTATTATCTGACACTATTTTTGAAAAAGAGGATAATATTTATTACCTTAATTTGATTAATCAAAGGATAAATAAATTAAGTGAAATTGAGAATCTTAAAAATGATAACACGAATATCGAAAATCTTATATCTAATTTAAAACCTCCAATATTTTGGAAAGATAAACCAATTTTAATAGAACAATCAAAGAGGTGGAGCAAAAGTAAGATTCGGACAGCTCTAAAAAAGACTTATGATGCTGAATTAGAAATTAAATCAAATTCATCAATTGATAAAAGCCTTTTGATTAAAAATTTAATAATTGACTTATGTACTACAGCTAATTCCGCTTAAGTAAATTTGAAACAAATTCAAATTGTTCTAGATTTTTATATAAAATAGTAATTTTACCTGAATTATTCTTTTTATTTTCAATTTTAATATTTAAGCCTAGATTATCCTGAATTCTTCTTTCTTCATTTAATATGTTTGCATCAATTTTAATCTGACCAGATTTTTGAGGACCCTTCTTGCTTCTTACTAAAATTTCAACACTTCTAGCACTTAAATTTTTTGCAACAATTTCTTCTGCGATACTTGTTGCGTTGGATAATCCTATTAAAGGTCTAGCTTGTCCTGCAGTTAAATTTCCTTCTTGGATTAAGCCAATTACATCTGCTGGCAATGATAGTAGGCGTAAAGTATTGCTTATATGACTCCTGCTTTTAGACATAAACTTTGCAATTTTTTCGTGATCATATCCAAATTCATCTGATAATCTTTTATAACCTTTTGCTTCCTCTACAACATTAAGATCATCTCGTTGAATATTTTCAACAATAGCAACCTCTAATGCTTCACTGTCATCAAGATCTAAAACGACTATTGGTACTTCATGTAAACCTGCTTTTTGAGCTGCTAACCATCTTCTCTCGCCAGCAACTATTTCGTATCTCCCAGGATCTCCATCATCTTTTCTTACAGCTATTGGCTGAATAATGCCGTTTTTCTTAATGGAACTAGCTAATTCTGACAATTTTTCCTCATTAAAGTGTATTCTAGGCTGATATTTGTTAGGCCTTAAATCGCTAATTCCAGCTCTGAGTGATTTTTGACTTATTTTTTGTTCTTTTTGCTCGGATTTTTGATCTCCAAAAAGAGCCGACAAACCTCTTCCTAAGCCCTTTTTCTTTGAAGTGCTCATGCTGCGCTTTCCACATTATGGCTCTTTTTAACAACAAATTCATCTGCTAGTTTTAAGTAAGATTTACTTCCTAAACATGTTTTGTCATAAACTACACATGGCATACCATGTGATGGAGCTTCAGATAATCTAACATTCCTAGGTATTACCGTTTCATAAACTTTCTCTTTGAAATAATTTCTTGCTTCTTTGTCAACTTGTGAGGATAGCTTATTTCTTTTATCAAACATCGTGAGCAAAATTCCTCGTACTTTTAATTTTGGATTCAAGTTAACTTTAATTCTATCTATAGTTTTGACTAACTGGGTAATACCCTCCAAAGCAAAAAATTCTGTTTGAAGAGGAACTAATATTTCATTAGATGCTACTAAAGCCATTATTGTAAGTAAACTAAGTGAAGGTGGACAGTCTATGAATATATTATCATATTTTAACAGCGAATTATTTTTCTCATTATCTAAAATTTTTTTTAAAACAAATGCTCTGTCCGAATCATTTGCTGTTTCCACTTCCAATCCTGACAAGTTAACATTTGATCCTATGATATCTAAATTTTTAATATCCGTTTTTTGAATAGCGTCTTTCAATTCTATTTTTTTTATAAGTAAATTATAAATATTGTTTTCTTCATCATTGTTAGATCTTCCTAAGCCTGTAGTTGCGTTACCTTGAGGATCTAAATCTATAATGAGATTGTTTTGGCCCAAAATGGACAGTGCTGTAGCTAAATTGATAACTGTAGTTGTTTTGCCTACTCCACCTTTTTGATTTATGACTGCTATAGTAGATTTGTTGTCCATTTCATTTTGCTTCGATCAGTATTATTTTTGAATCCTGGTCTGTAATACTGTTTTCAAACTTATAACTATAATTGGTCCCTAATGATACATTATTAATTTCAGACTGTGCATTTTTTCCTTTCAGAATGATTAATTTATGAGGTTTTTTTATCATTTCACGTGAAATATTTATAATTTCCTTCAATTTTTTAAAAGCTCTGCATGTTATTGTGTTTGAAGTGATTTCACTCTCATAAATATCTCCTTTTACCTCTACATTTTGAAGATCTAATTTTTCTTTTATTTCATTTAGAAAATCTCTTTTTAAAGCTGATTTTTCATACAATTTCACGTGAAATATATTATTTCTAGACTGTATTGCTAATATTAATCCAGGAAATCCTGCTCCAGAGCCAAAATCAGCGATATTATTATCTTTTTTTCTATCTATAAATTTGAGTATTTGAGCTGAGTCAAGAATATGTCTAAACCAAACGTTTTTTTCTGTGCTTTTAGATATCAAGTTATACTTTTTATTGTAGTCTAAAAGGCAATCGTGAAATGTTTTAAGTTTATCAATTGACGATTCTGAGAATTCTAGCTCACTTTTAAGCAATTTAATAACATTTTTAACGCTCATTAAGCTCTTTTCTTAAAATTCGATCTCCTAAGATAAGAAAGTATAATTATAACAGCAGCTGGAGTGACTCCATCTATTCTTGAAGCTTGTCCTAGCGTTTTAGGCTTTATATTTTTGAGTTTTGACTTAATTTCATTAGAGAGACCACTCAATAAATCATAATTTATGCCTTCAGGTATAAGGACTGACTCGTCTTTTTTGAAAGATGCAATGTCATTAGATTGTCTATCTAGATAACCTAAGTAATGAGCATCGATTTCAACCTGTTTATCAAGACAAGGCTCATATGTAGGTATTGAGGGAAATATCTGCCTTATTTTTGCCATATTTACATTTCTCTGACCTATTATTTCAATAGCAGATCTTTTTACTCCATCCATGGAAATTTTAATAGAAAATTTCTTTGCTTGGTTTGGAGATAGAAAATTTGATTTTAAAGATTTATTAAGTTTGACTAATTTTTTTTCTTTATCCAAATAAATATTTTTTCTTTCTTCACTCAAAAGATTAATCTTAATTCCTAAAGGAGATAATCTTTGATCCGCATTGTCTGCTCTTAACGTTAATCTATATTCGGCTCTAGAAGTAAACATACGATAAGGTTCGGAAACGCCCTTTGTTATTAAATCATCCACCATAACTCCAATATAAGAGTTAGACCTATTTAATATAAATTCTTTCTCATTTTTAACTTTTAAAGCAGCATTCACTCCAGCTATTAGACCTTGCGCAGCAGCTTCTTCATATCCAGTAGTTCCATTTATTTGGCCAGCTAAGAAAAGACTTTCAATCTTTTTTGTCTCTAGAGTAACTTTAAGCTCACGGGGGTCAACAAAATCATATTCAATAGCATATCCGGCTCTTTTCATCCTAACTTGCTCTAAACCCTTAATTTTAGCTAGTATTTCAAGCTGTATCTCCTCTGGAAGGGACGTAGATATGCCGTTTGGATAAATAGTGTTATCAGTTAATCCCTCTGGCTCAAGGAATATTTGATGCTTTTCTTTTTCTTTAAATTTTACAATTTTATCTTCAATAGCTGGGCAATATCTAGGGCCTACTCCTTTAATGTTACCTGAGTACATTGCGCTCTTAGAAATATTCTCACTTATAATTTTATGAACTTCATTATTGGTGTAAGTCATGCCGCATTTAATTTGTTTGTTATAAAGCTTTTCAGTTAAAAAAGAAAAATAGTGTGGATCGTCATCTGCTGGCTGCATTTCCAGTTCATCATAATTGATAGTATTCCCATCAAGTCTAGGCGGTGTACCTGTTTTAAGTCTCCCAATTTGTAAGTTGTGTTTTTCTAATTGTTCACTTAATCCAGTTGAAGGTTTTTCATCATATCGACCAGCAGGTGTTTGTTTTTCTCCTATATGAATTAAACCATTTAAAAAGGTTCCAGTAGTTAGTATTAACTCTTTACATCTAATCTCGTTTCCACTTTGACATATAAAACCAATGATTTTATTTTCATTAAATAAAAATTTTATAACAGGATCTGCTATGACCTCTAAATTTTTATAATTTAGTAGGATCTTTTGCATATTCTCTTTGTAAAGAGTTCTATCTGACTGAGTACGAGGCCCCTGCACTGCTGGCCCTCGACTTCTGTTTAATAATCTGAATTGAATACCTGATCTATCAGCTACTACGCCCATTACTCCATCTAAAGCATCTATTTCTCGTACTAGATGACCTTTGCCTAACCCTCCGATAGCGGGATTGCACGACATTTCACCAATCGTCTCTATTTTATGTGTAAAAAGAGCAGTATTAACGCCGATTCTAGCGGATGCGGCTGCAGCCTCACATCCAGCGTGCCCACCGCCTATTACTACTACATCATAGCTTTGTTTTGTCATGGGTTGACTGTAACGTGGTATATTAGGAATACAAGAGGTATTTTATTTGCCTATGCAGAAGTCTTTAAATATCGATCCAAGAATTTCTTCTACGTCAACTTTGCCTACAATACTCCCAAGATGACGTGTAGCCATTCTTAAATCTTCAGCCGCCAGTTCTAAATCCTTGTTTTGATCTTTTTTAAGAAAGTTGTCTATTTCTTTTAAACATTCATTAAGTTTTAATCGATGCCTTTCTCTTGTAATTAAAGCACTATTATTTGATGTAAATTTTTTGCTTAATTTTTCCTTAATCTTTTTAATCAACTTATCTATATTTTTATTTTCTTTAACTGACGCAAGAACTGTATCTGCATCGAATTTATGATTTTGTTTATCTTGAACATCTGATTTATTAAGTAAAAGTATTGTATCTTTATTTATCATTTTTTTAATTTCATTATTTATATTTTTTGATGAGTTATCTATAACGACAATATTTAGATCTGCTTCTTTTGATTTTCCTAAAGCTAATAAAATCCCCTTTTTTTCGACTTCATTTTTAGATTTTCTAATACCAGCAGTATCAGCTAAAATTACAGGGTAACCATCTATATTTAAATAAGTCTCAATTACATCTCTTGTTGTTCCTGCCTCATCTGAAACAATTGCAACATCTCTTTTTGCTATCAGATTCAAAAGTGAAGACTTGCCAGCATTGACTTCGCCTGTGATAGAGACTCTAAATCCATCTCGTATTTTCTCTCCAATTTTATTATCCTCTATTATCTTATGAATATCTTTATGAACGTCTTTAATAGACTTTTGTACTTCCTTAAGAACTTTTTCAGGTAAATCATCTTCTGCAAAATCTATTTTAGCCTCGATATAAGATAAAGATTTTATAAGTTTTTCCCTTAAATCATTGTAATAATTTGAGACATTACCTTGAACTAATTTAACAGCTTGTTCTCTCTGAAGCTCAGTTTCTGCGTGAATTAAATCACCTATACTTTCTGCTTTTAAAAGATCTATTTTATCGTTTTGAAAAGCTATCTTTGTGAATTCACCAGGTTCGGCTAATCTACAATTATCTTGTTCTGATAATGCTTTTAATAAAACGTTGATAACAGCATTACTTCCATGGACCTGAAACTCAGCTAAATCATCGCCAGTATAGCTATTAGGCCCAGGAAACCATAATAATAGAGCTTCTGGATCTATAACTTTATCATCTTTAGGGTCAAAAAATTTGCAATAATTTACCTCATTAGAATTGATCTCTTTTAATTTAGTTAAATTTTTACAAATTTTAAGTGTGTCTTTGCCTGAGATTCTTACAATAGCTATTCCTGACGGACCTCTGCCTGATGAAAGTGCATAAATATTCATTAAATTAAATTGCTAAACCTTGATTAGAAATAAATTTGCTTATTTTTTTAAGAGTATTATTTTTTGAAATATTCTTCAAAATTGTTTCTTTAATGGGATCTAATAAATTATTTTGTTTAAAGAAATTATGAGTTAGATCAATTCCTATTCCAGTAATAATATTTTCAGATTTTCTATTATTTGTAAAATCTTCAAGCACTGGGGTGCTACTTAAAGACATGCCTAATCCCGTATAGTATTTTAAAAGCTCTTGTAACTTATTTATATCTCTTAATACAAGATTAAAGCCTTGACCTGCTACGGGATGAACTGTGTGAAGTCCTTCACCTAAAATAAGAATATCGTTTTTATAATATGTTCGTTTTAGATTAAGCGTCAAAGGATATGATTGTTGATTTGAAATCTGTATTTTTTTTGTTTTTAAAACTTCACAAATTTTAGATTTAACGACTAAGTTAATATCTTTTTGGGCAAAGTCTTTATCTACACTCCAGACAAAAGAAAAATTATTTTTTGAAAAGGGAAGTATTGCTAACGGACCATCTTTAAAAAAATATTGAGCAGTATTCAAATTCCTTAAATTATGTTTAACATAACCCGTGATAGCGATTTCTTTATAATCTTTATTTAACGACCTTTTATCAACTATACTTTGATAAATTTTTGAAGATCTACCTAAGCAGAGTACCTTCATATCGTATCCATCTAAGTCTTTTAGTTCATTAATATTTTTTTGAAGAATTTTGATCTTTTTTTTTTTTATTTCTTTAATTAGAATTTCTTTTATCTTGTCGTTCTCAAAAACGTACATAAGATTTTTGTTGTCTTCACTAAAATTTAAGAAATTTGTGTTCTGGTCTTTTGTCTCATAGAAAAGGTCAATCTTTTTAGAAGGCCAAAATAACTTTTTATCGAGTTTGCCTATAACTTTGTTAAAAAAATCATAGTTAGAGGCAGATATAGCTGTCGTTCTTTTATCTTTAAAATACTTATTTTTTTTAGATATTAAGTGAACTTCCAAGCCTTCTAATTTATTTAATGCCAAAGCAGTCATTAAGCCAGATAGACCGTCTCCAACAATGCATATTTTCTGTTTATTCATATAAAAATTTTTAACACTTTCATAAAAATGGTAAAAAGTACGTAAAACGATTCGAAATGAATACAAACTTTTTAAACAGTTTAACAAATTTTTTGAAAAAACGAACCTTTGAATTATTGGGACTAATCCTGATTTTAACAGGTATCGGACTGGCAATATCTTTCGCAACGTATGCTCCAGAAGATCCATCATTTATTTATGGCGATAGTAATATAGAGATAAAAAATTTCTTTGGAATATATGGAAGTAGTATTGCAGACTTTCTTCTTCAAAGTTTTGGCGTAGCTTCTTTTTTACTTTTAGCAAATTTATTATTTTGGGGAATAAGTTTATTAATAAAAAAAGAAATTAACAGAATAATATTAAAATTATTTTTGGTTGTAACTTATCTTACTTTAGGGTCAATTTTTATTTATCTAACATTTAATAATTCTTTTTGGCTTATAGATAATGGTAATTCAGGATTTGTAGGAGAGGTAAGTTATAATTTTATCAGCAATATAGCCCCTTGGATCAATAGTCAATATTCACTCTTTGCATTATTCTTTTTAACATTAATTTTTTTTATTCTATCGTCTGATTTAAATGTTAAAACAATAATAGTACAAATATTTAAAACTTTTTTACCATTATTTAAAAATAAGAAGGAAACTTCTCCAGTAAACGACTTTTCTAATGACAAAGCTGATGAAGAAGTTTCTTTAACCGAGAAACCTCAACAATCTTTTGTTTTTGATAATGTAACAAAAGAAGATAAACAAACAGTTCAAACAAAAATCAAATACAAATTACCTTCATTAGAATTTCTAGAAAAAAGTTCCTCAGAGTCAAGTCTCTTGGATGAAAACAAAAGCAGGCCAGATGCTGAATTTATGGAAAAAGTTTTGCTAGACTTTGGAATTGACGGAAAAATCAAAAATATAAATAATGGACCGGTGGTAAGTTTATACGAATTTGAACCTGCTCCAGGCGTAAAAGTTTCGAAAATTATAAATCTATCCGAAGATTTAGCTCGAAATACAAGTTCAACATCAACTAGAGTTTCAGTAATTCCAGGAAAAAATACAGTCGGTATTGAAATCCCTAATGAAGTAAGAAATAGCGTTTCTTTAAGAGAAATAATATCTAATGAAAGATTTCAAAAAAAAGAAATAAGATTACCTATAGCTCTTGGAAAGGGTATTTCTGGCACACCAATAGTTGGTGATCTAACTAGTATGCCTCACTTGCTTATTGCGGGAACTACTGGATCAGGAAAATCTGTATGTATTAATACAATTATTGTGTCATTGCTTTACAAATTAAATCCAGATTTATGTAAATTTATTTTAATTGATCCAAAAATGTTAGAGCTATCTACTTACGAGGGTATACCTCATTTACTTACACCAGTGATTACAGATGCAAAAAAGGCAACTTCAGCATTAGCATGGACGGTCAAAGAAATGAATAGTCGTTATAAGCTGATGAGTAAAGTTGGGGTAAGAAATATAGATGGCTACAACTCTAAGCATAAACTTAAAATGCCTTATATAGTAGTCGTAGTCGATGAGATGTCAGATTTAATGTTAGTTTCTGGCAAAGAAATTGAAAACTATATTCAAAAACTATCTCAAATGGCTAGAGCTGCAGGTATTCACATTATCATGGCGACTCAAAGACCAAGTGTAGATGTTATTACAGGTACAATTAAAGCTAACTTTCCAACTCGTATATCTTTTCAAGTAAGTTCTAAAATTGATAGTAGAACTATCTTAGGAGAGCAGGGCGCAGAACAATTACTTGGGAAGGGAGATATGCTTTTCATGTCTTCAGCAAATCGTATTATTAGGATACATGGCCCGTATGTTTCAGAACAAGAAATTGAAAAAATTGCAAATACGTTAAGAACTCAAGGTGAACCAGACTATATTGAAGAAATTACAATCCAAGAAAATAAAGAAGATACATTATCTTCTGTTGAAGATGGTGATGAAGATGAACTTTATAATCAGGCTTTAGAAATAATTAAGTCAGAAGGAAAAGCATCTACTAGCTTTTTACAAAGAAAATTACAAATAGGTTACAATAGAGCAGCTAGAATTATTGATATGATGGAAGAAAAAGGTATTGTTAGCAAAGCAAATCATGTTGGCAAACGTGAAGTTCTTTAAAAAAATATTCTTAATTTTTATTATATTAACAGCAAATCTTTATGCTAATGAAAAAGACCAAATAATTTATCAATTAAATGGTTTAAATTCTATGGAATTTACCTTTAATCAAATCATAAATAACAAAACTGAAAAAGGAAGTTGTCTTTTAGAATTTCCTGGAAAATTAAAATGTGATTACTTTGATGATAAAAAAAAGCAATTAGTAATAAATAAAAAAAGATTAGCGATAACACAAAAAAGATATAACAAAACTTATTATTATCCTATCTCAAAATCTCCTTTCCTAAATATTTTATATAAAGACAAACTTTTAGAAATTATTCAATCTGGAGAATTAGAATTATATGATCAGATAATTAAGCTCGTATATGTAGGAGATAATGAGATAACGGTTTTTTTTGATAGAAAAACATTAGATTTAAAAGGTTGGCAAATTATCGACCAATATAACAATAATATAAATTTCTCTTTAAACATTATTGCTAAAAATGATGTTTTTGAAAAAAATACTTTTAAAATTCCTGAAATTAATTAAGCTACAAAATCAATTTCTTCTTCTTTAAATATTTCAAAACCTTTTGATTTATAGTTTTGAAGCGCATGTTTATGATCTAGGCTACATGTATGAACCCACATTCTCTCTGGGTTCTTTCTAGATGCACTTGCAATAGCGTGATTAACAAGTGTAGATCCTAGTTTAAGACCTCTAAATTCTTTTAGTATACCCAAGTTTATTAATTCTACCTCGTTAGAGCCAGGATGATATTCTTGCTCGTAGTATCCAACAAAATTGTCTCCTTTTTTTAGAACATGTGTCTCTAAATTTTTATTGGTCACATATTTCACCCATTCACTATCTGACCATAGCAATCTATCTCTCCAAAAATGGTCTAGGCCTATTTGCTTATAAAAAAATTTATTTAAATTAAAATTATCTTCATTATCTAAGACAATTTTAAAACTTTCAGGCAGGTTTAAGTCGATAGTATTTGAAAAATCTTTTATCTCTAAAAAATACCTTTTTACTCTCGAAACCATTAACTTACCATTTTCCCAATTTTTTCACCTGCAAAGATGTGAAAATGTAAGTGAGGAACTTCTTGTCCCCCATCACTACCAATATTTGTTAAAGCACGGTAACCTTTGTCCTTAGAACCTATTAGATTTGCTACATGCGTGACAGCTTTATAAAGTTCAATAATCTCTTTATCTGATGCCTTGTTGTTAAAATCATCTAAGTCTTTATACTCACCTTTAGGAATTACTAATACATGTACTTTCTTTTGAGGATTAATGTCGTGAAAAGCTAAGACATGATCATTCTCATAAATTTTTTTACAAGGAATTTCTTTTCTTAGAATTTTAGCAAATATATTATTTTTATCGTAACTCATTTTTGTCTTTTTTTAAGTTCACTCATTACATCTTCTATCTTGATATTATTAGTTTCAAGATAAACCATCAAATGATAAATAACATCAGCAGCTTCATGTATTTTATTAGAATCTTGTTCTACCGCTTCAATCAACTCTCCTACTTCTTCCTTAACTTTTGAAACGCTTAAACTTTTATCGTTTAAAAGTTTATTCGTATAGGATTTGTCAGGAGAGGAATTTTTTCTCTCTCTAATCGTTTTCATCAATTGTTCTAGGTTTTCAAACATTTTATAATCTTACTGATAC
Organism: Pelagibacteraceae bacterium AG-325-E13; assembly: GCA_003282965.1. GTDB lineage: Bacteria > Pseudomonadota > Alphaproteobacteria > Pelagibacterales > Pelagibacteraceae > Pelagilacustribacter. The sequence continues at coordinate 33,817 of QBYF01000007.1, read as the reverse complement.
ATTCTTAGAATTCAAATATTCTTTGGCTTCTTTAATTTCATATTCACCGTAATGGAAAATAGAAGCAGCTAAAACAGCGCTTGCTCCACCTTTAACTATACCGTCATATAAATGATCTAAAGTTCCAACCCCTCCAGATGCAATAACAGGAATATTCGTACTCTTTGTAATTTCTCTTAATAAATCAATATCATAACCAGACTTTGTTCCATCTCTATCCATTGAAGTTAATAGAATTTCTCCTGCTCCATTTGCTTCTACTTGTTTTGCAAATTCTATTGCGTCAATGCCTGTTTTGTTTCTTCCACCATGAGTAAAGACTTCCCATTTATTATCTGAAACTTTTTTAGCATCTATAGCTACAACAATACATTGCGACCCAAATTTTTTTGACGCCTCTTTTATAAAACTTACATCTTTAACAGCAGCTGTGTTTATAGAAACCTTATCCGCACCAGCTAAAAGTAAATCAGTAATATTTTGAATAGATCTAACGCCACCTCCAACCGTTAAAGGAACAAAACATTCTTTTGCAGTTTTTCTTACAATATCGATAATTGTCTCTCTATTTTCATTTGATGCAGTAATATCTAAAAAACAAATTTCATCAGCTCCACCATCACTATAAATCTTAGCTTGTTCAACTGGATCTCCAGCATCCTTTAATTCGACAAAGTTGATACCTTTTACTACTCTTCCATTCTTAACATCAAGACAAGGTATAATTCTATTTTTAAGCACTAATCTCCTTCGCTAACTCATCAAGTTTGATATCACCATCATAAATAGCTTTACCAACAATAATACCTTCAATTTTTTTATTATCTAATTCTTTGGCTTTTTTAATATCGTTTATTGAAGAAACACCTCCTGAAATCACAACAGGACAATTAGAGAGCTCTGCAATTTTTACTGTCTCATCAAAGTTAGGGCTAGTCTTCATTCCATCTCTATTTATATCAGTGTAAATAATTCTGCTCACGCCATAACTATTGACTTCTTTAAGAAAGTCTATGGTTTTAACATTTAGATTTTCTTTCCAACCTGACACAGAGAGATTTCCATCCTTTGTGTCTAATCCTAAAGCAATTTGACTTTTAAATTTTTCACAGGCCTCTTTTAAAAATTCTTTATTTTTAATCGCACCGCTTCCTAAAATTACCTTCTCAACACCTGCATCAATATATTGCTTAACACTATCAAGAGATCTAATACCACCACCTATTTCAATTTTTAAATCATATTTACTTACTATTTTTTGGATAACATTTAGGTTAACTGTCTGACCAGTTAGAGCGCCGTCTAAATCAACAATGTGTAAATTTTTAAAACCATGATCTTTGTATTTACCTGCTTGGTCTATAGGAGAAGTTTCATATTCTGTTTTATTCTCAAAGTCTCCTCTGATTAATCTCACGCACTTTTTATCTTTAATATCTATGGCGGGAAATATTTTCATTAAAGTTTTATAAAGTTATCAATTATTTTTAATCCAATTTTATCACTTTTCTCAGGATGAAACTGTGTTCCAAATAAATTATCTTTTTCAACAGAACAAACAATCTGTGATGAGTAATCTGTTGTTGCTGAAATAACTGATTTATCTTCAGGAATGAACTCATAGCTGTGGACGAAATACATGTGAGATTTATTTCTAATATCCTTAAATATTTTACTTTCCTTTTGAATTTCAATTTCGTTCCAACCAATGTGTGGAAGTTTAAATTTTCCATTTTGATTATCAATTTTTGAAACTTTTCCTGAAATCCAACCAAGTCCTTTTGTTTCTGCTTCTTCAAAACCAACGTCAGCAAACATTTGTAAACCCACGCAAATTCCTAATAAAGGTTTCTTGTAAATGATTGCGAATTCTTTAAGTGTATCAACTAATTCATTGATGCTGTTTAAAGAATCTACACAGCTCTTAAATGATCCTTGACCTGGTAAGACAATCTTATCGCTGGATTTAATTTTTTTTATATCTGAAGTTACTTCTAGATTAACATTACCTTTAGCGACCTCTGTAAAAGAGTTAATGACTGAACTTATATTGCCTGATTGGTAGTCAACAATTGTGACATTCATCAAATTTAAATAGAGCCTTTTGTCGAAGGTATTGAGTTTTTAATTCTTTTATCTATCGCTAAAGCATCCTTGAGCGATCTAGCTAAACCTTTATAACAAGACTCAATCTTATGGTGACTGTTATCGCCATAAATATTTTCTACATGTAAAGTTACTCCTGCTGATTGAGAAAATGCTTGGAACCATTCTTTAAATAACTCTGTGTCCATTTCACCAAGCTTCTCAACTGGTAAGTTTACTTTCCAGATTAAATAAGGTCTGTTCGATACATCAATTGAAACTCGGCTAAGAGTTTCATCCATCGGTATCATAGTTGATGCGTATCTAGTAATTCCTTTTCTATTGCCTGCAGCTTTTTTTATAGCTTCTCCAATAGCTATACCTGTATCTTCTGTTGTATGGTGTAAGTCAATATGTGTGTCGCCTTTAGCTTTAACTTCAATGTCTATTAGTGAATGCTTTGCTAATTGTTCAAGCATGTGATCAAGAAAACCGATCCCAGTTTTAATTTTATATTTCCCTTTTCCATCTAAGTTGACTGCGACGGAAATGTTAGTTTCTTTGGTTTTTCTGTTTATTTTAGCTTTTCTTTTCATAATCTAAGACAATTTATCTTTGATATATATACAAATTAACATTTTATCAATAAATCAGATTTCACTATTGAAGATCTAGAATTAATCTCCACATATAACATCATGAATACAGCTGAAAAGTGGCATGGAACTACCATTGTCTTACTGCGAAAAAATAACGAAACAGTGGTTGCAGGAGACGGTCAAGTAAGTCTTGGAAATACTGTACTTAAAAGTAAAGCAAAAAAAGTTAGAAAAATTGAAAGTAGAGGAGTGATTGCAGGATTTGCAGGTTCTACTGCTGATGCATTAACTTTATTTGAAAGACTTGAGGCAAAGCTCGAAAAGCATGCTGGGAACTTACAAAGAGCAGCTGTTGAACTAGCTAAAGACTGGCGAAGTGATAAATTTTTAAGAAGATTAGAAGCACTTATGGCTGTAGCGGATAAAAAACATAGCTTTATTATTTCTGGTACAGGAGATGTGTTGGAACCAGAAGACGGAATCATAGGTATCGGATCTGGAGGAAATTATGCTCTTGCTGCTGCAAAAGTTTTGGTGGAAACAGACTTAAAAGCTGAAGAAATTGCCAGAAAAGCTATCAAAGTTGCTTCTGATATTTGTGTATTTACTAATAATAACGTCACTGTGGAGAAAATTTAATATGGTTAATTCTAAAAATGTTACAAATTTAAATTTAGTAAAAAATACCAAAAAGAAAAGTTCCAAAGTGAGCGCTTTATCTCCAAGAGAAATAGTTTCTGAACTAGATAGATATGTAATTGGACAAAAAGAAGCTAAGAAAGCAGTGGCAGTTGCTTTAAGAAATAGATGGAGAAGACAAGCGCTTTCAGACGAAATGAGAGATGAGGTTCTTCCTAAAAATATTCTTATGATTGGCCCAACTGGTGTTGGTAAAACTGAAATCTCAAGAAGACTATCAAAATTAGCACAAGCTCCATTTATCAAGGTTGAAGCTACACGATTTACAGAAGTCGGTTACGTAGGAAGAGATGTTGAACAAATTGTGAGAGACCTAATTGAGATAGCTATCGCAATGGAAAGAGAGAAAAAGAGAAAAGAAGTTAAAGCGCAAGCAGAGCTTAAAGCAGAAAATAAAGTTTTAGATGCATTAGTCGGAAGTAAAGCTAGCGTAGCAACTAAAGAAAGTTTTAGGAAAAGATTAAGAAATGGTGATTTAGATAACAATGAAATAGAAATAGAGGTCCAAGATAAATCTTCTGGACTTCAAAGTTTTGAGATTCCAGGTATGCCTGGTGGAAATGTTGGTATGGTAAATCTGGGTGATATTCTTGGAAAATCAATGGGAAATAAAAAAGGTAAGAAGAAGAAAATGACAGTGAAAGAGTCCCATGACATTTTAGTTGCTCAAGAATCTGACAAAATGATTGAAGAAGATAAAATAATAAAAGAAGCCAAAATAGCAACTGAAGAAAACGGTATAGTATTCCTAGACGAAATTGATAAAGTTTCAGCTAGAAGTGACCGTGTGGGTGGGGATGTATCTAGAGAGGGCGTCCAAAGAGATTTGCTACCATTAATTGAAGGCACTACAGTAAGTACTAAGCATGGACCAATTAAGACTGATCATATACTTTTTATTGCATCAGGCGCTTTCCAACTAGCAAAACCATCCGACCTTCTTCCAGAATTACAAGGTAGATTACCTATAAGAGTGGAGCTTAATGCTTTAAACGAAGATGACTTTAAGAGAATTTTAAAGGAACCCGATAATAGTCTAATAAAACAATACAAAGAACTATTAAAAACAGAAAATGTTAATCTTGTATTTACAGATGATGGGATTGACATGTTAGCAAAAATATCAGCTGAAGTTAATTCATCTGTTGAAAATATTGGTGCCAGAAGATTGCATACAATAATCGAGAAAGTTCTAGATGATATTAGCTTCAATGCTACCGACAAAACAGGTGAAACTATTACTATAGATAATAAATATGTAAACGAAAATTTAGGTAATTTGGTTAAAGATACTGACTTATCAAAATTTATTTTATAAGTTCTTAAGCTTAATTATAATTGCACCGTCTCCGCCATCAGCTAAATCTGCTTTAGAAATTGACAATATATACCTGGACAAATCTAGATCTGATTTAATAAATTGTGGAACAGAGAACTTTAACTTGCTCAGATCTTTAGAGACGTAAACATCTTTTTCTGTATTAGAGTGGATTCCTTTACCAGTGATAAATAAAATTTCTTTGTAATTTTTTTTTACACAAGATAAAATAACCTCTTTTACTTTGTGATTGGCCTCAATCAAGGTGAAACCGTGAAGATCAAAAATAAATCTATGATCTTTTGGTAAACTTATTTTCTGTTTAGATTCTTTATCAACTATATCTGTGGGGTTCTTAATATAGTTTTTCCAGGTATTAATATCTTCTTGAGAAATATTTTTCTTTTTGGTCACTTGTTGACAATTTCAGACAAATACCAATTAGGACTTTTTTTCAATATATTTTTTGTAAACTTCCAGTAATCAGTAACCTGCTTTATTTTGTCAGGATTTCCTTCAATTATTTTATTATCTTTATCTCTCTTTACAGAGATGACCTCTGAAACAAATTTTACTGAAGCAAAAAGCTCATTCTTAATTCTCTCGTATTTTTCTACGCTAGGCTCTTTCACGCCTATAAAAGTAAATTCAGATTTTATATTTTCTTTATTTCTTGCATCTATCGCCTGTTCAAAATTTGAGGCCATATCAGAAGTGAGTAAAGTTTGTAATTTCTTTTTATCGCCTTTAGAAAAAGCAGTTAGTATTGTTTCGTAAGCAATTTCTGCACCTTTTAAAAATTCCACTTTTTTTTGCCCTTCTAAAACTTCGTAATTTTCTTTAAAACTTTTTGTATTATTATTTGGTACGTTGAATTTCTTTTCTGCAAAACCTGGATAAATTTTAGGTTCATGTCCAGTCTTTCTTCCTAAGATACTTCTAAGTCGCAAGATTATAAATCCAGCAATCATTCCTAGTAAAATAATGTCTATATATCCAAAATTGTTACTCATAGTTTGATAAATATACATTAATAATATAATTTTGTAACAGACAAATGAACTCACTTTTTCTTATATTTATTGGGATACCAGCTATAGAGGTTTTTTTTATGATTAAGATTGGAGGAAAAATAGGAGCATTAAACACGGTGTCCTTAATTTTCTTAACAGCAATTATCGGGATTTATTTTGCGAAACTCGAAGGAATTAGAACTATCAGATCTGGTGCGATAAATCTCTATCAGAATAAAATACCAATCTATGAGATTATATCTGGAGCTTCTATTGCTTTTGCAGCTTTACTTCTTATTATCCCAGGTTTTTTTACCGACACCTTAGGCTTTTTACTTTTAATACCTTTTACAAGAAAGTTTTTAATCAGATCTTTTGTAAAAAGAAAAACTACTCAAACAAACCAAGAAAGCTCAAATACGTTAGATGGTGAAATTATAGAAGACAAGGATAAGAAAGATGAAATATAAAATTATAGGAAAATATATTAAAAATTTAGATTTTAAAATACCTAATCCAAAAATATTTTCCTTATTGTCTAAAAATATTTCAAATTACAAAATTAATATAGATATAAAAAGTAACCAGCTAAAAGACAGAATTTTAGAAGTTGAAACAACTCTAAATCTCACACCAAACAAAGATGAGGTTGAAAAGATTAATACAAAAATAATATATTCTACTATTATTGAATTAGACGATACTGTGACTGATAAAAAGGATGTGGAAAAAATAATATTAATTAGTGTACCAACTTCAATTTATCCTGAATTAAGAAAAATATTTTTATTTGTTTTTGAAAATTCAGGATTTAAAGATGTCAAAATTAGTAATACAGTAGATTTTCAAAAACTTTATAACCATAAAAAAATTCAATAAAAATTTTTTTTAAGCTCTGATTTTAAAAAGTCCTCGTGATCTTTAATTTCAGCTTTAGAAATATGTAAGATTTTTTTATTATAATCTTTTTCTCCGTTATTTGATTTAATCAGGTTTTGTTCAATAGTAGGAAGGTCAAATTTAGGCTCTTTTGCATCTAAAAGATTAATATAAACCTCTCTTAGTAACTCACAATCTAACATAGCATTGTGCTTACTTCGTCTAGATAGATCAATATTAAATCTTCTACAAAGTGCGTCTAGAGAATTTGATGTTCCAGGAAATTTATTTCTTGCAATTTCAAGGGAGTCAATGACTGCCTCTTTGTCTATAAGGTTTTTTTTAATTGAGCCTAGTTCACCATTTAAAAACTCTAAATCAAAATTTGCATTATGTATTATTAGTTTTTTGCCCTTAATAAAATTAAGAAATTCATCAGAAATTTTATCGAAAGTTTCTTTATCACTTAAAAATTCTTCAGAAAATCCGTGAACTTTGAAAGCTGCCTCAGGCACATTTCTTCTTGGATTTATCAATTTATGAAAAACATTGTTAGTTGGGATCAAATCTTTTGTTTCAACACATGCTATCTCTACAATTTTATGTCCATCTTTGTAAGAAAGGCCTGTTGTCTCTGTATCTAAAAAAATTTCACTCATATAAATAAATTATATTAGATAGTTTCCTTTTTAAAACAGATAAAGATTTATTATTAACAACTATATGGTCACAAAACTTCATCTTTTTGCTATCTTTTATTTGATGGTTATCTAATACAGAGAATAAATCGGGACTACCTCCTCGCAACATAAATCTTTTAAATCTTAAATTCTTATTGGATTTTATAAATATTATTACATCGAAGTATTTTGCTAACTTACTTTCTATTAATAGAGGAATTTCAAGAAATAAAAAATTTTTTTTTTGATTTTTTTTTAAAAAAATAAACATTTCTTTTCTAACTAAAGGGTGTATTATTTTTTCTAATTTTTTTAAAATTTCTTTTTTTTTTAAAATTTCATTCTTTAGATTTTTTTTAAAATTTTTATCATTTCTAAATTTCAGTTTTTTAGAAAGGATTCTCTTAAATTTCTTCTGATTATATAATTTTTTTACTACCTTATCAGCGCTAAATAATGGCCCTTTGTTATCTGCAATAATTTTGCTAGCAGTTGTCTTTCCTGAAGCTAAAGAGCCGGTTAGTCCTATAATAGTCATTTTAATTTCGAAACTAATAAATTAATTAATTGATCGTCTATTTCTGGATTTATTTTATTCCATAAATAAAAGGATTTTTGCCCTTGGTAGATAAACATGTCTAAACCATTAAAGGTCTTAATCTTATTTTCCTTAAGATATTTTAAGGTCTTTGTTTCTAAAGGATTATAAATTGTATCAATGTAAATCATATTATTTTTAACATCATCAAAACTAAATTCAAAATCTTCTCCGTTCTTTAGACCGAGACTTGTTGCGTTAATAATAATATCAAAATTACTTATCTCTTGCATAAGAGAGGACCAATTTAGAATATTCAAAAAATCAAATTTTTTCTTTAAAAATAAAGATTTTTCATGAGTTCTGTTTATTATTGAAATATTGTTAATCCTAGATTTTTGTAATGCAAAAATCACAGATGGTGAAACTCCACCGGCACCAATTACAAGAGCTTTTTTGTTTTTTGCTTCATTAATCTCTTTTAAATAAGCAGCTTGTAATCCATATACATCTGTATTTTCTCCAACTAGAGTATTTGTTTCGTCTAAAAAAATTGTGTTAACTGAATTCGTAGATTTAGCATCATTAATTAATTTATCAATAAAGGGAATTATTTTTTGCTTATAAGGTAGGGTTACATTAAGTCCACTTAATTCTCCATTTCTTATTCTAACTGCAATGCTTTCTATATCTTTTTCTTTAACATTTAATAAAGAGTACTCCGCCTCGATCTTATATTTCTTAAACCAATAATTATGCAAAACTGGCGATAAGGAATGAGCAACTGGATCTCCGATAATCGCAAATGATTTTTTTTTCATTATTTATATTGTCTAATATAATCCATTATCTGTTTTATAGGCAAACCCATAATTGAATCTTTATCTCCTTTTATATATTCAAAAAGGTTCAAGCCATCAGCCTCTATTTGATAAACTCCATATCTTAATAAGGTGTCGGTTTTAATTTTATCTAAGTATTTTATAAATTCTTTTTCCTTAAAATTTTTCATTTTTAGTTCAGATTGATCTGTATAATTCCAGATCATTGCACCATTTTTTGAAATACATACTGAACTAATAAGATAGTGCTTTGAATTATTTAATTCTTTTAAAATATCTAAAGCTTCTTTTCTAGACTTTGGTTTATTAATTAATTTGTTATCTAGTGAGATCACGCTATCAGCACCCAAAACTAGATGGTTGGGGTGCTTGTTGCTAACTTTTGTTGATTTAACTTCAGCTAAATTTTTAGATATAATTAAGGGAGTTGCTTTTTCAGCTAACAAACTTTCTTTAATTTGATCTTCATCTACATTTGATGCTATTACTTCGGTGTCAATATTATACTTATCTAGAATTTTTTTTCTTACTCCACTCTTGGACGCTAAGATAATTTTCATTTATTTTTTTGTATTTCAAAAATCTTTAAAATAGATGCAGCTGTTTCTTCTACAGATCTTCTGGTTACGTCAATAATTGGCCAATTATACTTATTAAAAAGTTTTTTAGATTTATCTAACTCTTCTTTTATAGAATTAAGATCAGTATATTCTTTAATATTATGATCCTGCATTATTGCAACTCTATTTCTTCTAATATCAGCCAATCTGTCTGGGTCAGCCACTAAACCAATAACGCATTTTTTATTTTTATATGATTTTAAATCTTCGGGAACTTTTTGATCTAGAACTAGAGGAATATTCATAGTTTTATAACCTCTGTTAGCTAAATATATGGAGGTAGGTGTTTTATTTGTCCTGCTAACTCCCAGGAGAATAATATCTGCTTTATCAATATCTCCAATTTTTTTCCCATCATCATGATACATTGTAAATTGAATGGCCTCAATTCTTTTAAAATATTCGTCATCTAAGACGTGCTGAGCGCTTGGTTTATGAATTGCTTTTTGGTTTAATAGTTTAGAAAAATTTAATATTAAATTTCCTAATATCCCAAAACAGGGAATGCCATTTTCTTCACAAATATTGGAAATATATTTAGCCAGCTTTGTTTCAACAATAGTATATAAAATTATAGAATTTTTAGAATCAGAGCAAATTTTGATAATCTTGTCTATTTGTTGCTCAGTTCTTACAAAAGCAAATTCTTTTTTCTCATATTCAAAATTAGAAAATTGTGATTTTAGTGATAAGAAAATCCTGTCTAAAGTTTCTCCAGTAGAGTCGGACACAAGATATACATTGTATTTTTGGTTCATATCTCTGTTAACAATTATTTAATAAGCTCGGTTTTTTCAATATTTTTATAATTTATAAAAAGTAATTAACAATAATTAACATTATTTAAACATTTTGTTAGGTGTTGATATTATAATTTTATAATTGTTTATAATTTAACTAAAATCATAGGATTACAGCTATAAATGACATTATTTATTCAAGTCAGATTGTATGAAATATGTATAAATAGTTATATTGATAATTAACAGGACCTACTACATATTTTAAATTTATTAAACTAAACTATATATTATGAGCACTCTTAAAAGAATATTAGTACAAAAAGATAGAACTTGTAGATCTGTATGGTTTATGAGACAAGCAGGTAGATATTTACCTGAGTTTAGGAAAATAAGGTCACAAAATCAAGATTTTATCAAACTTTGTTTAAATAGCGAATTAAGTTCTGAAATAACACTTCAACCAATAAAAAAGTTTGATTTGGATTCCGCTATAATTTTTTCAGATATTCTAATAGCACCATATGCATTAGGCCAAGAAGTAAAATTTATTAAAGATGAGGGTCCAGAATTAGACGATTTTATTTTAGAAAAATTTTTGGATATAAATGAAAACGAATTCTCAGAAAAATTAAATCCAGTTTATAAAGCAATTGAAATAACAAGATCTAATCTAGATAAAAAAAAATCTTTAATAGGCTTTATAGGAGCCCCTTGGACATTATTAGTTTATATGCTTAATATTAAAAAGAATAAAACTGAAATAGATTTTGACAAGTTAAATAAAAACATCATCAATAAAAATCAGATTTTAAGTAAATTAATTAAATTTCTATCTCTTCATATTTCTAACCAAATTGATGCTGGGGCAGATGTTGTTCAAATATTTGACTCTTGGTCAGGATTAATTCCTGAAAATGATATTAAAGATTATTGTTATATACCCAACGCAAAAATAGTTGAGTTTTGTAAAGAAAAAAAAATTCCAAATATATGTTTCCCTAGAGGCATTAAAGAAAAATACAAAGAATTTAATGAAATGGTTAAGCCAGAAGGTATAAATTTAGATTATACAATAGATCCTATGTGGGCAAAAAATAATTTGAAAAATGTTGTATTACAAGGTGGGCTTGATCCAAAACTTTTACTAGAGTCCGAGGAACTAATGTTAAAGGGAGCGACGAAATATATTAAGACATTTCAGGATATTCCTTATATTTTTAATCTTGGTCACGGCTTACTTCCTGAAACAGATCCTGATAGAGTAAAAAAATTAATTGAATTTTATAGGAATTATTAATGGACAAAGATCATCCTGTAGTAAAATTTGGCAAAACCGGTGTTTTGTTAATCAACTTAGGAACCCCTGACTCTACAAGTTGGTGGGATATTAGAAAATACTTAAAAGAATTTCTATCAGACAGAAGGGTAATAGAGGTAAATCCATTAATTTGGCAAATAATTCTAAATCTATTTATTTTGACTTTTAGGCCATCCAAAACAGCTCATGCCTATAAAAAAATTTGGCGTAAAGAAAGCAACGAGTCACCTTTATTATATTTTACTAGAAATCAAGCCACCAAGTTAAACGAAAAGATTGGAAATAAAAAAATAATTGTAGACTTCGCTATGAGATATGGGAACCCAAGTATAAAATCTAAATTGAATAAACTTAAAGAAGAAGGATGCGAAAATATAGTTATTCTTCCCTTATACCCCCAATATGCAGCTGCAACAACCGCAACAGTTTGCGATGAAGTTTATAGATCACTAATGAAAATGAGATGGCAGCCCAGCATCCAAATTATTCCCCACTATGAAAGTGAGCCTTTTTATATTGAAGCCTTAGTAAACAGTATTGGAAAAAAGATTAAAGAAATAAACTGGAAACCTGATTTAATAATTTCCTCTTATCACGGAATACCTAAGTCTTATTTTGACAAAGGAGATCCATACCATTGCTATTGCCACAAAACTACAAGACTGATGAAGGAAAAGTTTAATAAAGTAGAGATTCAAACAACTTTCCAATCAAGATTTGGGCCTCAAGAATGGTTAACTCCTTATACAGACAAAACATTAGAAAGCTTGCCTAAAAAGGGCGTAAAAAATTTATTGGTAATATGTCCTGGTTTTGCATCTGATTGTGTTGAAACTTTAGAGGAGATAAATATTCAAGGTAAAGAGAGTTTTTTAGAAAATGGCGGAGTTAATTTTGATTTAATTCCTTGCTTGAACGACAACTCAGATCATATCAAATTATTTGAAAAATTATTAAACAAGTATTTATAAAATGAATTTATATTTATTATTTAAATCTCTTCATTTAATTGCTGTTATATCTTGGATGGCGGGTCTTCTATATTTACCAAGGATATTTGTTTATCACTCAGAGGCAGAAGATAAATCACAAAAAACAGTTTTTAAAGTTATGGAAAGAAAGCTTTATAATTATATAATGATGCCTGCAATGATGCTTTCGTGGCTTTTTGGAATTTTATTGATACATAGTTTAAGCTTCTCAGTTTTTTTAGAGTTATGGATGCAGATCAAAACTATATCTGTTGTAATTTTAACTTATTATCACTTTACTTTAGGTAAATATCTTAATGATTTTGCAATAGACAATAATCAAAAAAGCCCAAAATTCTTTAGAATTTACAACGAAATACCCACGATTATATTAATTGTAGTTATATTTGTTGTAGTATTTAAGCCAATATAATTAGGGGTTGAATTTTTTTTAAAAACCCCTATATTTTTACTACATTCCTTAATCAACAACAATCACATGAACTTACAAGAACTAAAGCAAAAAAACCCTGCAGAGCTAATTAGTGAAGCAGAGAAACTAGGCATAGAAAATCCCAGCACCCTTAGAAAGCAAGAAATATTATTTGCTATATTAAAAAAACTTGCAGAAAAAAATGAGCAAATAACTGCCACAGGGGTCTTGGAAGTACTTCAAGATGGGTTTGGGTTTTTGAGAGCTATCGAGTCTAATTATCTACCTGGACCAGATGATATATATGTTAGCCCGAGTCAAATAAGAAGGTTTGGTTTAAGAACGGGAGACTCAGTTGAGGGCGAGATAAGAGGTCCAAAAGATGCTGAAAGATATTTTGCGTTATTAAAAGTTAATAAAATTAACTTTGACGACCCAGAAAAAGGAAAAAATAAAATTGCCTTTGATAACCTCACCCCATTATATCCAAATGAAAGAATCAAATTAGAAGTTGAAACTACTAAAGTAGAAAAAAAACCAGACAACACTGCCCGGTTAATAGACCTGGTTAGTCCAATAGGTAAAGGACAAAGATCACTAATCGTGTCACCTCCTAGAGCCGGTAAAACAATTATTTTGCAAAATATTGCTCAATCTATAACTGCAAATCACCCTGAATGTTATTTAATGGTTTTATTAATTGACGAAAGACCAGAAGAAGTGACTGATATGCAAAGATCAGTCAAAGGAGAAGTTGTTGCTTCAACTTTTGACGAACCTGCGTCTAGACACGTTGCGGTTGCTGAAATGGTTATAGAAAAAGCAAAAAGATTGGTGGAGCACAAAAAAGACGTCGTGATATTACTAGACTCAATAACAAGACTTGGAAGAGCTTATAATGCTGTTATCCCAAGTTCGGGTAAAGTTTTAACTGGAGGAGTTGATGCAAATGCTCTTCAGAGACCGAAGAGATTTTTTGGCGCAGCAAGAAATGTTGAAGAAGGAGGATCACTAACAATAATTTCTACGGCATTGATTGACACTGGAAGCAGAATGGATGAAGTTATTTTTGAAGAATTTAAAGGAACAGGTAATTCAGAATTGATTTTAGATAGAAAAGTTGCTGATAAAAGAATTTATCCAGCTTTAGATATTACTAGGTCAGGCACTAGAAGAGAAGAGCTTCTTTTTGAGAAAGACGATCTATCAAAAATGAACGTTCTTAGAAGAATTATTAGTCCAATGGGTACGATGGACGGTATTGAATTTTTAATTTCTAAATTAAAAAATACTAAAAATAATGCTGATTTTTTTGACTCTATGAACAAGTCTTCTAATTAAAGATTTAATTTATTGAACTGTTTGATTCTTAAAATCTGTCTCGTGCAAATAAAAAGTAATTATATTTTCTAGAGTTTTTGCTTTATCTTTAAGCGACACAGCTTCAAGAAGCTTTTGTTTTTCTTCATTTGTTACAGGTGCAATCATAGATAAAGTATTTATCTTTTGCATTTCATTAAGTTTTTTAAATTCTCTCCAATTTAAAAGAAATCCACTTCTATTAAAAAAAATCTCTGCTTTTTCTACTATAGATTTTGTATTAATTTCTTCCAAGACAGGCTCTATGTCTAAACTAAATTTTTCATAATTAACTTTAAATTCCCGATATAGTTTTGAATTTTCTTTCTCTTCCAATATTTCAAATCTTGTAATTCCAGACAAATTTATCAGAATTCTTCCGTCATCACTTTTTTGAAAATCACTAATTTTACCTAAACATCCTACTTTATATAATCCCTCGTCTTTTCTTTTATTCTGAATCATACCTATTAATTTGTCTTTACGAATTGAGTCATTTACTAAATCTAAATATCTTTGTTCAAAAATATTTAAGGGTAAATTTGTTTTAGGAAAGTATATGACCCCACTTAGTGGAAAAATTGGAATTTGATTTGGAAAAGATTTCATATTAGATTAATTATAATAGAAATCTCAGTATATCGAAAGTATCATTTTTATTAAGGTTGACCAAATTCAAATTAGTATAATATACTTAGTAAATTTTGCGGGCATAGCTCAGTGGTAGAGCGTCTCGTTGCCAACGAGAAGGTCGAGGGTTCAAGTCCCTTTGCCCGCTCCATTAAGGTGTATATGAGTGAATTGTCAGATAAAAAATGTATCCCTTGCGAGGGAAATATTCCGCCTTTTGATACAAAGGAGATACATAGATATTTAAAAAAAATAGATGGGTGGAATGTAAAAAGCGATGAAGAAAAAAGCTTCTTTTTAATAAAAGAATTTAAATTTAAAAATTTCTTAGAAAGCCAAAACTTTTCAAATGAAGTTGGTATAATTGCAGAGAAGGAAGGACATCATCCCGATATTTCTTTTGGTTGGGGCTATTGTAAAATTAAAATTTTCACTCATGCAATTAAAGGATTAGCAGAAAGTGATTTTATTTTGGCAGCTAAGATCGATAAAATTTAGCTAGTGATTAAAATGACGTATTTTGGTAAAAATCATTTTAATTTTAGCTTTATTAGCTGCATCAATAATCTCTTGATCTCTTACGGATCCACCTGGTTGTACAATAATTTTTACTCCAGCTTTAATTAAAGTTTTAATTCCATCTGCGAAAGGGAAAAATGCATCTGAGGCTGCGATAGAGTTCTTAACTTTAGAAGGCTGAAACTGTTTTGCCTTTTGAGTTGCTATTTTACAACTATCCAATCGACTCGGCTGCCCCCCACCAATTCCTATGGTTGAAAAGTTATTTGTTAAAACTATTGCATTAGATTTTACATGTTTGCAAATATTAAATGCAAATTCTATTTCTGACATTTCTTTCTTTGTTGGTTTAATTTTAGTTACACATTTTAGTTTTTTTTTGTCTATTATTAATTCATCTTTGCTTTGAATTAAGAACGACTTATCAAAAGATTTTATAGTTATTAAATTTTTGATTTTAAATTTAGATATATCAATAATCCTTAGATTTTTCTTTTTTTTTAAAATTTTCTTCGCTTTATTGTCAAAACTTTTTGCCAAGATAACCTCAAGAAAATTTTTGCTTATTTCTTGAGCTATTTTTTTATTAATTCTAAAGTTACAAGCTATCACACCACCAAAAGCACTAATCGGGTCACTATCGAAGGCATTTTTGAAAGATGATAATGCAGATTTATTTTGAGCAACCCCACAAGGGTTTGCATGTTTAATTATTACAGTAGCAGGGTCTTTTTTAAGAGAGGATAAAATTTCTAAACTAGCAAATATATCATTATAGTTATTAAAGCTGAGTTCTTTTCCGTTTAGTTGTTCCAACCCAAGGTTTTGATCATCGTAATCATTTATATATAGAGAACTTTCTTGATGGGGGTTTTCTCCATACCTTAAATTTTGGATTTTATTACCAAAGATTGTTTTCTTTTCTGGAAAATTTATTTTTAACTTCTGATTAAACCAATTAGCAATCATAGAGTCATAATATGCTGTTAATCCAAAAGCTCTTGATGACATTAGTTCTCTAAATTTTAAGGATGTTTTACCTTTATTTTTATTAATTTCTTTTATTAAGTTTTGATAATCATCTTTATTGGTGACTATTGTTACGTTTTTAAAATTTTTTGCAGCAGCCCTTACCATTGTTGGGCCGCCTATATCAATATTTTCAATTATATTTTTTGGATTTTTTGAATTTATTACTGTTTTCTGAAATGGATAAAAATTAACTATAATTAAATCAATTGGTATAAATTTTTGACTACTCATCTCAATTTTATGTTTTTTGTTATTTCTATCATAGAGTATTCCCGCGTGTATCTTTGGGTGCAGAGTTTTAACTCTTCCATTGAGCATTTCTTTAAAACCAGTAAAATTTGAAATTTCCACACAATCATAACCAAGTTTTTTAATAGAGGCAAATGTCCCACCTGAACTAATAATATTAATTTTAAATTTTTTTAAAATTTTAAGGATCGAGTTTAATTCAGTTTTGTCAGAAACAGAAATAAGAGCATTTTTAATTTTTTGTTTCATAATTAGTTATTCTTTTTTATTTCCCAATGAATAATTTGATTTTTATTAACTAAATTACCTGACACAGTTACACAAGTATTATCTAGTATTTTATTTCGACCTAAAAAAATGCTTTTTTCTAATAATATTGACCCATTTATTATTGTGAAAATTAATGATTTATTTTTAGAAATCTGAATTAATACACTATTTCCACCCATTGTTTTTACAGCTGTTAAACCAGGATATAGATGAAATCTAAGACTATAATTAATAGGCCTACCGTCTTTTTCCTTTGTTATCTCATCACAACCAGTTAATTTACCATTAACCTTATCAATAGATAATTCTCTTTTATGCACGCAACCAAATTTTTTTTTATAACCATTATGAGAAGCAATAAATTGTACTTCATTCTTATCTTCTGTGAAATTTAGATTATTAATTTTAAAAGTATCTTTAATTGAATTTCCAAATATCCTATTAATGAGTTTATTTCTCTCAAATTTGGTTACAGAGGTATTATCGAGAGTTAAAGTTGATTGAGCCGATGTTAAACGACTTAAAAGTTCAGCTTTAGTGGATATTCTAGAACCAAATCCACAATTAGTAATAATTTTTTCTCCATCTAAATAATACTCAAATGATAGGGGCCCAGATTGATAACTACTAGAAAAGTCTTTTTTTGGAGGTTCTCCTACATCAAAAAAAATTGCATTATTCCTTATTCTAAACGCATGAATACCACCAATCATATTTTTTTTATCTTTAGACTTATAGTCTAAATCATCAAAGTACCTGTTCAATTGATCTAAATTATCTTCAGTACCTCCATTAAAAAGCGGAGTTTGATTATTAGGTGTTTGAATACTTTTAATACATCGAAGATTTTTATCAATTATTGTCTCAAGAAATTCAGGAACATATTGTTGAGCATCTTTGATAGACTCTTTGCATAGTATTAGGTATTTTGAGGAAAAAATTAGATCATTAGGATTACGAGTTAATGGGAAACCATCATTATCAAAATAAATTTTAACTAGCTTCTCTAATTCTTTTATTGAAATATCAAAATTATCTAAATATTCTTTAAAAACTAATCCAGATAGAAGAATAGCAGTTAATACCTCTATCCTTTTAGAATTATTTTTTTCAAACTTGATATTTTTTTTTAAGTGGTTTGTTTGGGCTATTATGCTGTTTAAAAAATTTTTTTTAAAATAGAAAGAACCATTATTAAGGATAACATCTACATTTAATATCCAGCTTATAATTCTTTTACTAAGTATAGAACTTTCCCATATATTTCTTTTATACTTTGAGTGTTTTAAAATCCACAGATCAATTATTTTTTGTAAGGATTTTCCATCAGTTTTTCTGTCAATTAAATTTAACCATAAAAAATCATGTAATTCTCTTTGTTCTTTATTGTTTCCTTTTTTAATCCAGAATAAATTTGGATCAATTTCACTAATCTTAAATGAATGCTTTGTGTAGTTAGTTATAGTAGAAAGCAAGAAAGGATTAGGGTGAAAATAGAATTGTTGAGGAGTTTTTGATAATAAAGATTTATTATAAAAACTGGTTGAAAAATAAATCTTTTTTATAAATTTTATTAAACTTATTTGAACTGCTAAAAAGTAAAAATAAATACTTTTTAAATTAAACATTTATTAATTTGTTCTAAGAATTTCTATATTCTTCTTGAGGTCACCTTTATTTTCTTTAAAAATAGTGGATCCAGAAACAAGCACATTAGCCCCAGCTTTTTTTGCCTGAATACAATTTTCAAAATTAATTCCTCCATCTATTTCTATTTCAACTTTTAATTTTTTGTTATCTAATATCTCCTTAATTTTTTTTGTTTTTTCCAAAACTTCTGGCATAAATTTTTGACCTCCAAAACCAGGTTCTACACTCATAATAAGTATCAAATCGACTTGATCTAAATGTTTCTCAATTAATTCTATTTTGGATTTAGGTTTTAATGATATACCAACTTTTCTTCCTTCTTTTTTAATTAAATTAATTGTATGTGATACATTCGGCGTAGCTTCTGGATGGAATGTAATAATATCTGCGCCAGCATTTGAAAAATCTTTGATAAAA
The DNA here is from genome assembly GCA_003282965.1 of Pelagibacteraceae bacterium AG-325-E13. Lineage (GTDB taxonomy): Bacteria > Pseudomonadota > Alphaproteobacteria > Pelagibacterales > Pelagibacteraceae > Pelagilacustribacter. The sequence goes on along the minus strand of QBYF01000007.1, from coordinate 14,953 downwards.
TTATCTACAGGTTTTATCATTAAATGAACATCAAAAACTTTTTTTGTGAGAGGTCTTAATTTTTTTATTACTTCTGGTCCAATTGTTAAGTTGGGTACGAAATGTCCATCCATTACATCAATGTGTATATAATCTGCGCCAGCTTTTTCTAATGCTATGACTTCGTCTCCTAGTTTACTAAAATTTGCAGAAAGTATAGATGGCGATATTTTGATAGGGACACTCATTCTTTACTTATATTTTAATCAATAAATTTGTCAAAAAAATAAATTGTTAATTAAAAAGTTGGTAAAGCTGTTTTGAAAAATCGCTTTCTAACGGAAAAGCCAACATTCCCCATACATCGTACCCAAGTAAGTAGGGCATAGCATAAAATCTAAATAGATAAAAAAACCATGCAACGTAAAGAGCAATAAATCCACCAAATAAAAAACTAGGAGTAATTGGTTTAAATAATTTAATAATTGGATTAGTGTATTTAACAAATACTCTCATAAAGAAAAAGGTGGAGTCCTCTCTTTGAAAAATATTCATTGCTGCTCTTCCAATTAAGGTCCACATTATCATTCCAAGTATGTAATCTATGACAATTATCCAAGTTGGTATCATATTTTTAAGATATCATGATTTAGACAAAAAAAAAGGGGCGATAAACTCGCCCCTTTTAAATTTAAAAAGTTTTTTAACTAGTGTTGTTTGCCTAGTACTGCTTTACCAGTAGGTATTCTAGTTGCATCAACCATCGCTTGAGTAGCTGCATCTGGTTCTTTAGTCATAAGACTAACCACAACCATTGTAACTAAACAAACTGGTGCTCCTATTAAACCAAATCTTAAATGATCGATATATAAGAAAGGTTCATTTACCTGACCGAAAATTGGAACTGAAAACTTAGGATATACCCATAATAGGTAAAATAATCCAGAGAGTATTCCAGTTACTATTCCAGCGATTGCACCTTGTCTAGTAGCTCTCTTCCACCATACACCAAGTACAAGTGGGAAGAATAGGCCTGACATCGCAAAGTCAAACGCCCAAGCAACCGAACCTAAGATACTTGTTAGCCTAAATGAAGCTATGTAAGCACCTGCGGCACCGATTATTACTAGAAGTACACGAGCAACGATTAGTCTTTTTGCAGTATCTGCTTTTGGATTTACTATTTTGTAGTAAATGTCGTGTGATAAAGCATTTGATATCGCAAGAACTAATCCATCTGCAGTTGACATGGCAGCAGCCATACCACCAGCAAACACAAGTCCTGAGATTACGAAAGGTAATCCAGCTACTTCTGGAGTAGCTAATACCACAACGTCACCTCTCATGAACCATTCGTTCAACTGAAGTATACCGTCACCATTAAAGTCTGCGATGAACACTTGTTTAACTGCTGACCAGTTCTGTACCCACGCTATTTGTTGAACTTCGGCAATAGATTTACCGATAATTCCAGTAGGTAAGTTTGGATCCATTAAAGCAAGTTTAGACAAAGTTGCTAACATTGGAGCTGAAGAGTAAAGCAAGAAGATAAAGAATAGCGACCATGCTACCGATTTTCTCGCTGCTTTTACTGAAGGAGTTGTAAAGTATCTCATAAGAATATGAGGTAACGATGCAGTTCCCACCATCATACAAATCGCTAATGATAAGTATTTCCAAACAGCAGCACCACCATCAGGCACTCCAGAGTGAGGTCCAGAGATGTATTTCAATCCTCCTGGTACTCCCGCTGCTTTCATGTCTGCGGCACTGTTTTTAACTAGTCCAAATTGTTGTTCAAGATCACCCAATCTCGCAACTTCATCACCTAACATTAAGTGAGGGAATACTCCTCCACCAATTTTATTACTAATCCAGAAAACTGGAAGTAGATACGCGATGATTAATACGATGTATTGAGCTACCTGTGTCCATGTTACGGCTCTCATTCCACCTAACATAGAACAGATTAAGATACTGATTAATCCTACCCAAACTCCTAGTTCGAATGGGATACCCAGTGCTCTTGAAGCTATTGTTCCCGTAGCGTTAATTTGTGCTGTCACATAAGTAAATGAAGCTATAAAAAGCACAAATACAGAGCAAGCTCTTACGAGATTACCACCATATCGTGTTCCTATAAAATCAGGAACTGTGTAACATCCAAACTTTCTTAGGTACGGAGCTAACAAAGTTGCTACAAGCACATAACCGCCTGTCCAACCAACTAAGAAGGCCATATAAGTATAGCCACCAAAGTATACTCCACCCGCTAAAGCTACGAATGATGCACCTGACATCCAGTCAGCTGCTGTTGCCATTCCGTTAAATACGGTTGGCACTTGTCTTCCAGCAACATAATAAGCATCTACTTGGACTGTTCTTGATAAATAACCAATAAAGGCATAAATCAAAACGGTGAAAGCAACAAACATCACTCCGATGTTTTTTGCAGATACGCCCGCTTGTTCAGCAATAGCCATTATTAAAATGAATACTGCGAAACCTCCAGTGTAGAGACCATATACTTTTGGAAGATTTTTTACAAATCCACCTTTCATTTCTATCATTTAGTCATCCTCTCTTTCTGAGAACCCATGCTCTTCGTCTATCTTCTCTTGTTTGTTGGCAGTCCAGAAAAGCATAACAACGAACGCAAGAAGTGATCCTTGTGCCGTCATGTAATATGCTAGTGGGTACCCAAGAAATGACATCGTGTTCAGTTCAGAACCAAACATGAATATGACTAATGAGAAAAAAGCCCAAAGAACCAATGTTACTATCATATGGTTTTTGGTCTTATTCCAATATGCGTCTTTATTTGACATATTTCCCCCTGTTTTTAACTTTTTACGTAAAAAGTATTAATTAATGGTTGGGATCATACCCATATGGATCTTAATTTAAAGAGAAAAAAGGCCACCAAAAATCAATATGAAGTGCTACAAGGTAATAAAAACAGGGATTTTTTTAATACAACGTGAGATTGAATATAAAAAATATACTTGAGACCATGAAAATCATGGGGGAATACCTTTTTCCATTAAAAAAAATAACTAACAAATTTAAATCAATAAACTCAAAAGCAGACTTAGAAAATTTCGTACAAGAGAGATCGGCCCATGTTGCTCAAACAACTCTTTACGGTTATTTAAAAACTAGGATTGGCACAAGATATGCGCTTATGGTTGAAGACGAGAAATTTGCAGAATCTATAAATATTGCTAAATGGAATATCTATGTTGCTGCGATCTCAGATCTTACATTTTACGTTTTTTCTTATTTAATTGATAAAAAAAATTTAAAAGAAAATGATTCAGAAAAAATATTTCTAAATATATTAGATAAAGAATTTGAGAATGGGCTTGATAAAAAAATTTATGAGAATGCAAAAAATGAATTTATTGTGAAAGCAAAAAGTATAAATTGGCATAATTATCATCTTGGTAATCCATTTAAAGAAAGCGGCTTAGCTCTTTACAAGTGGTCTCCAATTGCAGATGAATTAAAAGTTTTAGATAAGGAAATAGTCCTAAATTCTATTATGCTTAAATGGAATCTAGTTGAGAATGAATTTAAGGATTTGACTAAAAATCTTTCTTTTAATTAATCTTTATTTTGTCTATTTTGAACTAAGGACTCAACTACACTTGGATCAGCTAAAGTAGTTGTGTCTCCCAAATTTCCTGGATCGTTAGCCGCAATCTTTCTTAAAATTCTTCTCATAATTTTTCCAGATCGTGTTTTTGGTAAACCAGGAGCAAATTGGATTACATCTGGAGTAGCAATAGGACCAATTTGTTTTCTAACCCAAAGCTTAAGGTCTCTTTCTAGATCTCCATCTGCTTTTTCATCAGCATTTAATGTTACATAACAATATAAACCATTTCCTTTAATGCTATGAGGAAAACCCACAACTGCAGCTTCAGCAACTTTTGGGTGAGCCACAAAGGCACTTTCAATTTCAGCTGTACCAAGATTATGACCTGATACAATTATTACATCGTCCACTCTCCCTGTTATCCAATAATATCCATCTTTATCTCTTCGACACCCATCTCCTGTAAAATACTTTCCTTCAACTTGAGAAAAATAAGTATCTATAAATCTTTGATGATCACCATATACCGTTCGCATCTGGCCGGGCCAAGATTGAGCCATGCATAATCTTCCTTTTCCTTCTCCTTTTACTATTTTTCCATCTTTATCTACTAGTACTGGCTTAATTCCATAAAAAGGTTTTGTAGCAGAACCTGGTTTCAAATCTATGGCCCCAGGCTGAGGAGCTATTAATATACCTCCAGTTTCAGTTTGCCACCAAGTATCAACTATTGGGCATCTAGAGTCTCCGATAGTTTTATAATACCACATCCAAGCCTCTGGATTTATAGGCTCTCCAACTGTACCCAATAATTTTAAAGATTTCCTGCTAGTTTTTTTAACGGGCTTGTCTCCTTCTCTCATCAAAGCTCTAATTGCTGTCGGCGCAGTGTAAAAAATATTGACTTTATATTTATCTACAATTTGCCACCAACGAGAACTATCAGGATAATTCGGAATTCCCTCAAACATAATAGTTGTTGCGCCATTAGCTAAAGGACCATAGATAATATAACTATGTCCTGTAACCCAGCCAATGTCAGCTGTACACCAGTAGATATCATTACTTTTATAATCAAAAATGTATTGATGAGTCATCGAAGCATAAACCATGTATCCACCAGTTGTATGTAGAACTCCTTTAGGTTTTCCAGTAGATCCTGAAGTATAAAGAATAAATAACGGATCTTCGGCATTCATTTCCTCTGGATCACATTTATTTGAAACTGAGGAAATCATTTCTTTGTAAGAAATATCTCTTTCGTTATTCCAATCTACTTGATTTCCTGTTCTTTGAACTACGACACATTTTTTAACGTCTGGACATTGTGTTAAAGCATCGTCTGCTATTTTTTTTAATGGAATAATTTTACCACCTCTAACACCTTCGTCTGCAGTAATAAGATAATCCGACTCACAATCATTTATTCTTGTAGCTATTGAGTCAGGAGAAAAACCTCCAAAAATAATAGAATGTATTGCTCCTATTCTTGCACAAGCTAGCATGACATAAGCTAACTCAGGTATCATTGTAAGATATATAGTTACTCTATCGCCTTTTTGAACACCAATACTTTTTAAACCATTTGCTGCTTTGCAAACATTTTGGTGTAATTCTTTATATGAAATTTTTTTCGTATCAGCTGGATCATCACCCACCCAAATGATAGCTGTCTTTTTTGCATTTTTTTTTAAATGACGATCAATACAGTTTGCTGAGGCATTCAATGTTCCGTCATAAAACCATTTAATTTTAACTTCTTCTTTGCTGTATTTAACATCCTTAATTTTTGTATATTTTTTTATCCAAGAAATCCTCTTTCCTTCTTTTGCCCAGAACTTTTCATTTTCTTTAATTGAAAGTTTGTATTTTTTTTTATATTTAGATCCGTTTACGTATGCTTGGTTAGCCCAACTATCAGAAACTTTAATTATTGTATTACCCTCATTATCTTTTGACTGAGGTGGTGATTTAAAAATCTTTTGTCTTTTTGAACTTTTTCTTCTCTTAGTTCCCTTTGTTCTTTTAACTTTTCTAGATTTTTTTACTTTTCTCTTTTTCTTTCTAGATTTTTTTACTTTTCTCTTCTTCTTTCTAGATTTTTTTACTTTTCTCTTCTTCTTTCTAGATTTTTTTACTTTTCTCTTCTTTACCACTGGGACCCCCGATTAAATTTATTCGATCTTACCCATCTTATATATAATTTTCCAGCTTTTATAGTCTATAGGCATTACAGATAATCTGCTTTGTTTAATAAGAGGGAGATGTGAAATAGCCTTAGTTTTTTTAATTTTTTCAAGTGAAATTGGCATTTTAAACTCTTCAACGAACCTAACCTGAACAGCCACAAATCTCTTTTTTTTGTCGGTTTTATCTATAAAAGCTTTTTTTATTACCTTAACGGTACCAACAATTTCTTTACCAATATTTGAATGATAAAAAAAACAAAGATCTCCTACTTTCATTTTTTTTAGATTATTTCTGGCTTGATAATTTCTGACCCCATCCCAAGCAGCACCTTTGGTCCCAGTTTTTTTTTGTTGTTCTAAAGACCAAACATCTGGTTCGGATTTCATTAACCAATAATTCATTAAAATTTTAAACCAGGGCCTTTCATATAAGGTGCATTTTCATCAAGCGGCCATCTAGATCTAGCAGAAATATTTAAAGTATTAGTTAATTTTTTTTTGAATCTTTTGATGCCTGCCCAAGCGATCATTGCAGCATTATCTCCACAAAATTTTAGATTGGGATAAATAGTTTCAAAATTTAATTTTTTTCCAAGACTAGATAAATTTTCTCTTATCGATATATTTGCTGCTACACCACCAGCTACTACTAGTCTTACTTTTTTTGTTTGAGTTTTATCTTTGAAATCTTTTATTGCAATTTCAGTTTTTTTATAAAGAATTTTATTAATAGTATTTTGAAAAGATGCAGCAAGATTGTATCTTAGTTGATCCTCTTCATTTATTTTTTTTGATTCCCTCAATACTGCAGTTTTTAAACCAGCAAAGGATAGGTTGCATCCAGCCTTATTAATTATTGGTTCAGGTAATTTAAAATAATTTTTATCACCTAATTTTGAAAATTTTTCTACATTTGGTCCACCTGGATATCCAAGATTCAACATTTTCGCAGTTTTATCAAACGCCTCTCCTAAAGCATCATCTATAGTTGTTCCGAGTTGTTCATAATCGTTTACATCTTTGACAATAAGGTATTGCGTATGACCCCCTGAAATTAAAAGAAGTAAATAAGGAAATTCTATTTTATTTTCCAATCCAGGACTTAGCGCATGACCTTCTAAGTGGTTAACACCTACAAAGGGTTTATTAGCGAAAGCTGCAATGGATTTTCCAATATTTAGTCCTACAGTTAAACAAACAATCAAACCAGGCCCAGCAGTAGCAGCTATACCATCTATCTCATTTAAAGTTATATCACTATCTTTTAAAGATTTATTGATTATGTAATCTATATTTTCTAAATGCGCACGTGCAGCTAATTCAGGTACGACACCTCCAAACTCCTTGTGCTCATTTATTTGACTTGAGACCACGTTTGACAATATGTCTGCAGTTCCATTTTCATTTTCTCTAATAACTGCAGCAGCTGTTTCGTCACAGCTTGTTTCAATTCCTAGAAAAGTAATTTTTTCTTTCATTATAAATGTTTAATTTTTTAGAATAGCATAAAATACATCTATCAAATATATATACTAATAATGAAAAAAATTATAATTGGAGCCAGAGGCAGCAAATTATCTCTTGCTTATGTATCAAAAGTTAAAAGACTTATTCTAGAAAGCTCAAAAGGTATAGATATTCATATTAAAACTATAAAAACTTCTGGGGACATTCATGGAGATAAGAAACTGTCCGAGATAGGAGGAAAAAATTTATTTTGTAAAGAAATAGAAGAAAACTTAATAAAAAATGAAATAGATATTGCGGTACATTCTTTAAAAGATATGGAGTCGATTGAGCATAAAGATTTAACCATCGGAGCTTTCATAAAAAGAAATGATCCTCGTGACATTCTTATAAGTAATAAAATTAAAAATTTAAAAGAATTAAATCAGGAACTAATAATTGGTTCGAGCTCCAGAAGAAGAGAACTTCAATTAAAGAAATTAAATAAAAATATTTCTGTTATCAATATGAGAGGAAATATAGACACAAGAATTAAAAAAGTGGAGGAAAATAAGTTAGATGCAATCATTTTAGCTGCGGCAGGGGTTAAAAGTTTAAACTTAGAAAATAAAATTAGTATAACTTTCGAAACTAGCGAAATTTTACCTGCTGTTGGGCAAGGGATCATCGCTGTTCAGTGCAGGAAAGAGGATAAATTAATTTTAGATATTATTAAAAAGATAAATGATAATGAAACCAGTCTTTGTGCCAAGGCAGAGAGACAAATGCTACAAACTATAGGGGGTAATTGTGAAACAGCTGTAGGAGGGCTAGCTGAGATTCATAATGATAATTTAAAACTTAAAGCCCAATTATTTTCAGATATTGGTGATATTCATTTTGATTATGAGCTTACAGGTAAACACACCGATGCTTCTAATATTGGAAAAGCAGTAGGAGAAAAATTATTAAGTTTGGCAGGAGAAAAATTTAAAAAAAGATGAATATTTTAATTACAAGACCACTTATTGATGCCGAAGATTTAATGGGAAAACTTTTTTCTTTAGGTCATAAAATAATCCACATACCAACTTTAAAGATCTGTCCAGTTGAAATCGAACCTATAGATGCAAAAAAATATAATGCATTTATTTTTACTAGTACAAATGCTATTCGAAACTTGAAAGTAGCAAAACAAGATAAAAGTAAGTTATGTTTTTGTGTGGGAGCTATTACTGAAAAGATAGCAAGAATGTCAGGTTATAATAATACTATTTCCGCAGGTGGAACAGTTAACGCATTAAAAAATTTAATCATTAGTTCAAACCAAATAAACGAAAAATCAAATATAGCTTATTTTTGTGGAGATAATGTTTCTTATGAATTGGATCTTGACCTTAAAAAGGAAGGGTTAAAAATTGCTAAAATTATTAATTATAAATCTGAAAAAATTACAGATTTAAACGACCAAAACAAAAAGATAATTGCAAATCATTCTCCTGACATAATATTTGTCTATTCATCAAGAAGTGGAGAGAGTTTTATAGAAATAACAAGAAATCATTCTCTTTATCCATTAATGACAGAGTCGAAAGTTATGTGTATAAGCGACAAAGTGGCAAAAATATTTAAATCTGACGGATGGAAAAAAGTAGAAGTTTTTAATCCAGGAGAAGAGCTTCTAAAAATATAGGAAAAAAAATGAATGTACTAGACAATTTTAAAGATCTATTTGTAGAAATTTGGCAACAAGGTATTTCTGGTGTTAATTTTACACAAATTGGATTGGCAATTATTATTTTCTTATTTTTTTTATTGTTACGAGGACTAATTGCAAAATTTATTCTTCAAAGATTAAAAAATTATGTTGCTAAAACATCAAATAAATTTGACGATGCATTGGTAGAGGCGTCAGCCGGTCCAGTAAAATTTTTACCAATAGTGCTTGGTATATTCATGGCAACTTCCTACATGGATTTTGAGGGAAAAATGTCTATCTTCGTGGACAATATAAATCGTTCTTTAATTACTATTTTAATATTTTGGTTAATCCATCAAATTGTAGAACCAATAACTTTTTTGATTAAAAGGGTAGAAGAATTATTATCTAAAGATTTACTTAATTGGGTTGTTAAAGCAAACAAAATTTTAATTATTTTTTTTGGTTTTGCAGCTACACTTGATATTTGGGGTATCAAAATTGCCCCTATAATTGCCGGACTTGGATTATTTGGAGTTGCTGTTGCTCTAGGAGCTCAAGATTTATTTAAAAATTTAATTTCTGGTATTTTGGTATTGGTAGAAAAAAGATTTAAAATTGGAGATTGGATATTTGTAGAAGGTATTACCGAAGGTATCGTTGAGAGAATAGGCTTTAGATCCACAGTAATAAGAAAGTTTGATAAGTCTATTGCGACCATACCCAATGCTTCTTTTGCAGAAAATGCTGTAGTTAATATTACAGAAACAACCAATTGGAGAATCAGCTGGATTATTACTTTGCAGTATAGTTCCACTATCCAACAATTAAAAGATATAAGAGATCAGATCGAAAAATTTATATCTACAAATAAAGATTTTAAAATTGGCGAAGACACAGAACACGCTGTCCGAATAGATAAGTTTTCTGATAGCTCAATAGATATGTATATAAGATGTTTTACAGTCACGAACGAATGGAGTGAATGGCTAAAAGTGAAAGAAAGATTAGCTGTTAAAATTAAAGAAATTGTAGAAAGCAATGGTGCTTCGTTCGCTTTTCCAAGTACATCTGTTTATGTGGAGAAAAAATAATGAAATCAGTTTTTATACTTTTTGATAACATTGTTAACCTTTACATCTGGATATTGATAATAAATGTTGTAATGACCTGGTTAGTTGCGTTTAATATTTTAAATACAAGTAATCGATTTGTTTATTCTGTTTTGGATGTTTCTCATAAATTGACAGATCCCCCTCTTAATTTTATTCGAAGATATCTACCTAATTTAGGTTCAATTGATATTTCCCCAATTATACTTATCTTAGGACTCATGTTTTTAAGAAATTTAGTATTTGAGATGTTTGCACCTTCGTTATTTTAATTATGATTATTGATGGAAAAAAAGAAGCAGCAGCTTTACGAGAAGAGATAAAAAAAGAGATTATATCAATTAAAAGTAAAACTAATAAAGTTCCAGGATTAACAGTGATACTAATTGGTGAGTTTGCCCCAAGTCTAATTTATGTAAGAAATAAAGAAAAAAATTCAAAAGAAGTCGGTATCAATTCTAATGTGATCAAATATTCAAATGATGTTAAGGAAGAAGAAGTTTTAAAGAAGATAAAAGAATTAAATAAAGATAAAAATGTTTCTGGTATTTTGGTTCAACTTCCTCTTCCAGATCAAATAGATAAGAAAAAAATTATTAATTCTATTGATCCATCAAAAGATGTAGATGGATTTAACCCAATAAATGTAGGAAACTTAGCATCAGGTTATGATGCAATTGTTCCATGTACTCCTTTAGGATGTCTTCTGTTACTAAAAAAAATAGAAAAAAATTTATCTGGAAAACATGCAGTTATTATTGGACGGTCAAACCTTAACGGAAAACCAATGGCACAACTTTTGTTAAAAGAAAATTGTACAGTCACAGTTGCTCACTCAAAAACAAAAAATTTAAAAGAAGAGTGTTCAAAAGCTGATATTTTGATCGCCGCAGTTGGGGTGGCCAACTTAGTAAAAAAAGATTGGGTAAAAGATGGTTCTATCGTTATAGATGTTGGAATAAATAAGCAAGGAGATAAGATTGTAGGCGATGTTAGTTTTGGGGAAGTTAAAGATAAAGTTAAAGCTATCTCACCAGTTCCAGGAGGAGTGGGACCTATGACAATAGCTTGCTTGTTAAAAAATACTTTAGAATGTTTTAAAGCTCGTTTGCTTTAGAAGTATCTATTTTTAAATACTTACTGTTTCTAAATCTAATTATCACCGTGGCAATAGCGACAATTAAAATTGCAGTTGAAATATAAATTAAATTTGTCGGGTCACTGTCTTTATCTTGTAATATTATAAATCTAGCTAAAGCAGTTATAGCTATTACCAAAGGATATGAAATCCTAACAGATCTAGTTTCCCAATATGATCTTACTAGGCCAATCACTTCTATATAAATGAACATTAAAAGCAAATCAGCTAGATCGATATTTCTTTCTTCATACATTTCGCTAACTTCAAGTAGAAATGCTATTATCGTAGAAATTAGAACGAATAATACAGCGGTTAATTGTATATTTCGAATCGTGTTGTTCATTAAGTAACTAATATCAGAATTTTAAGATTTATATAACTGTTTTGAATGATATTTTATAAATTTTTCGACTTTAGACTTATTAAAAGATTTATTCTCTTCGAATGATACTTTCTTCATCGAGTAAGCTTTATTTTTTGTTCTTCTTGATACTATGACAATATTACCTTTATACAAACTTAAGACGACATCTCCAGAAACTTGATTTCTTTTTTTATCAATTATTTTTTGAAGATTAACTCTCTTTTTTGAGAACCAGTAGCCATTGTAAACCAATTTAGCGTATTCAGGCATTACTCTTTCTTTGTCGTGAGCTGTTTTCTTATCAAGAGTGACAGACTCCATTGCTCTGTGGGCCACGTACAAAACTGTGCCTCCAGGTGTTTCATAAACGCCTCTAGATTTAATACCAATAAATCTATTTTCTACTAAATCAACTCTACCAATTCCATTTTTACCTGCTATTAGATTTAATTTTTCAAGAAGTTTCTCTGGGCTTAACTTTTTTCCATTAATAGCTATTGGATCACTATTTTTAAAAGTAATTTTAATTTTTGTTTTTTTATTAGGTGCTTTTTCTGGTGAAACTGTTCTTTGAAATATAAATTCTGGGGGAGAATTCTTTGGATTTTCTAATACTTTACCTTCGGTTGAGGTATGAAAAATATTATCATCTACTGAAAAAGGAGGAGCACCTTTTTTATCTTTAGGAATAGGTATTTTATTTTTTTTAGCATAATTAATCAAATCAGTTCTAGATTGTAACTTCCATTCTCTCCATGGGGCTATAACTTTAATTTTTTTTCCTCCAAAAAAAGCGTATCCTAATTCAAATCTTACTTGATCATTTCCTTTACCAGTAGCTCCATGAGAAACCCCAAAAGCATTAAATTTTTTTGCTATAGCTATTTGTCTCTTTGCAATTAGTGGTCTTGCGATAGATGTTCCTAACAAATAAACTCCCTCATAGACTGCATGGGCTCTTATCATGGGAAAAACATAGTCTTTAACAAAAATATTTTTAAGATCCTCTATAATGATTTTTTTAACACCTAATCTCTTTGCATTTCTGATAATTTTTTGTTTATTCATTTCTTGACCAATATCTGATGTATAAGCAATAACTTCTGCTTTATAGTTCTCTTGAAGCCACTTAAGAATTATTGAGGTATCAAGCCCACCCGAATAGGCTAAAACAATTTTTTTCATTTAACTGCAAGTTTTTTTTGCGGTGTTGTATGCTTTAGTAAATCCCATCATTGAATAATGATCAGTCGTCTCTGCGCCTTTAGTAGTTCTAGCTTTAATAATGAGATTAGTTGCTCTTTTCATCAATTTAATAAAGTTTTTTTCTTCTTGATCATCAAGAAGCCACGCAAAACTTTTTTGAGAGAAAAAAGAATATCTTTTTTTTCCAGAACTGGCTGTAACCGTTGAGGATTTATAATCATGCCCGCTTGTTAAGCTAACTTCATCTTTGATATTTTCAGAAGGTCTGAAAGTTACAAATAATTTTGATTTCTCTCTTTTAACTGATGCAGGCGCTCTTTTTGTTGGTATAGTCTGCGCGAAACAAATTTTTCCTTTATCAGTTTGAACAGTAAAGCTCTCCCAATTTTTGTATTTACCAGTCGATCTGGGAGCATTAGCAGTAGCACTAAATGAAAATAATATAAGAAAGATTAAAATACTAATTTTTTTAAACAACATAGATTTATTTTTATACTAAAAATCATCTATTTCAATGGGTTGAATTAAGGAGCGGGATTTGGATTATTATTATGTATAATATTGATCTTTTCTAATATTTCTTCAGACAATTCGATATCTATACTTCCAATATTTTCTTTAAGTTGATCCATAGTTGTAGCTCCAATAATATTGCTTGTTACAAAAGGTCTTGAATTAACAAAAGCTTGAGCAAGCTGAACCATAGTAATATTATTTTCTTTAGCTAACTTATAGTACTCGTCGTATGCTTTCATTGCTAATGGATTTATCATTCTTTCCCATCCTTTAAACAAAGTTATCCTAGCATTTTTTGGCATTTGACCATCTCTATATTTTCCTGATAGAGCTCCTGAAGCTAGAGGGTAGTAAACTAGTAAACCACATTTTTCTCTTATGGAAATTTCTGACATCCCAATTTCGTAAGTTCTATTTACTAAACTATAAGGATTTTGTACTGAGACCATTCTTGGTAGGTTTTTATGTTTAGATAATTCTAAATATTTTGATAGACCATATGGAGTTTCATTAGAAAGACCTATGTGTCTAATTTTTCCGCTTTTAATAAATTTTTTTAATGCTTCTAAAATATTTTCAAATTCGTTCCAATCCCCCTCATTTTTGTTGATTGTGTATTCTCTTCTACCAAAAGTATTTGTTGACCTTTCTGGCCAATGTAATTGATATAAATCTATATAATCCGTTTTTAATCTTTTAAGACTACCATCTATTGCTTCAGCTAAATCTTTTTCATTATAACTTTTTTTTCCATTTCTAATCCAATCTAAGCCAGGCCCAGCAACTTTTGAAGCTAAGATAATCTTGTTTCTATTTTTTCTCTTTTCAAACCAATTTCCAATCATCGCCTCCGTTTTTCCATAAGACTCTGCCGTTGGAGGGACCGAATAAAGTTCGGCGGTGTCAAAAAAATTAACTCCTTGATCAATTGAATAATCCATTTGATCAAAAGCTTCTTTTTCAGAATTTTGAGTACCCCAAGTCATAGTTCCAAGGCATATTAAGCTTACATCTAAGTCTGTATTTCCTAATTTTTTGAATTTCATAAAAATGTAATATTAAAGGTTTTTTTAAAGCAATTATTGCCTATTGAAAAGTTAATAAAAATTCATATATTGTTTGTATGGAATTTAATAAACAATCTACTTCAGTAAGATCTTCTGCTTCGGAAGCTATAATTGATCAAGGCTTAAGAGCCTACATGTTAAAAGTTTACAATTATATGGCATCTGGAGTTTTGCTAACCGGATTAATTGCACTAGCGTTTTTCAAAATGGCTGTAGTTTCAGAAGGCGGTCAAATTATAGGCCTAACTAATTTTGGAAATACTATTTATGGCTCAGGTTTAAAATGGGTAATAATGTTAGCTCCGCTGGCTGTAGTTTTTTATATGAGTTTTGGAATTGCTAAAATGTCTGCCGCAAAAGCTCAAACGACTTTTTGGGTTTTCGCAGCCCTAATGGGAGCTTCTCTTTCTTCAATATTTTTAATTTATACAGGAGCGAGCATAACTAGAGTTTTCTTTATAACTGCAGGAACATTTGGAGCAATGAGTATTTATGGGTACACAACTAAAAAAGACTTAACGAAACTAGGCTCTTTTTTAATGATGGGCCTTTTTGGAATAATCATTGCATCAATCGTTAATATTTTTATGAAATCCTCTATGATGTATTTTGTAATTTCTATTATCGGTGTTT
>QBYF01000006.1 GCA_003282965.1 Pelagibacteraceae bacterium AG-325-E13 | reverse complement strand
CAAAAATTCATTACAGAAAAGCAGATCTAATTTTTGTAAACTTTACCCAAATAGGAGCTAATAAATCTTTTTCTTTTAATCAAAACTTTCATAAAAAAGTTTCTAATTGTTTGCATAATTGAGCTTGAAAAATGGAAGACAAAAAAATTAAAATTAGATCTTTTTCTAACTATTTTTGCCCTTTTTAATCTCTCTTTAAAGTAAATATTTTGAATATCTGTCTTTTCTTCATTAAATAGATTAAATAATTCATAAGCACTTTCAATTGATTGTCCTGCTCCTTGAGCTAATGTTGGTAAAAATCCGTTGAAAGCATCACCAATATAAAATACCTTATTATTTTTAGAGGGAAGTATTTGAGAAGTAAAATATAAAGGCCAAGATTTTAAATCTTCATTAAAAATTTTTTTTAAATTTGAGTTTTGGCTCACTACTTTATTAATTGAAGATTTAATATCATCAAGATTGTACTTTTTACATCTAATAATACAGACTAGATTAAATTCTTTATTTTTATTTATGGGATAAATAACCAAATGACAATTTTTCCCCATCATAAGAGTAATATTTTGCTCATCGATATTTAATTCTGATTTTGTTTTAAGTATTGTCCTTACTGCGATAGCTTTTTTAAATTTTGGTTCATTTCTTTTTTTTTCAAAAAAAGTTCTAGTACTAGAAAAGATACCATCTGCGCCAACAACTACATCGACAAGGTCATTAGTATTATCATCAAATTTGATAAGTACTTTTCCTTTTATTTCAGAAACTTCTTTTATTTTTTTCCAAATCTTAAATGTTGGGTGTAGATATCATCTTTTAAAAACTCAATTAAAGTCGATCTTTGTAAAGTGGTATATTTATTCTCTTTAGTATTAAACTGTGATAAATCTAAATCGCAAATCTTTTGATTCTGAATACTATAAAAATCTATTGCTTTAGGGTGAAATATTTTTTTATTATCAATTTTATTAAATCCAATCATATTCAAAATTTTTGTGCTATTCGTTGACAATTGAACTCCATAACCTTCCTCGAGGGATAAGCTCTCTTGTTTTTCATACAATATAAAATCATGCTCAGATTTTTTTTTAATAAAATTTGCAAGAGTTAAACCCGCGATACCAGCGCCAATAATTGCTATTTTTTTTTTCATTAAAATAAAATTGATACTTGTCTAAATATTTTTTTTGTAAAAGTTGGGATAAATTCTTTATTTTCTTCCATTGAATACCAAACGAAGGACTCTGGAATTTTATTTGAAAACTTATAATATAAATTCATATTTAACTTTTTATTTGAAATAGAATTTCTATATCTTTTTAAAAACTTCCAGTTTCCAGTGCTAGCATTTTTTTTTGACTCACGAATTTCTGGGAGGTTAAATTGATTTAGAAAACCAAGATTGTTTTTCTTAGTAAGTGCAATTTGTTTTTTTTTGTTAACATAACAAAAAACATCATAGTTTTTATCTTCAATCATTTTACGTTTATTAGTTTTAATCTTTTTTGAAGAGTTAAAATATTTACAGTTTTTTTTCAAATTACAAATATTGCATTTTGGGTCTTTTGGTTTGCATATTAATGCACCAAATTCCATTAAAGCCTCAACAAAATCTGAGTTTCTTTTTGAATTAAAAAATTTTATTTTATTTTTATCTATAAGCTGATCGAAATTGATTTTACTTTCTTGTTTATTAATTAATCTAGAAAATACTCTTTTTACATTTCCGTCAACAGCAATAACTGGTTGATCATGAACCAATCCTAATAGTGCATTAGCTGTATAGTCTCCAATTCCTGGAAGTGTTTTAATTTCTTTAATAGTTTTTGGAAATTTTGAATTATATTGACTAACCAATATCTTAGAAGTTGCTAGAAGATTTCTTGCTCTTCTATAATAACCAAGTCCTTCCCATAGTTTTAAAATTTTTTTCTCGCTGCTTTTTGAAAGAGATTTTAAAGTTTTATAATTTTTAGTAAATTTTTTAAAATATGGAATTACTGTTTTTACTTGAGTTTGTTGCAACATAAATTCACTTAAAAGTCTATAATAAAGCTTTTTTGGTGAATTTTTGCTAACACGCCAAGGTAGACTGCGTTTATTATTATCGTACCAACCTAGAATTTTTTTTGGTAAATTAAAATTTATATGCATAGTAATGATAGTAATAAATTAAAGAATTTCATACAAGGTCTTAGACCTTTTTCAAGTTCAATTCCGAAAACATTAAAAAAACATTTAAAGAAAGGTGGATATAATTATTCAAACATTGTTGACAATTGGACAAAAATTGTAAGTAAAAAAATATCAGACTCCTGTTATCCAATTACAATTAAAATGGGTAAAGAAATGAAAAATGGCACTTTAGTACTTAACGTACTTCATGGAAAAGAATTAGAAATTGAGTACTCAAAAAAAGAAATCATAGACAATATAAATAGTTTTTTTGGGTATGATTGTATTACACATATAAGCTTGAAGATTGTGCAAGAGAAAATTAGTCCTAAAAGAGACAAACTAATTAAAATTAAAAATTTAAAAAAAATAAACAAAAAGATAGATGAGGTAAATAATAATCAATTAAAAAGCTCTTTGAATAATTTTTTTAAGGCTTTTGCTGAGAGAAATGAATAAATTTTTTTATAATATAATTTTTTTCATTTTGTTAACTTTCCCTGTTAACGCTAAAAATAATATTTTAGCTATAGGAGACCTAGGTTCTAAAATTAACGTTAAAGTATTTTCATCTCTTACCTGTCCCCATTGTGCTAATTTTCACAAAGATATTTTTAAAAATTTGGAAAATGATTATATAACAAAAGGAAAAATGAGGTTTGAACATCATAGTTTTCCTTTAGATTTAGCTGCTCTAAACGCAGAAATAATAATTAGGTGTCATAGTGATAATAATAAAAAATTTCAATTATTGGGTGAAATATATAAAAAACAAAGCCAATGGGCTGTTGGATCTGATATAAATATAATTAATGAATCTATTAAAAAAATTGGTTTAAATTTTGGATTAAGTAATAAAAAAATGGACGATTGTCTAAAGAATGAAATCGCTCAAGATGAAATTTTAAATGAAAGAATTGAAGCTCAAAAAGAGTATAAGATTAAATCTACACCTACTATTTATATCAATGAAAAACAATACAACGGAAAACATGATTATGAGTCTTTTAAGAAAGTCATAGAAAAATTATTGTAAATGAAATTTAAAAAATTAGAAATAAATGGTTTTAAATCTTTTTCGGAAAAAACTACTTTTTTAATTCAAGATGGTCTGACAGGGATAGTTGGTCCAAATGGATGCGGAAAATCTAATATAGTCGAGTCTTTAAGATGGTGTATGGGAGAAAACTCAGCCAAAAGTATGAGGGGTTCTGGTATGGAGGATGTGATTTTTTCTGGAACATCAAATAGACCTTCAAAAAATATTTCGGAAGTATCTTTATTGCTGGATAATACAAATAAAGAAAGTTTATCTCAATATAAGGATTTTGATGAAATTGGAATTAAAAGGAAAATAGAAAAGGATAAAGGGTCTAAATATTATATTAATGATAAAGAAGTTAGAGCTAGAGATGTGCAAACTTTTTTTGCCGATTTGTCAACTGGCGCCCATTCACCTTCATTAATTAGCCAAGGCAGAATCGGACAACTCGTTACTGCTAAACCAATTGAAAGAAGAGCTATTTTAGAAGAAGCCGCTGGCATTTCAGGTATTCATTCTAGAAGACAAGAGGCAGAAACAAGACTTAACGCTGCAGAAAATAATTTAAAAAGAGCTGACGAATTAAAAAAGCAGCAGCAAAAGCAACTAGATAATTTAAAAAAACAAGCTGAAGAAGCAACTAGATACAAAGAAATATCAAAAGAAATTAAAAAGTTTGAGGCAGGATTGTATTTTTTAAAAATCCAAGAGATAGAAAAAGATAAGAAATTAATTTCAGAAAAACTTGGAGAGTTAGATGATGAGGTTAGTGCAATAAGTATTGATTTTAATCATAATAATACTTTGCTTGAGGAAGAGAGAAAAAAACTTACTCCCTTGAGAGACAAAAAAATGGAAAGTGCCGCTAAACTTCAAAAGATAAATTTAGACATTACCGGCTTGGACGAAGAAGAAGTAAGGGTAAAATCCTTACAAGTAAAACTTGAAAAATCAATTACAACTATAGAGTCTGACTCTGAGCGAGAAAGGAGTATATCTTTAGATGCAGGGCTTAACGAAAAAAGAATATCAAAAGAAAAAGAAGAATTATTAAAAACAGAAAATGAACTTATACAAGTCGAGACCGCTTCTTCCGAAGAACTTAATGCATCAAAGACAAATTTAAATAATTTTCAAAGTCAGCTCGATGCATTGTTAAATAGAATAGAAACTTACATAGACCAAGAAAAAAAACTTTCTAAAGAGATTTTTCACGAATTAAAAGGATTGGTAAAAAAAATTACATTTTCTCAAGAAGAATATGCTGAAAAATATGGAAAGAATAAGTCTATACAAAGTGACTCGATTAAAAGAAAAGAAAGAATAAAAAATATAGATATCGAGCTTGAAAATTGGAGAAATTTAAAATCAAACTCTGAAAGAATGATTTCTGAACTTAATGAAAGAAAAGACAAAATCAAATTAGAGTTAGATGAAAATAAAAAAAACCCAGAACGTATAGCAATTTCTAAAGGCCAAAATTTACAAAATTTAGAAAATACAAAAAAAAGAAGCGAAGAAATTGAAATAGAATTAATTGAGTCTGAAAAGAAGTACAATTTAATTAATCAAAATTTGAAAGAAATACAATCTAAGTTATCTGATTTAAAAGAAAATAAAGCTAGAAACGAAGCTACAATAGAAGGAATGGATAGTAGAAAAAATGATTTATTGTATTCAGTAAAAAATGAATTAAATATTGAAAACGAAAGATCTTTGTTTTCTGAGTCAGATTTAAGTAATTTATCTAATGAAGATTTCCCAAGTATCGAAAATCAAACATTAAAAATTGAAAGAATTAAAAAACAAAGAGAGTCTTTCGGGTCTGTAAATTTGCGAGCTGACGAAGAAACAAAAAAATATGAGACTGAAATAAAAAAGATGGAAGATGATAGATCTGATCTTTACTCTGCAATTGTAAAACTTAAAGCAAGTATTGATGAACTTAATCAAAAAGGAAGAGAAAGACTTTTGGAGGCTTTTACTAAAGTTAATAGGAAATTTAATGAAGTTTATACAAAGTTATTTAGTGGAGGAACAGCAAAAATTGAGTTGGTGGACTCTGATGATCCCTTAGAAGCAGGTTTAGAAATGTTTGTGTCTCCCCCTGGAAAAAGACTTCAATCAATAACTTTACTATCTGGAGGAGAGCAAGCTTTAACTGCTTTATCTTTAATTTTTGCAGTTTTTTTGGTCAACCCCTCTCCTATTTGTGTTTTAGATGAAGTTGATGCTCCTTTAGATGATGCTAATGTAACCAGATTTTGTGGACTACTTGACGAGTTAACAAAGATTACGAAAACAAGATTTATAATAATCACCCATCATGCGCTAACAATGTCAAGAATGCATAGATTGTATGGGGTTACTATGGCTGAACAGGGAATTAGCCAGTTAGTTGCGGTTGACTTACAAAAAGCTGAAGAGCTTGTAGCTTAACAAAATTAAAAATGACTGCCCCAGAAGATTTCAAAACTCGCCTAAAAATTGCAAAATCAAAAATAAAAAAACAGTCTCTTTCAAACAGCGAAAAAAGAGGCTCTTTTATGGGTAATGCTTTCAAATTAGGCACCGAATTAGTTGCTGCAGTGGGGGTTGGGACAATAATTGGGTTTATTTTAGATAGTTGGTTTGGTACTAAACCTTGGCTAATAATAATCTTCTTTTTTTTAGGAGCTGCAGCTGGAATATTAAATGTTATAAGGGCTGCTAACCGAATGCAAAAAGAGGATTAAATTATAGGATTTTTATGGCAAGTAACCCAATGCAACAATTTAGTGTCCACAAAATAGGGCCTGAGATAAAGATTGCTGGAATAGATTTATCTTTCACTAATGCTAGTTTATTTATGATTATCAGTGCATCAATAATTGCAATTTTTTTGTTTTTTGGCACTAAAGAGAAAAAAATAATACCTGATAAAATTCAGTTGATTGCAGAATTATTCTACAGTTTCGTTGCTAAAATGATTAACGATACTGCTGGCTCTAAAGCTAAACCTTATTTCCCTTTTATATTTAGTTTATTTATGTTTGTGTTGTTGTGCAACATGGTGGGTATGCTTCCCTATGCATTTACAGTAACTAGTCATATCATTGTTACTTTAATAATGGCTTTATTTATTTTTATTGCAGTTACCATAATTGGATTTTTGAAGCATGGTTTAAAATATTTTAGTATATTCGTTCCAAGTGGAGTTCCTGCTATTCTTCTACCTCTTATTACTATAATAGAAATTATCTCATATTTAAGTAGACCGGTCAGTTTGTCTGTCAGATTATTTGCTAATATGATGGCTGGCCACACCATGTTAAAAGTTTTTGGAGGATTCGTAATAAGTTTAGGAATATTAGGTGGTTGGTTACCGCTTGGTTTTTCAGTGGCATTAACTGGCTTAGAGATTTTAGTAGCATTTCTTCAAGCTTATGTTTTTGCAATATTAACCTGCATCTATTTAAACGATGCATTAAACTTACATCATTAATTAATAAAGGAGGAAAAATGGAGTTAGAAGCGGCAAAAATGATTGGAGCAGGACTTGCTGCAATCGCGCTAGCTGGAGCGGGTGTGGGTATCGGAATAATTTTCGGTAACTACCTGTCAGGAGCTATGAGAAATCCATCAGCAGCACAAAAACAATTTCCTAATTTGCTTTTAGGATTTGCTTTAGCTGAAGCAACTGGATTATTTGGTCTAGTAGTGGCGTTAATTATTTTATTTGCATTTTAATTAAATAAATTATGAAGCGTTATTTGCTTGTAATAATAGTCTTTTCGACTATTAGCACTTATTTGTTTGCAGCTGAGGCTGGCATGCCTCAGCTAGATCCTAAGTATTGGGCATCACAAGCTTTCTGGTTGATATTAGTGTTCTCGATCTTATATTTATCAATCGCAAAATTTTACCTACCAAAAATAAAAAAGAATCTAGATAACAGAGAAAATAAAATAAAAGAAGATTTAGATGAGGCCAATAAAATGAAAAGTTTATCAGAAAAAAAACTTAAGGAATATAATGTCATTTTAGAAAACTCAAAAAAAGAAGTTACGAAAATTTTGTTGGAGTCTAAGAATACTTTAGATAAGAGTATTCAAAACAAAAAAGAAACGATAGAGAAAGATATAGAAAATCAACTTACAAAAGCTCAAAAAGAAATTTTAGAGCTTAAAACAAGTTCTATTAATTCTATAAATAATATATCTCAAGAAATTTCCTCAAACATTATTGAAAAAATGTCGGGTGACAAACTTAATGAAAGCAGCATCAAAGCAGTTGTTGAAGAAGTTTCAAAGAAAAATATAGGTAAATATTTATGACAATAGATGCAACATTTTGGGTTGCTATTTCTTTTTTTATTTTTCTAGGAGTCTTAATTTACTTTAAGATTCCTCAAAAGGTAAAGAATTTTTTAAATGAAAATATTTCTAACATTAAAAATCAAATAAATGAGGCAGAGAAACTAAAAGAGGAAGCAAAAAATATTTTAAGTGAACATGAAAAAAAGATTAGTAATTCAAAAGCAGAAGTAAAATTAATGATAGACAAAGCTAATGAGAATGCTGAAAAAAATATTATTAAAACTAATGAAGAATTTCATAACTTAATGGAAAATAGAAAAAAAAATGCTGAGGAAAGAATAAAACAAATGAAAAGCCAAGCCCTCAAAGATATCAAAAACACTTCTGTCAAAATAGCAATAGAATCTGTTGAAAAGCTTCTTAAAAATTCCATAGATAAAAGTAAATTAGATAAAATTTATTTATCAAGTCTTGAAGAAACAAAATTAGCACTTAAGAAAAAATCCAGTTAGAATAGCCATAATAATTATGGCAAAAAAAATAATAATTGTTGGTTCGGGTTTTGGGGGATTAGCCTCTGCTTTAAGATTGCGAGCTAAAGGCTTTGAAGTTACTTTGGTTGAAAAACACTCTGATCTCGGAGGTAGAGCTAGAGTTTTTAAAAAAGGAAGTTTTACTTATGACGGTGGGCCAACAGTAATAACAGCTCCATATCTTTTTGAAGAATTATTTTCATTGTTTAATAAAAAAATTTCTAACTATGTTGAGATTGTCCCTTTAGATTTATGGTACCGATTTGTATTTAGTGATGGACAAACCTTTGATTACTCGGGTGATGAAAAATCAATGGAAAGAGAAGTCAAAAAATTTTCAGATATAGACTTTAGAGGATATAAAGATTTAGTAAATTTTACTGAAAAAATTTTTAATAAAGGTTTTACTGATTTATCAGACAAACCATTTAATAATCTTACCTTTATGCTTAAGCAGATACCTTCATTGTTAAGTTTAAAAAGTTATAAATCTGTTTATAAATTAGTTTCAAATTATATAACAAATGAAAAATTAAGAAGAGTTTTTAGCATGCATCCTCTTTTAGTAGGAGGCAATCCTTTTACAACCACGTCAATTTATACCCTAATTTTATTTTTAGAAAAAAAATGGGGAATCCACTATTCAATGGGAGGCACTGGTAATGTGGTAAAAGCATTAGAAAAATTAATGGGAGAAGAAAATATTAAGATTATTAAAGATGCTGAAGTCACTGAGATCATTTCAAAAGATAATAAAGTAAGCGGAGTAGAGCTTAACAATTCAGAAATAATTAAATGTGATTATATAGTTTGTAATTCTGATCCTCCAAATGTTTACCAGAATTTAATCAAATCAAAAAAAAATTATAATTTTTTCTTTAAACAAAAAATGAAAAGAATGGATTATTCTATGGGTTTGTTTGTTTACTATTTCGGATCAAAAAAGCAATACAAAGATGTTGCCCATCATACTATTTATTTTGGTAATTCTTATGAAAAGCATTTAAATAAAATTTTCGAGAAAAAAATACTATCTGAAGATATTAGCTATTATTTACATAGGCCATCCGCTACAGATCCCAACATGGCTCCAAGTGGACAAGACGCTTTTTATGTTTTAGTCCCAGTGCCAAACAATCTATCAAATATTAATTGGTCTAACGAAGGAGAAAAATTTAAAAATTTAATTTTAGAAAAAATGGACAGGTCTGTATTGCCTGGAATAAAAGAAAATGTTGTTAGTGATTTTTATTTAACTCCTGATTATTTTGAAAAAGATTTAGCGACCTTGCATGGTTCTGGATTTTCGATTCAACCTAAATTTTCTCAGTCTGCATATTTTAGATTTCATAATCAATCGGAAGTATTTGAAAATTTGTACTTTGTAGGAGCTGGAACACACCCTGGAGCAGGAATGCCAGGAGTTCTCTCGTCTGCTAAGGTATTAGATAAATTATTCAGATGAGTAATGATTTATTAAAAAAACACGCAAAATCTTTTTACTGGGCTAGTTTCTTTTTATCGAAAGAAATATTTAATAAAAGTTCCTCATTATATAACTTTTGCAGAACTTTAGATGATATTGTTGATGGTGATAATAAGCTAGAAGCTAAAAAAAAAAACTTTTTAAAATTTAAAAATGATTTTTTTAATAAGGATCTCAATAATCAAATAATTAGTGAGATGTGGTCAATAATTAATAGTGAAAATATTTCTGAAAAAATTGTAATTGATTTATTTGATGGAATTGAAACAGACTTAAAAGAAAAAGTTCAAATTAATTCAAAAAAAGAATTATTGATTTATTCCTATAGGGTTGCAGGAACAGTTGGATTGATGATGTCGAAAATTTTAAAAGTAAAAGATAAAGAGGCTCTTAAAGGTGCGGTTGATCTAGGAATTGCTATGCAACTTACAAATATTGCTCGTGACGTTTGCGAAGATAAAGACCGTAATCGTCAATATATTAAACCTGATTTTTACACAATTAAGGAAACAATAAATGACTCTCAAATATTTTACCAAAAATCTTTTAATTCAATTAGAGGTATACCATTAAGATCTAGATTTTCAGTTATTTTAGCTAGACGCATTTATAAAAAAATCGGTGATTATATTTTAAAACAAAAAAATACAGAGAATTATAACAAGGCTGGAAAGATATATGTTCCAATTTTCAGCAAAATAATTCAGACTTTTTTATCTATTTTTGACTTTATAAAATTATTATTTGTTAAACAGATAATTTACGATAATCATATTAACCATAGTATTGTAGAAAAAGAAGTTAACTTAAATGAAAGAATTTGATTATTTAATCATCGGTGGAGGATGTGCGGGGTTGTCATTGGCCTATGAACTTGAGATTAATGGAAAATTAAAGAATAAAACTCTGGCTATTATTGAGCCGCGTAAAGAATATAAAAGAGATAAAACTTGGTCTTTCTGGAAAGTATTTGATCACAATTTTGAAGATTGTGTAATAAAGAGTTGGAACAATTTTACAATAAACTCCTCTGAAAATTCCCAAGAATTAGTAAATAAAAAATTTCCTTATCAGAGTATTAATAGTGAAAAATTTTATAAAAAGATTAACTCAAAGCTTTCTTCTAATCCAAATATCAATTTTTTCAAAAATCTTAATGAAATTAATTCAAAAAATTCAATTATTTTTAATAGTGTATTTGAAGCCGAACTTGACAAATCAGAATTGTGGCAACACTTTCAAGGAATTGAAATTGAGACAACAAAGGACATTTTTGATGATGAAATTTTAAACCTTATGGATTTTAATTGCGATCAAAGAAACGATGTTCATTTTTTTTATACATTACCATTTAGTAAAAATAAGGCTTTGATTGAAACGACATGGTTATCAAATTTAGAGGATCAAAGTCTTATGGATTATGATTTACAACTGGAAAATTATATTAAGAACAATTTAGGGATAAAAAATTATAAAATAAATTTTATAGAAAAGGGAGCTATACCATTATTTTACCCAACATTTAAAAATAACAAAAAAAATATTAATATTGGATCTGCTGGTGGGATGACTAGGTTAAGCACTGGATATACTTTTTTAAATATTCAAGAACATAGTAAATATATTGCAAGAAATATTGATAAAATTGAAAAAGTAAAAACATTCAATCTTGGAAAAAAATATCAATTTTTAGATAAAGTTTTTTTAAAAGTTTTAGAAAAATATCCAGAAAAAATGCCAAAAGTATTTTCTAATATGTTTAAAACTTCTTCGAACACAATTATTAAATTTTTATCAAACAAAAGTAATATTTTTGAAGATGTTGTTATTATAAGCAAAATGCCTAAATTAATTTTTTTAAGAGCTTTATTTGATTAATGGATAGAATAAATTTTAAACACTCAGTTATATTTTTCAACTTATGTATTTTAATAAGCCCACTCTATCTTATGTTAAATTTTGAACCTATAATGATCTGTTTATTCTTAATATTGATTTTGGGAATATCGCATGGAGCCCTAGATAATATAAAAGGTAAAAAACTTTTGAAATTATTTGGCTATAAATCTTCTTTTTTCTTTTATCTTGTATATATATTAATTTCTTTTCTAATAATAACTTTGTGGTTGATATTCCCTAATATTGTTTTATTTTCATTCTTGATTGTTGCAGCTTATCATTTTGGTAAAGAAGATACAGTATTTGCTTTTAAAAGAAAATTTTTGATATCAGAATGCTTATTCTTTTTAAAAGGATCATCTGTAATTGTAACTCCATTACTATTACAAAGAAACGCTACAAACGAAATATTTCAAATTTTAAATTTCAATGTTTTTGAGTCTGCAGTTTTTAATGATCAATTTTTAATAATGCTGTTATGTTTAAGTTTTTTGTCATCTTTATTCATTTCAAATAAAAAAGATACTGACATAAAAGGGATTATGATCATGGATTTTGCATCACTTATTATATTAAATTTTTTCTTAACGCCTATTCTAGCTTTCACGATTTATTTTTGTTTCCTTCATTCAATAAGACACTCTATAACGCTTATTTTTGAGTTGGATAAATCTTTTGAGTCTGGGATTAAAAAATTTGTAAGTAAAGCAATTCCATTAACTTTTGTCACTGGAGTAATATTTCTTCTCGGAATATTTTTTTTAAATAATTTTTATACGCTTGATGAGGCCATTTATAAGGTAATTTTTATTGGTTTGGCGTCACTTACTTTTCCGCATATATTGCTAGAATATCTTTTAGAAAAAAATGAAAAAAGAACTTAAAATTTATTTAGCATCTCCGAGAGGTTTTTGTGCAGGAGTTAAAAGAGCAATTGAAATTGTAGAAAAATCAATTAACAAATTTGGTGCTCCTGTTTACGTAAGACACGAAATAGTTCATAATAAACAAGTTGTTGAAGAATTAAAAGAGAAGGGTGCAATATTTGTTGATGAACTATCTGATATTACAGACGGCAATAGACCAGTAATTTTCTCTGCTCACGGGGTTCCTAAATCAGTTCCAGAAGAGGCCAAATTAAAAAATTTATCTTTTATAGATGCTACTTGTCCTTTGGTTTCAAAAGTACACAGAGAGTCAGAGCAATTAAACAAACGGGGGTACGAGATATTTTTAATTGGTCACAAGAATCATCCTGAAGTGATTGGTACTATGGGTCAACTCCCTAAAGGATCTATAAAATTAATTGAAACAAAAAAAGATGTTGAAAATTTAATTGCTGACAATTTTAAAAAATCTTTAGCTTATATTACTCAAACAACTCTCTCAGTAGATGATACTGCTGAGATAATTACTGAACTTAAAAAAAAATTTCCACAAATTAAGGGTCCTATTAAAGAAGATATATGTTATGCAACTACTAACAGACAGTCTGCGGTAAAACAGATAGCATCAAAATGCGATATGTTCTTTGTGGTTGGCAGTCGTAACTCATCTAATTCAGTAAGGTTGGTGGAAGTTGCAAAAAAGGCAGGATGTAACAACTCTCAATTGATGCATTCTGAGAAAGAGATTCCGTATAATGATATAGATAGATCTGATACCATAGGCATATCCTCTGGTGCGTCTGCGCCAGAAAAATTAGTCCAAACATTGCTAGATAATATAAAAAAAGATCGAAAAGTTGCTATAGAAGAGATAGTAGTTGCTGAGGAAAAAGTTGTTTTTAAACTACCAAAAGATCTGAACTAATGGCTGTCTATACAAAGTTAAATCAAAACGACATTGAAGATATTTTATCAAAATATACTTTAGGAAAGTTAGAATCTTTTGAAGGAATTAAAGAGGGAATAGAAAATACTAATTATTTTTTATTAATTAATAAAAAAAAATTTATACTTACAGTTTACGAAAAAAGAGTGAAGCCAAAAGATCTTCCTTTTTTTTCAGATTTAATGTCTTCTTTAAATAAAGCGAATTTTAAATGCCCTGCTCCAATTTTAAACAACAAAAATAACACTGTTACAGATTTTGGTGGAAAAAAACTGATGATAGTCTCTTTTTTAGATGGAAAAGCTAAGCAAAATTTATCACCAGCTAATTGTAAATCAATAGGACTCGAAACAGCTAAAATGCATGAGCTTACAAAAAATTTAAAATTTAAACGTCCAAATGATCTTTCGGTACTATCTTGGAGAAAACTGTTTGATGCAGTTAAAGATGAATGTACAAAGATTCATAAAGATCTTCCAAAGTTAATTGAAGAAAATCTAAATGATGTCGAAAAAAATTGGCCAAAAAATTTACCAAAAGGAATTATTCATGCTGATTTATTTCATGATAATATTTTTTTTATCAAAGATAAATTTAGCGGAGTGATTGATTTTTATTTTTCTTGCGAAGATTATTTTGCATTTGAAATAGCAATTTGCTTTAACGCTCTTTGTTTTGATGGTTTAAAAAGTAATTTGAGTTTTAATATCACTAAAGCAAAAAATTTTATTGATGGATATACATCGGTGAGGAAACTTACTAGTGAAGAAAGAGAGAGTATAAAAGTATTATCTCAAGGAGCTGCCTTAAGATTCTTATTAACAAGAGTTTTCGACACTTTGAATACTGTGGAAGGTGCAATTGTAAAAATTAAAGATCCTATAGAATACTTAAAAAGATTGGATTTCCACAAAAACGCGAAAAATTATGAGGATTATTTTTTTTAATGAAAATAAAGATTTATACTGATGGAGCGTGTTCCGGAAATCCTGGAAAGGGGGGATGGGCTGCAATTATTTTGGATAGTAATTTAAGTCAATCGAATATTTCTGGAAGAGAAAGTAATACGACAAATAATAGAATGGAATTAATGGCTCCAATAATGGCTTTAAAAAAAATAAAAAAAAAATCAGAGATAATAATTTATACTGACTCAAAATATGTAAAAGACGGAATAACTGATTGGATTAAAAAGTGGAAATTAAATAATTGGAAGAATTCTAACAAGAAACCAGTTAAAAATAAAGATCTTTGGGTTAAATTGGATAATTTGTGTCAAAAACATAAAGTGAATTGGAAGTGGGTTAAAGCTCACGCGGGAAATAAATACAATAATCTTGTTGATGAATTGGCAGTTTTGGAAACTAAATAGCGTTTAAAAAACTTTCGGCGGAGGATAGTTCGCAAGTAGCTGTTTCTTTTTCTTCCTCTATTTTTTTGACATCTCCGTTTTCTACGAGCATAGTATATCTGTTTGATCTTATTCCAAGACCTTTTTCAGATTTATCTACTTCAGCTCCAATTGCTCTAGTAAAGTTAAGAAACGGGTCACCTACCATGAATATTTTAGATCCAATGTTTTGTTTTTCCCCCCAGGCTTTCATAACATTAGGATCGTTCACTGCAATACATATTATTTTTGAAATTCCTTTTTTTAATGCTAATTCGTAGTTTTTTATATAACCAGGCAAATGAAGCGCTGAACACGTTTTAGTAAATGCCCCCGGCATGCCTAAAATGATAGTTTTATTTTTACATAAATCTATTATATCAATTTTTTTGACATCGTTATTTTGATCAAGATAGAATAACTCTGAACTAGGTAGCTTATTTCCTGCTTTTAATCTCATTGTATTTTACTTAAAATATAACTTTTTACCTCTGAATTTGAATTTTCAATAATATCAAATTTTTCTTTTTTATCTTGAATTTGACTTAATTGAATAGGTTTTTCAACTTCTTGCCCAGTTGCAATCTTTATAGTATCTAAAAATTTATATGGATGAGCTGTTCCAAGAACTATTGTGTTAGAAAGATCATTTATTTTTTTTGCTGCTCCCACCGCTGTAGCTGTGTGTGGATCAAGTATAAAGTTTAACTTACTATTTGTTTCTTCTATTAAAGATAGGGTGTCTTTATTATTTATTTTTTCAGCACAAAAATCTTTTTTAATAATCTCTTGTTCTTCTTTACTTAATTTAAAAAAACCTTTTGAAGACAGATCTTGCATCAATAGAGAAACTCGCTTGTCATCTTCACCTACTATATTAAAAAGCAATCTTTCAAAATTACTTGCTACTTGAATATCCATACTTGGAGAAAAAGATGTCTTAACTTGATCAGGTTTATATTCACCAGTGTTTATTACCCTTTGTAAAATATCATTCTCATTAGTAGCAATTATTAATTTATTTATATTAAGACCCATCTTTTTAGCAATATAGCCTGCGTAAATATCTCCAAAGTTTCCAGTCGGAACCGAAAAATTCATTTTTTTATTGTTGAATTTTAAAACTGTATAAAAATAATAAACTATCTGACAGATAATTCTTGCCCAATTAATAGAATTAACTCCTGACATATTAATTTTTTCCCTAAATTCATTTTCATTAAACATATCTTTTACAATTTTTTGACAGTCGTCAAATGATCCTTTTACAGCTATATTGTAAATATTATTTGAACCAATTGTTGTCATAATTTTTCTTTGGATATTTGAAATTTTATTGTGTGGATGTAAAACAAAAACATTAATATTTTTTCTATCATTTAGCGCCGATATAGCTGCAGAACCTGTGTCTCCAGAAGTTGCGACTATAATATTGACTTTCTTTTTATTTGCTACTTGCAAATAATCATACATATTGCCAATAACTTGCATGGCTATATCTTTAAAAGCTAATGTTGGTCCGTGATAAAGCTCTAGAAGATTAATATTTCCAATTTTCTTTAATTCAACAACTTCTTTATTGTTAAAATTATCATAGGCTTTTTCAATTAATGATTTAAGTTTAATTCTTTCTATATCCTTTTTACAAAAATTGAATATGATTTCAGTTGCTAATTCTGAGTAAGATAATTTACCTAAATTTTGAATTTCATTTTGATTATATTTTTTAATTTCGGATGGTAAAAATAAACCGCCGTCTGGTGCCAATCCTCTTAAAAAAATATCTTTAAAACTAAATTTTAAAGATTTATCTCTTGTGCTAAAATAGTTCACTGTTTTTTCCTAAAGTATAAAAAATAAAAAAAAATTGATATTGATATTGAATACCAAGTTATAGCATATTTAAGGTGATTGTTTGGCAAATCAATAGTTATTTTTTTTGGCTTAGGTGTTTCAATTGTTTCATCTTCTAAATAAACAATATATTCATTGAATTTTTTACCAGTGATGATTTGAATTTCGTTAATGTTAATTGAAAACCAAATATTATTTTTAGGATCATTTTTAGGTGTAAATATATTTTTTCTACTTTTTTCTCTTAATAAACCTATTATCGTCGAGGAAGATGAATTTATTTTTAAATTTTTTTTATATTCTTTTTTTATCCAACCTCTATTTACTAAAACATTTTCTTTATTCTTCGTTTCAAAAGGGGTAATAACGTCAAAACCTGGCTGGCCTCTTTCATTTAAACTGTATAAATAAATCTGATTTTTAAAATCATATTTACCCTCTAAGGAAACTCTCTGGTAGTTAACAGTTATATTTTGGGAATACTGAGTAGGAGTTGATTTTAATCCTTCGCTAATTTGATTAATTAAATCTTGTTTCCATTGCAATCGATATAATTGCCAAGTACCGAGGCTACAGAAAAGAGTGATAAATAGAAATACGAATATCTTAAAGAAAAATAATTTTTTCAATTAATTCTTAGCTTCCCCATATATAAATTGCCGCAAATAAAAATAACCAAACAACATCGACAAAATGCCAATACCATGCAGCGGCTTCAAAACCAAAATGATGTTCTGAATTGGAGTGCCCTTTCATTGATCTAAATAAACAAACTGCTAAAAAAATTGTTCCAACGATCACGTGGAAACCGTGGAACCCGGTTGCCATATAGAATGTTGAGCCATAAATATTTCCATCGATTGTGAAAGTAGCATGATGATATTCATAAGCTTGAAAGCAAGTAAAAATAAATCCTAAAAAAACTGTCAGTATCAAACCATTTACTAAAGCTTTTCTATCGTTTTCTAACATGGCATGGTGTGCCCACGTAACAGTGGTGCCTGACAAAAGTAATATTAAAGTATTTATTAATGGAATGTCCCAAGGATCAAATGTGACGATATCAGGTGGAGGCCAGGTAGAGCTAACTGCCTCGGTCGGAAATAAACTTGCATTAAAATATGCCCAAAACCATGCAACAAAAAACATTACCTCTGATGCAATGAAAAGTACCATTCCGTATCTGTGTCCAATTTGAACTACAGGAGTATGGTGTCCTTGAAATTCTGCTTCTTTGACAACATCTCTCCACCACATAAATGCACCATAAATAACTAAAGCAAATCCTACTAGTAGTAGCCATAAAGCTTTTGAATGAAAATAATAAACTGCTCCAAACGCTAAGACTAAAGTGGCAAAAGAAACATAAATAGGCCATGGACTTGGGTCCACTAAATGGAAGTCATGTTTTTTTTCACTTGATGACATAAATTATGCTTTTTTATCTTTTTTATAATAATCTGATGAAAAAAACGTAAACGATAAAGTCACATCAGCTACATTTTTAGTTTTATTATCATCTACAACTTTTGGATCCAAGAAAAAAGTCAATATAAATTCTCTTTTTTCTCCAGGTTTTAAGGTTTGTTTCTCAAAACAAAAACAACCTATTTTATTGAGATAAATTCCAAAAGGCGCAGGTGATACATTAAAAGACGATGATCCCGATGAAACTTGATTATTAGTATTTTCAACAAAGAATTTAACTGTATGAACTTCTCCTGGCTTCAAATTTAAAGTCTTTATTTCTGGAGTAAATTTCCAGTCTAGAGTGCTATTTATATTAGTATCAAATCTCATTTTATAATCTTGATTGACAATAATTTTTGGAACATCTTTATTTGAAGCGTTTTGAGTTGTTCCGCCAAAACCAGTAACTCTACAAAATAAATCGTATAATGGGACTGCTGCGAAAGACAGTCCTAACATCAAAATGAAAATAGATATTAATATTATTGGAGTAATTTTTTTTTTATTAATATTCATTATATTTCCCTATTGTAAATTCCAATATTATAGAAGGTAAGTACAAATAAAAAAGCCATAAATAAAATAAGAATAACGGCAGTTATAATGTTCTTTTTCTTTTTATCCATCAAATAATCTTTATTAAGTTATCAATTAATAATACTAAAAATATTATAAATAGATAAAATATTGAGTAAACAAATATCTTTCTTGCAATTAAATTTGAAGCTTTAGAATTATTTTCTTTTAATAGTCTATAGCATAAAAAAACATAGTAAGTTGTCATTATAAAAGAGATAGTTAGGTAAATTAAGCTAGCAAAATTAAAAAAATATGGAGCTACGGCAATTGGAATCATTGCTAATGCATATAAAAAAATATTAAGTTTTGTTTTTTGTGTGCCAGCTATTATTGGTAGCATTGGAATTTTTGCTTTCTTATAGTCGTCTGATTTATACAAACTTAGTGCCCAAAAATGTGAAGGGGTCCAAAAAAAAATAATCAAAAACAATATAATTGGTTCAATTGAAATTTGGCCTGTTGCAATAGTCCAACCAATTACAGGAGGTAAGGCTCCTGCAGCTCCTCCGATCACAATATTTTGAGGTGTTTTTCTTTTTAACCAAATTGTATAAATAAAAAAATAAAATCCGATAGTAAAAACTAACAAAACTGACGATAGTAAATTTGAAGAATAATAAAGAATAATACTTGCGAGCGTTGATAAAGCAATACCAAAATATAACGCCTGGTTTTTTTTTATTTTACCCGTTGGTATAGGTCTTAAACATGTTCTGCTCATAAGTGCATCTAAATCTGACTCATACCACATGTTCAAAGCACCAGCGGCGCCTGATCCCATTGCAACTGCTAATAAAGATACTGCAGCAGTTGAAAATGATACACTAGAAGGTGAAATAAGAAGTCCTACTGCACACGTAAATAAAACCAAGGACATTACCCTAGGTTTCATTAAATTAAAAAAAGATTGTAAGTTAAGAGCTAAACTTAATTTTGTATTTCTTGGTTTTGTAAAAATTTGACTCAATTTATTTTACTTTAGGCAGCTCTTCAAATGTATGAAATGGCGGCGGTGATGTAACGGTCCACTCCAATGTTGTAGCGCCCTCTCCCCATGGATTTTGTTCTGCTTTTCTTTTCTTTAAGAAAGAATACAGAAGATTTAATAAAAACACAGCTAGTCCTATAATAGAAATATAAGATCCTATAGATGATACATAATTCCATCCCGCAAAAGCATCTGGATAATCAGCATATCTTCTTGGCATTCCGGCAAGACCTAAAAAATGTTGAGGAAAGAAAATTAGATTTACTCCAATAAAAGTTAACCAGAAATGAAGTTTACCTAAAAATTCAGAATATTCGTAACCACTCATTTTACTAAACCAATAATACCAGCCTGCAAAAATTGCAAAAACTGCTCCTAAAGACAACACATAATGGAAATGGGCAACAACATAGTATGTATCATGTAATGCCGTGTCTACTCCTGCATTAGCTAATACAACTCCTGTAACTCCTCCTAAAGTAAACAAAAAAATAAAACCAATAGCCCAAAGCATTGGAGTTTTAAAACTTATTGAACCTCCCCACATAGTAGCAATCCAAGAAAAGATTTTGATTCCAGTTGGAACTGCAATAATCATTGTGGCAGCTAAAAAATAGGCCTTTGTATCTGTATCTAGTCCTACAGTGTACATATGGTGAGCCCAAACAACAAAGCCAACGACTCCTATTGCCACCATTGCATAAGCCATTCCTAAATAACCAAAAACTGGTTTTTTAGAAAAAGTTGAGACTATATGGCTGATCATTCCAAAGCCTGGAAGAATTAAAATATAAACCTCAGGGTGTCCGAAAAACCAAAATAAGTGTTGAAATAGAACGGGATCTCCCCCAGTTTGTGCTTCAAAAAAAGCTGTTCCAAAATTTCTATCAGTTAAAAGCATTGTTATTGCTCCGGCTAAAACTGGTAAAGATAATAAAAGTAAAAATGCTGTTACAAGAATTGACCAGGAGAATAAAGGCATTTTGTGTAAAGTCATACCAGGAGTTCTCATATTTAATATTGTAGTTATAAAATTTATTGCTCCTAATATTGAGGAAGCTCCTGCAATGTGTAAACTTAGTATAGCTAAATCCATTGCTGGACCTGGTTGGCCAGTTTTTGATGATAAAGGTGGATAGATAGTCCAACCACCGCCCACTCCTTGAGCACCTGGAGGGCCATCAACAAAAATTGAAGAGAGTAAAAGAATAAAAGCAACTGGTAACAACCAAAAAGAAATATTATTCATTCTAGGAAATGCCATGTCTGGAGCACCAATCATTATAGGAACGAACCAATTGCCAAAACCTCCTATCATAGCTGGCATGACCATAAAAAATATCATAATCAATCCATGACCAGTTACTAAAACATTGTATAAGTGGTAATTTCCTCCAAGAATTCCATCTCCTGGATGCATTAATTCCATTCGCATCAAAACGGAAAATAAAGATCCAATAATCCCTGCTATAATTGCAAAGATAAGATACATGGTTCCTATGTCTTTATGATTAGTTGAATAAGCCCATCTTTTCCAACCTGTTGGATTTCCATGATGGCTGTCTGCTGTTGTCTGTCCGTACATTATCTAATTTCCTTAACTTTTTTAGCTAACTTAATATTATTACCTAAATCTTTTTTTGCAAATTCTACTTTAGCTTTTTCTAACCATTTTTTGTACTCTTCTTCAGTGACAACATTTACGGTAATAGGCATAAAGGCATGTTTGATGCCACAAAGTTCTGAACATTGGCCATAAAAAGTTCCAGTTCTATCAGCCTTAAACCAAGTTTCATTTATTCTTCCTGGGACAGCATCTCTTTTTACACCAAAAGAAGGTAAAGCCCATGCATGTAAAACATCGTTTGCAGTAATCATAACTTTAACAACTTTGTTGACCGGCACATAAACTTCATTATCTACTGTAAGTAATCTTGGTTGATTTTCTTTAAGGTCTTTTTCATCCACCATATAAGAGTCAAAAATAATATTTTCGTCAGGATATTCGTATCCCCAATACCACTGGTATCCAACAGCTTTAATTGTTACATCTGCTCTTGGAATGGTGTCTTGAGAATATAAAACTTTAAAAGAAGGAACAGCCATTACAATTAATATTAGACAGGGAATTAAAGTCCAGAGAACTTCTATTAATGTATTATGACTTGTTGTTGAGGCCACCTTATTTTTAGAGGCTCTGTATCTTACACAAGTATATAAAAGTAAAAATAAAACAAAAACTGTTATTGCAGTAATAATCGGTAGTAGCATGTAATCATGAAACCAAACTATATCTTCCATACCCTGTGAGGCTGCTTTTTGAAAACCAAGTTGCCAGTCTTTAGGCTCATTAGATAATACAGATCCTGGTGTAAGGGTTAAAAGTATATAAGTAAGTTTTTTAAACATTAGTTTTTATACAGCTTTTAAATGATTTCACAATTTCAATTAATGCGACAATTAATGAAAGTTATTGATAAAATTTATCAATGAAATAGCGCTTATAACGGCTGTATCTGATCTAAGTATATTCTTGGATATTGAGAAAGAGGTCGTATTAGCTTTGGCTAAAATAGACTTTCGTTCACTAGGCGAAAAATCTCCTTCGGGACCAATTAATATAGTTTTTAAAAAATCTCCTTCTACATCTTTTTTTTTAAGATTATTTTGAGAATTAACATCTGCAAATAAAAACTTAGTTCCACTATCGAGCTTATTTAAAAAATCTTTAAGTTTAATTACTTTAGAAACCCCAGGTGGATTTAATTGATTAGACTGTTCTGTTGCTTCTATCACTATCTTTTGTGCTCTTTCATAATTTAATTCTTTTACTTCAGTTCTCTCAGAAATTATTGGTGTTATTCTGCTTACTCCAAGCTCCGTTGCTTTTTGTAATATTGTTTCCATAGGATTTTTTTTTACTAAGCAAATTGCTAGCTCAATATTTGATTGTTTTGAAGACTCTTTTACCTTGTTTAAGAATTTTACCTCAACTCTATCTCTATCCAGAAAAATTATCTCGCTTAGCCATTCTCCTTCTTTATTAAAAAAATTTATATTGGATCCCCTTTTCATTCTCATTACATTTGTGACATAATGAATATGTTCTTTTGAGAGTAAACTCGTAGTATTTTCTACTATATTATCTGGAAAATATAATCTAATGTTGCTCATAACTATTTATACATTAATAGATAAATGATATTAATCAACAAAAAGGGAATTTTATGAAAAAAGGAATAAGGGCTGGTGATACTCCAATCGGAATAGATGTTTTAGAAGGTAAATCTTATTACTGGTGTTCGTGTGGAAAAAGCGCTAAGCAACCTTTTTGTGATGGTTCACATAATGGCTCTGAGTTCGGGCCTTTAACTTATAAAGCGGATCAGACAAAAAAAGTTTTTTTCTGTACCTGTAAACAAACTAATGACCAGCCATTGTGCGACGGTTCACATAATCAAAAATAATTATGAATATTAAGTCTGTAGTTTTTGATGCTTACGGTACATTATTTGATGTGAATTCTGCTGCTGAAAAATGTAAAGAAAAAATTGGAGATAGTTGGGAAGGGTTTGCAAATTTTTGGAGAACTACTCAATTAGAATATACTTGGCTAAGAAGTTTAATGAAGAGACACAGAGATTTTTGGAGTATTACTGAAGATAGTTTAGATAAATCTATGAAAGTTTTTAATGTAGATTTTGCTATGAAAAATGAATTATTAAATCTCTATAAAACATTGTCGCCTTATCCTGAGGTTAAAGATGTATTAAATAGTTTAAAGAAAAAGAATTATAAACTCTCTATACTTTCAAATGGAACCCCTGTTCTTTTGAATGAATTGGTAAAAAGTAATGATCTAGAAAATATATTTGACGATCTTTTTTCAATAGAAGAAGTTGGAGTCTATAAACCGGACTCAAGGGTTTATGACATGCCTATTAAAAAATATCAGATTAAAAGTGAGGAAGTTGCATTTCTAAGTGCAAACACTTGGGATGTATCTGGAGGCGGAAATTATGGCTACAATTCTATTTGGGTTAATAGAAACAAAGCTATTTTTGATAATCTTGATTACAAACCAAAAAATGAGGTTATCAATTTAACGCAGCTACTTGATATAATTTAGCTATAGCTTATCTTTATTAAATGTCAAAAATTGAAATTAAAAAAATTGTTAAAGCTTTAAATGCATCCGATGGCGCTGGCGTTAAATTAAAGAGAAGTATTGGAACTCCCGAGGCTGATTATATTGATCCTTTTTTAATGTTAGACGAATTTGGTTCTGAAAATAAAGATGATTATTTAGCAGGGTTTCCTCCTCACCCTCATCGAGGAATTGAAACTGTAACCTACATGTTAAACGGTGAGTTTGAACATAAAGATAGTACTGGTTCAAAAGGAAATATGGGTCCTGGGGATATACAATGGATGAAAACAGGTCGGGGTATAATTCATTCGGAAATGCCTACAATGTCAGATGGAAAACTTTTAGGCTTTCAATTATGGATAAACATGCCAGCAAGCATGAAAATGAATAAACCTAAATATGATTATATTAAATCGAACCAGAAAACTAAATTTGAAGACCATGATAAAAAAATAAATTTAATAGCAGGCAAATTTGAAAACGTTGAAGGACCAGTCAAAGGTCATAATGTAGAGCCGATTTATTTTGATATAGAGTTAAAAGAAAACAAAAAAATTAATATTAAAGTCCCAGAAACACATAATTCATTTGTGTATTTGCTTAAAGGAGATCTTAAAATTGGATCAAAAAATCATGAAAAAATAAATGACTCAACTCTAATTCTTTTAGAAAGAGGATCTAATCTTGAAATATTTGCAAATAAAGAAAGTAAATTTTTATTTATTGCAGGTAAACCTATTGGTGAACCTATTGCTAGAGGTGGACCTTTTGTTATGAATACTAAGGCTGAAATTCTTCAAGCAATTCAAGACTACAACAACGGAACATTTGCTAAATATTAAAAGTTAAAGTACGTTTCAAAAAAATGCCAAAATCAATAATCATAAAAAGAAATGGTGGGCCTGAAGTATTGGAGCTTCAGGATGTTAACGTAGGTTCTCCAGGACCAGATGAGATTAAAGTTACTAATCATGCGATTGGATTAAATTATATTGATACATATCATAGATCAGGACTTTACCCTCTTACATTACCTAGTGGAATTGGTTTAGAAGCTGCTGGAAAAGTTGATGAAGTTGGATCAAACATAACTGAATTTAATAAAGGTGACAACATTGCTTACGCTTCGATACCACTTGGTGCATATTCACAACAAAGAATTATTCCAGCTAAAATAGCTGTTAAAGTACCAGACGGCATCTCTCACAAGCAAGCTGCTACTTTAATGACAAAAGGTTTAACGACGAATTATTTAATTTGTAAAACTTATATTCTTAAAGCAGGAGAAACAATTTTATTTCATGCTGCTGCTGGAGGGGTAGGTCAAATATTTGCTCAGTGGGCGAACAGTATTGGTGCAAAAGTAATTGGAACAGTAGGTTCAGACAAAAAAATTAAAATTGCAGAAGAAAATGGTTATGCTCATGTCATCAATTATACGAAAAATGATTTCGCCAAAAAAGTTATGGAGATTACTAATAATGAAGGAGTTCCAGCAGTATTTGATGGTGTTGGCAAAAATACATTTAAGGGATCTTTAGCTTGTCTTAAAACAAGAGGAATGATGGTAAGTTTTGGAAATGCATCTGGACCACTAGATCCAGTTAATGTTCCCAAAGATATTCAACCAAAAGGTCTATATTTAACTAGACCTTCTATTGGTCAATACTTTACAAACAGAAAAGAACTTCAAACTGGCGCAGATGAAGTTTTTGAAAAAGTAAAATTTGGTAAAATAAAAATAAATATTTTTAAAGAATATAAATTGTCTGATGCAAAACAAGCTCATCAAGATTTAGAGTCTAGAAAATTAACTGGTCCAGCAATTTTAATCCCATAATGAATGATAGGATAGTCTCACCTTGCATAAGTATTTGTAAAACTGACCCTATTACTGGA
Organism: Pelagibacteraceae bacterium AG-325-E13; assembly: GCA_003282965.1. GTDB lineage: Bacteria > Pseudomonadota > Alphaproteobacteria > Pelagibacterales > Pelagibacteraceae > Pelagilacustribacter. The sequence continues at coordinate 29,730 of QBYF01000006.1, read as the reverse complement.
TATTGTTATGGGTGCGCAAGAACCAATGATGAAAAAAAATTATGGAAAAATGAGAACACAAATAATGATTGGAAAAAACAAAATTTAGAGGAAATAACTCAGAGAATGACAGGATGGCAACAAGATACTTTTAAGGAATCTTACAAACATAAATTAAAAAATGGAATATCTTTATTTAAAAAAAATCTTTTAGAAACTGAATAAAATTATAAATCTCTATTCATCGACTCCATATCACTCAAATGAAATTTTAAAGCTTGATTAGAAAGTCTTATTTCTTGTAAAAATAAAAATATTGAAATTATCATACAAATACAACAAGCGGCAAAATTTAATCGTGCAACTTGAAGAGTGTTTATGTAAAGCATTAATACTGTAGACATGTTAAATAGAAATCCAAAAGCTGCGAATCCCATTACATATTTAAGTATGTTGGTTCTTTTGTTTAAAACATGAAGTTGATTTTCCCACTCAGGAGGAACTTTTTTCTCGAAAGTATATTGGTCATGTATTTGTCTAATTAGAGCGCTTAATGTATGAAATCTGTTACTGTACATAGTCATCATTAGAGGTATAGCTGGGAACATTAAAGCTGCTACTGTGTAATCTATATCCATATCGAATCAAATTGATTATGTAGATAGTGTTTGGTATTTACAAGTCATATTTTCATGAAACATTTTAAAATATTTATTGATTTAACTAGATTAAATAAACCAATTGGTTTTATGCTTTTATTCTGGCCATGTTCTTGGGGTTTAGCCTATGCATGCTCAATAAACCAAGATTATAATTTATTCATTCATTATTTCGTTTTATTTTTTCTTGGTTCAGTTCTAATGAGAAGCGCTGGATGCATAGTCAATGATATAGTTGATAAAGACTTTGATAAAAAAGTTAAAAGAACAAAAACGAGACCTATAGCAGCAGGTAATATATCTATAAAGCGGTCCCTGTTCTATGTGCTTATTCTTTGTGGTTTAGCTTTTTTTATTTTATTACAATTTAATTTTTTTACTATACTGCTTGGAATGGGTTCAATGATTTTTGCCTTTACATATCCATTTATGAAAAGAATTACTCACTGGCCTCAACTATTTTTAGGAATTACATTTAATTGGGGTGTAATAATGTCTTGGGCAGCGATAAACAATAGTATTTCTCAAGAAGTAATAATCCTTTACATATCAGCCATATTTTGGACATTGGGCTATGACACCATTTACGGAGCTCAAGATATGTCTGATGATGAAATAATTGGTTTAAAATCAACCTCAATAAAATTTAAAAATTATATAAAATTATTTGTGTTAAGCTGTTACTTGATAACTTCTTCTTTAATAATTTTTTTATTTAAAGATATTATTGGATTTAATACTTTTTCATTATTATTATTTATTTTTTTTCTAAGTTTAGTTTATCAAGTATTTTATTTTGACCGATTTCAACCAAAAAAATGTTTAAAAATTTTTAAATTAAATAATTACTCGGGTCTTATATTTTTTTTAAGTATTTTCTCAATAAATTACTAAAATGGAAATTAAAGAATTAAAGCAAACATTAAAAAGATTATATCGCGAACATATAAGATTTCATTTAAAAAGAATTTTTATAGCTTTAATACTATCCTTAATTGTAGCTGGAAGCACCTCTGGTATTGCTTGGCTGCTTGATCCTGCTGTAAAAAAAATTTTTATTGATCAAGATAGAGTTTTTGCTTGGTCAATTCCTTTATTAATTATTTTAACATTTTCTAGTAAAGGTTTTTCTTTATACTTTGCTAGGATATATCTAATAAGAGTTGGAGAAGAAATAGCAGGACAATTACAAAAAAAAATTGCAAATAATATTTTAACCTCAGATATTCAGACTTTGGATAATAGGCACTCTGGCAAATATATCTCTAATATAATGTATGACTGTCATCACGTTAAATCATTAGTTAGTGCCGGTGTATTAAACTTAATGAAAGATACATTCTCGGTGATTGCTTTAGTCACTTTAATGTTTTATCAAAATTGGAAGCTTGCTAGCTTTGCAATTTTAATGATGCCGCTTGCTGGAGGTTTAGCAAAATCTCTTGGAAAAAGAATTTCTAAAGCGACAACAAAGGCAGGAGAATCTTCTGGAAATTTAGCTACTTTTTTAACAGAAATTTTTAAAGGTGCTAGAATTATTAGAATTTATCAAAAAGAAAAAGATGAAAATCATAAAGCTGGGAAGGTCATAGATGATTTAGTGGAAAAAAACATTAAAATTGGCAGCGTTGTAATAAGAGCTACACCGTTAATGGAAACATTAACAGGTATAATGATAGCCGGTTTTATATTCTTTTCGGGTAAACTTATCGCTTCGGGAGAATTAGCGGTTAATAATTTCTTCTCATTTCTAGCAGCTATGATGTTAGCTTATCAACCTATTCGATCTTTAGCTACTCTCAATATGGCCGTTTACCAGGGTGCAGCTGCGTTTAATAGAATTAATTCTATAACAGACAAAAAAATTATTGCTCAATCAAATAATAGCTTACCTGATTTAATCATAAAAAATTCAGACATAGAGTTTAACAATATAAGTTTCAAATATGAGTCTACCAATGAAAAAGCTCTCAAAGATATAAATCTTAATATAAAAGGAAATACTATAGCTGCATTTGTCGGTCATAGTGGTGCGGGTAAGAGTACAATTATTAATCTTCTGCCTAGATTTTATGATCCTCAAAATGGCTCTATCAAAATTGATAGTCAAGATATTTCAAAAATTAAACTTAGTTCTTTAAGAAAAAATATTTCTTTAGTTAGTCAAGATGTTATTCTTTTTGACGATACGATAATAAACAATATTAAATTCGCTAGAGAAAATGCTTCTATAGAGGAGATTAAAAAAGCCTGCAAATTCGCTGCGGCGGAGGAGTTTATTGAAAAATTACCAAATAATTATAATACTATGATTGGTGAAAATGGGGTTAGACTTTCTGGTGGTCAAAAACAAAGGCTTTCAATTGCCAGAGCAATATTAAAAGAATCTCCAATAATCTTATTAGATGAAGCCACTTCGTCGCTTGATGCAGACTCTGAAGAAATTGTTCAACATGCAATCAGGAACTTAACAAAAAATAAAACTACATTAGTAATCGCCCACAGGCTTTCAACAATTCATGATGCAGATAAAATTTTTGTTTTAAATAAAGGTAAAATAGTCGACTCAGGTAATCATGATTATTTAATAAAAGAATGCAAAGAATATAAATCATTATACGAGAAACAATTAAAATAACTTATGATTAAATTTTACAGAATAATTACAACTCTTCTGTACCCTTTTTTTATTTTGTTAATAATCTTACGTAAATTTTTAAACAAGGAAGATAAACTTAGATATAAAGAAAAAATTTTTTCATCCAATTTTTTTCCCAACAGAAACAATAAAAAAAAACTCATTTGGTTCCATGCTGCAAGCATTGGAGAAGCTCAAAGTATTTTTCCATTGATAAAAAAATTAGATAATGAAAACAACAATTTAGAATTTTTAATAACGACAGTTACATTAAGTAGTGGAAATATTGTCAAAAAAAAATTTCTTGATAATGAAAATGTAATTCACAGGTATTTTCCTCTCGATGTAGATTTTTTAGTTAAAAAATTTTTAAATAAATGGAAACCTAATTTAGTGATATTTGTAGATTCTGAAATATGGCCTAATTTAATTTTTGAAATTAAAAAAAGAAAAACACCATTAGCTTTAATAAATGGAAGATTAACAAAAAAATCATTTAATAAATGGATGTTGATATCAAAATTTGCGAAAAATATTTTCAACACTTTTGATTTATGTTTACCGGCAAATAAAGAATCTGAAAAAAATCTCAAAGCACTTTCAGTTAAAAATTTAATTTATATCGGAAATATAAAATTTTCAGCTGAAATAGAAAAAAAAGACCTTAATGATAAATATCTTGAGATTTTAAAAAAAAAAACCTTCTGGTGTGCAGCTAGCACTCATAAAGGAGAAGAAATTATTTGTCTTAAAACTCATTTAAATTTAAGAAAAACTTTTAACGATTTAGTTACAATTATTATACCTAGACATATAAATAGATGTGAAGAAATAAAAGATTTGTGTAATAAATATAAACTTTCATCACAAGTTCTTAATGATAAAGAATTTATCAAAGATAATCATGAAATAATAATTATGAATTCCTTTGGTGTTTTATCTAAATTTTACAATTATTCCAAAAGTGTTTTTATTGGTAAGTCTATGATAAAAAAACTTGAAAACGTAGGTGGCCAAAATCCTATTGGAGCAGCTAAACTTAAATGTAAGATATATCATGGTCCATATGTATACAACTTCAAAGAAATTTATGATCTTTTAAAATCTTATAAAATTTCTGAAGAAATAAATGACGAAAAAGATCTTTGTGAAAAATTATCTAGAGATCTAAAAAACTCAACATATGATGAAAATAATACACCTGATATTATTAATGATATGGGTAAAAAAATATTAGTAAACACTACTAGAGAAATAAATAGATTACTAGCATAATGAAATTTTTAAAGCCTAAATTTTGGGAAAATAAAAATAATTTATTTACAATTTTGCTAAGTCCAATTTCCATTTTATTCTATTTTTTGACTAACATTAGAAAATATTTAGCCTCACCAAAAAAATTCAAAATTCCAATTATTTGTGTTGGAAATATATACGTAGGTGGGACTGGTAAAACACCAATATCTATTACAATTGCTAATGACTTGAAAATTAAAAGAAAAAATCCTGTAGTAATAAAAAAATACTATAAAAATCAAATAGATGAACAAATGATGATTAGCGAAAAAACTGATTCTATAATCATGAATAAAGATAGGTCTCGAGCTGTTGAAGAAGCAGAAAGAAAAAATTTTGATATAGCCATTTTAGATGATGGATTTCAAGATTATGCTATAGAAAAAAATATTAACATAATTTGTTTCAATAATAGTCAACTTATTGGAAATGGCTTAGTTTTTCCAGCAGGTCCATTAAGAGAAGATTTTAGTTCTTTGAAAAGAGCGCAAATTGTAATTTTAAACGGTGAAAAAAATAAAAGGTTTGAAGAAAAAATTTTAGGAATTTCCAAAAAAATAAAAATCTTTTATTCAAAGTATATACCAACAAATCTTGATCAGTTTAAAAATAAAAAACTTTTAGCTTTTGCGGGAATTGGAAATCCAGGTAATTTTTTTAAGCTGTTGTCGGAATACAATTTAAATGTACAAAAAAATATTTTTTTTCCTGATCACTATAATTTTACTTTTGATGAAATAAAAAAAATAATTGATACAGCAAAAAAAAATGACTTTGAACTTATAACAACTGAAAAAGATTTTTATAGAATAAAAGATTATAACTTTAAAGAAATAAAATATCTAAAAGTTGATGTAATTATTAAAGAAAAGAATAAATTTATGAATGAAATAATAAACCTTTTATGATTAAAATTATAAAATATTTTTTTGAGGCTATAATTATCTATTTATTTTTCCTTATTATAAAAATAGTTGGTCTTTCAATAGGTCGGTTGTTGTTTTCATCTATCTTTAAAAAGATTGGGCCAATAATTAAATCTAAAAATATAGTTAAAAAAAATCTTAATATATTTTCAAACAAGCTTTCTAAAAAATCTGTAAATGAAATTGAGCAAAACATGTGGTCAAATTATGGAAAAACGTTTGTGGAATATATGTTTCTTAAAAAATTCAGAAAAGAAAATTTGCATATCCGAGTAAAAGGTCAAAAAATATTGGAAGAAATATATCAAAAAAATAAACCTGTAATATTTATATCCGGCCATTTTGCTAATTTTGAACTTATGTCTATGGAAATAACGAAAAATAAAATTAATTTAGCAACTATTTATAGACCGTTAAATAATTTCTTTTTAAATCCATTAATGGAATATTTAAGGACAAAGTATGTGTGTAGCAATCAAATCAAAAAAGGACTCACGGGTGTTAAAGAATGTATGACATATTTGAAAAAGGATTACAGTATTGCGCTTATGATTGATCAAAGAGTTAGTGAGGGAGATAGGGTTAAATTTTTTAGTAAAGAAGCTCACACAACCTCTCTTCCTGCTCAATTATCTTTAAAATTTAATATAGATGTTGTTCCTATATTTATTGAAAGAGAACAGAAAGATTCTTTCACAATGTATGTAAATAAGCCAATCAATTCATCAAGCTTCAAAGAAAAATTAGGATTAACAAAAAAGTTAAATGAAGTCCTTGAAGACATGATTTTAAAGAATCCAAATCAATGGATTTGGACCCATGATAGATGGAAATAAAATTATTTTTTATTATTTAAGCTTTTAAAACGTGTATTAACCTCTAATGGTGAATAATATGCTTCTTGTAATTCTACATTCCAATAAGCGAGTTGATTTAAAGGTATTTCTTTTCCAGATATAGCACAGATAACAAAGTTTCCTTCTTCGATAATATCAAAGGAGTTATGCTTATAAACAAGTTTAGCTTTTTTTTTATTCATCTATAAATTATATATAATATATCTTTTCATATGAATATTGCTTTAATAGGAAGTGGCGGCAGAGAACATGCTTTATGTCAAAAAATTCGTGAATCTAGATTATCTAAAAACATAATATGTATTCCTGGTAACGCTGGTACTGCTAAAATTGCTAAAAATATCAATTTAGACTTTTTAAATTTTCCAAAATTATTGAAGGTAATTAAATCTAATGAAATTAATTTAGTAATAATTGGTCCTGAGGAACCCCTGGTTAAAGGTTTAGTGGATTTTTTAAAAAAACATAAAATTAAAGTATTTGGACCAAATAGATATGCTGCAAAATTGGAAGGCTCAAAAGCTTTCATGAAATCTATTTGTAAAAAAAACAAAATTCCAACTGCAAAATTTAAGGTTTGTAAAACCAAAAAAGATGTAAATACTTTTTTAAAAAATAGCAATTTTCCATTAGTAGTAAAAGCTGATGGTTTAGCAGCTGGTAAAGGTGTCACGATTTGTAAAAATAAAAAACAAATTTTAAGAGTTTCTAATGAAATATTTAAAGGTAAATTTAAGACTTCTAAAAAATTAGTTCTAGAAGAATTTTTAGAGGGTGAGGAAGCTAGTTATTTTTTGATTGTAGATAAAAAAAATTTTCAATTTTTTGGATCTGCTCAAGACCACAAAAGAGTTGGAGAAAAAGACGTTGGTCCAAATACCGGGGGTATGGGTGCATATTCTCCAGCTCCAATAATTAATAAAGAATTAGAAAAAAAGATAATTAACAAGATAGTTAATCCAACCTTGTTGGCATTAAAAAGGAAAAAAAAACCATATACTGGATTTTTGTATGTTGGTTTAATGATAAAAAATAATGAACCATATTTAATAGAATATAATGTCAGAATGGGTGACCCTGAATGCCAAGTTATTATTCCTAGATTAAATACGGACTTATTGAAAATTTTTAATAGTGCGATAGAAAACAAACTGAATAAGATTAATATAAAATGGAAAAAATTAAAATCTATGACTATAGTTTTATGTTCTAGAGGTTACCCTGGAAAATATAAAAAAGATAAAAGAATTAAACATTTAAAAGATTCATATCAAAATAAAAAAACTTTTATTTTCCACGCTGGAACAAAGTTTGTTGAAAATGAATTGGTTTCAAATGGAGGTAGAGTCTTAAATGTTACCTCAACCGGAAAAGTTTTTAAAACGATAAGAAAAAATATTCTTAAAAGTATAAAGAAAATAAATTGGAAAGAAGGTTTTTTTAGAAAAGATATTGGTTGGAGAGTGATATAGTAGACAATGAGAATAATAAGTGGAAAATTAAAAGGTAAATCTATTGTTTATATAAAATCTAAAATCACTAGACCTCTCAGAGATTCTGTAAAAGAAAATATTTTTAATATTATTTCTCACTCGAAGTTAATTAATATAAATCTTAATAGATCAAACATATTAGATCTTTATTCTGGAGTTGGTTCTTTTGGTATAGAGTGTTTATCAAGAGGTGCTGATGAGGTTATTTTTGTAGAGAAAGATAAAAATGCAGCAAATACAATAAATACAAATTTAAGAACTTTATCTATAAAAAACAAAGCAAAAGTGTTTAATGAAAGCGTTACAGATTTTCTAAATAGAAAGCATTTTATAAATTATAATATCTTTTTTTTTGACCCACCATTTTTAGATAATAGTTATTCTACCGAATTAGAATTGATTAAAAAAAGAAAAATTTACAAAAATGACCATATTATAATAATCCATAGAGAGCAGAAATCGTCAGATGATTTTGAAAGGATCATAAACCCTATAATTATTAAAAAATACGGCCGATCAAAAATAATTTTTGGGAAATTTTAAGATAATAAATTTTTTGTATTAACTTTAATTTGTTCTACCGCAGGCTGAGAAAATGGATTTATATTAGAAAGTTTTGCCATTATAGAAATTTCTAGCATAAAATAAGAGAAAAATTCACCTAAAACTTTTTCACTATTATCCAAAATTTTAAACTCTCGGAAAGGTATATTATTTTTTTTTAAAGCTTTAATAAAAGCATTTTTTTGAGCATCTTTAATTTGATTTAAATTCTTATTAGATAAAAAATTAATTTTTTTAGATATCTTCTTTTTTATTTTAATTGTTTTATCAGTTCTTGCTTTTTCACTAAAAATATAAAATATTTTATCTTTTGGTCCGTCTAAATAGAGTTGAACTAAGCTGTGGTGATCTTTTGGAGCAGTAGAAACTATAGGTAAAAAACCTTTCCCTTGTTTTCCTAAACTTTCAGCAATTAATTGCTGATTCCAATAAAGAAATTTTTCAAGCTTCGGTGCATAATTACAAAAAATTACATTTTTAATTATATTGCCTTTAAGTAAATTTGCTAGCTTAATTGAACTATCTTTTAAAAAATTTTTATTATTAGTTTTAAAATGATTTAGTATGTTTCCTCTTAATCTATTAATATTTATACCCATCAAGTATGCTGGAACTAAACCAACTTCAGATAAAACAGAAAATCTTCCTCCAATATAGTTTCGATGTTCGATATAATGTAGTTTCATTTTTTGAGATAATAAATATAAAGGATTATTTAATTTTTTGGAAATAATAATAATATTTTTTGATTTTTTCTTAATTATATTAAATGCAAAAAAATTGGATAAAGTTTCAATTGTGCTGCCCGATTTCGACACTACTATGAATAATACTTTCTTTATATTAACACTAGATTTTAATCTTTTTAATTTATCGTCATCGATATTATTAAAAAAAAAAAATTCTTTTTTAATTTTGTTTTTTAAAAAATAATACAATGCCTCAGAACCAAGTACTGACCCTCCCATACCTATAATAACAATAGTTTTAAATTTTTTAAATTTATCAAGATCTTTAATCTTAAAATTTAATTTGAAATTTTTGCTCAATGAATGAAACGTATCTTTTCTGGTATCTAAATTAGAAAATATGTCTTTTATAATATTTGGGTATCTCTTATTAAATCTTTTACTAAGAGTTAAATCTAGATGTTTTTTTTGAATATTATTTCTATAAATTATCTTTTTATTATTCACTTACGAATTTGACTAATGATAGACTGCTCTACATTAGATGAACCTTTTTTATTTGAATTATTTTTCGGGACTTTCAAAATTTTATTAATGTTATTTCTCTCATCTTCTTTTTCTAAATTTTTAGATCCTGGTTCTGGCAACTCTTGATAATCCGGTGGAAGAGTTAATGGCTGCCTCTTTTTTACTAAAAATTCATCCGTGTTAGTAACCTTTTCATTTCTTAAAGTTTTTACTGCATCTCCACATGAATATAATAATAGTCCAAGTATAAGATATAATATGGGTAAATTAATTTTTTTCATTTTTAATAAATGGTTCCTTAACTAATAACATAATAATCCCAGCAGTAATAAATATATCTGCAATATTAAAAGTGAACCAGTGAAAGCTTTTATAATGAATATCTATAAAGTCAGGGACAGCCTTATAGGTAAATCTATCGTAAAGATTTCCTAAAGCGCCACCAAGAACTAAAGATAAAAACAATTTATCCAAAAACGATGACTTTAATATCAAGTAAATTATAAAAACTATAATAGCAAAGATAATGGCAGTAATAGAATTATATATTAAATTTGAATTTGAGCTAAATAAACCAAATCCAATCCCAGTGTTCCACGTTAAGTCAAAATTTATAAAATCATTAATATAAATCCGGCTATTTTTAACTTGGTGATCAATTATTTTAACTTTAGAAATTCTATCAAAAGAAAAAATTAAAATAATGATTAAAAAACAAAATAAATTATTTTTTTCTAATAAAGAGGAAAAATTATCTTTATAAAATTTTTTAACAATACTCATTTTAAATAATATTATTGATAACTTTTTCACATCTTTCACATTTATTGTCTAAAATTTTCCAACATCTCGGGCACTTGGTTCCCTTAGATTTAGAAACTTCGATCTTTAATTCTTCATTATTTTTACTTTTAATTTTTTTTGCTTTTGAAGTAATAAAATATTCAGCTAGATCTATACTTTCCAATAATTCAAAATTTTTATTATTTGTGGTAATTTTTAAATCTGCTTCTAAGCTTGAGCCAATCTCTTTGCTAGCCCTTTTTTCCTCTATTGCTATATTCGCTTCTTGTTTAATTTTAAAGAGTTCTTTCCATTTATCGCTTAAAATTCTATTTTCCCAACTTTCTGGAATTTTAGGAAAAACAAACTCATGAATATTTTTTTCATCTTTACTTACTAAACTATAAATTTCATCTGTAGTAAAAACAAAAATTGGAGCAAACCATTTTAATAAACAATCTAAAATTATATTTAATACTAAAACACAATCCTTTCTCTTTTTTGAATTAATGTTATCGCAATACAAAACATCCTTTCTTATATCAAAATAAAATGAAGAAAGATCTAAAGCGCAAAAATTTAATAATTCTTTATATAGCTTGTGAAAATTATAATTTTTTAAATTTTCCTTAACAAGAAAATCTAGGGTAAAAAGCTTATGTAAAATATATTGTTCTAATTCATCTAATTTTTTAATTTCAATTGAGTCAAATTTTTGTGGTTCAAAAATATCTTTTATATTCCCTAAAATAAATCTAAAAGTGTTTCTAATTTTTCGATAAGACTCTGCATGTTGTGCTAATATGTTTTTATCTATTCTTAAATCTTCTGCATAATCTGAAGAAGCTACCCAAGCTCTTAGTATATCTGCTCCATAATTTTTTAGAATATCTTCTGGAGAGATTACGTTTCCAGATGATTTAGACATTTTTAAACCTTTGCCATCAACAACAAAACCGTGAGATAAAATGCTATTAAAGGGAGCTCTTCCTCTAGTGCCACAAGACTCAAGCAGAGAAGAATGAAACCATCCTCTATGTTGATCTGAGCCCTCAAGATACATATCTGCTGGCCATTTAAGATCTTTTCTTTTCTCTAGTACAAAACTATGTGTAGATCCGCTATCAAACCAGACTTCTACAATATCGTTTAATTTTTCGTAGTCTTTTGAGTCGTAGTCTTTTCCTAAAAATTTTTCTGCACTATCTGTAAACCAGCAGTCAGACCCCTCTTTTTCATAAATTTCAGCTATTCTATCTATTATTTTTTTATCCCTTAAAGGCTCCTTTGTCTTTTTATTCATAAAAATTGGTAAAGGAACTCCCCAAACCCTTTGTCTTGAAACACACCAATCTGGTCGTCCTTCTATCATTGAAAGTAATCGGTCTTTTCCTTTTTCTGGATAAAAAGAAGTATCGTTTATTGCTTTAATAGCTTTATTTCTTAAAGAATTTTTTTCCATAGAAATAAACCATTGAGGTGTAGCTCTATAAATCAAAGGTGCTTTAGACCTCCAAGAATGAGGGTAGCTATGAAAGAGTTTTTCATTTTTCAGTAATTTATTTTGTTCTTTAAGTTTTTCTATTACTAATGAATCAGCTTTAAAAATATGAGTACCATTGAAATAAGGGATTTCTTTTGTATATAATCCAGCGTTATCAACTGTATAGCTAGATGGAATATTATTTTTTAAACATAAATTAAAATCATCAGGCCCATGACTTGGTGCGCAATGAACTATTCCGGTTCCTTGCTCAAGATCAACAAAGCTTGCGTCAAGCATCGGAATATCGTAATTAAAATTCATCTTTAATAATGGATGGCTACAAATCGTTTCTTTAAATTCAGAACCTTTAAAGGTTTTTAAAACTTTATGATCTTTTATTTCACAAGACTTGATAATTGAGTCAATTAAATTATTTGCCACAACAATTTTTTTATCTTTAAAATGTTCTAATGAATTGATTTCTAAAAGTGAATATTGGATATTACTATTGAATGCCAAAGCTTTATTGGCTGGAATAGTCCAAGGTGTTGTTGTCCATATTATTATATTAGCATCTTTAAGAAAATCTTTTTTCGTGTTTTTTACCTTAAACGGCACAAAAATTGTATTTGAAGTATGATCCATGTATTCAACTTCAGCATCTGCTAAAGCTGTTTTTTCTACAGTGGACCATAAAACAGGTTTAAATCCTTGGTATAAACTGCCGTCTAAAAGAAATTTACCTAGCTCTCTGACAATTTGAGCTTCGGCGTCATAGCTCATAGTAGAATAATAATTATCAAAATCTCCAACTACACCTAACCTTTTAAATTCTTTTATGTGAACTTGAATCCAATTCTTTGCAAACTCCCTGCATTCTTGCCTAAAATCTTTGATAGGAATTTCATCTTTATTTTTTTTCTTTTTTTTATACTGTTCTTCAATTTTCCATTCTATGGGAAGTCCATGACAATCCCATCCTGGCACGTAAACTGAATCTTTTCCATCCATTTGATGAAAGCGAGTTATTATATCTTTTAGAATTTTATTTAATGCAGTGCCCATATGAATATGGCCATTGGCATATGGAGGACCATCATGAAGGATAAATTTTTCTTTTCCTTCAGCGTTTTTTCTTAACTTTTCAAAAATTTTATTTTTTTCCCATTTTTCTAAAATTAATGGTTCCTTATTTGGTAAGTTTGCTTTCATAGAAAAAGCAGTTTTTGGAAGATGTAAGTTATCTTTAGACATTTTTTTTTGCTTGAATTATATCAATTTTAATTTGTTGTTTTAATTCCTTTAAATTTTTAAACTTTTTTTCTGGTCTTAAAAATTTTATAAAATTTACTTCTATCTCTTTATTATATAAGTTTTTATTAATTCCAAATATATTAACTTCTAATAGTAAATTTTTTCCCTGAAATGTTGGTCTATAGCCTAAATTAGCAATCCCTTTTCTCTGAAATTTTCTAGTTTTTACAGTTACGGCATAGACACCAAGTTTTGGAATTACATAATCTAAAATGTTTATATTGCATGTAGGAAAACCAATTTTTCTACCTCTTCTATGACCTTTAATAACTTTTCCATGAATACACCACTTTCTATTCAACAATTTATTGACTTCGTAAATTTTTCCTTGAGAAATTTTTTTTCTAATAATTGTAGAAGAAATTACTTTAGTTTTTTTTCTTAGAGGGGTGGTGATTATATTTCTGTAATCATATAGCTCTGAGTACTTTTTAAGAATCTTAATATTTCCTTGTCTTTTAAATCCAAACTTAAAATTATTACTTACAAATAAAAATTTACATTTCACCTTATTAAAAATAATTTTTTCTATAAATTGCTTAGCAGAAAATCTAGAAAAAATTTTATTAAATTTAATTATAATTAAAAAATCTAATTTTAATTGTTTAAGTTGACTCTTCTTTTGAAATAAAGAATTTATTCTATGATTTTTGATTTTTTTATTAAAAAACATTAAAGGCATAGGTTCAAAAGTAATAATTCCAAAAGGTAGTCTATTTTTTTTTGCCTTTTGCCTTGCTTGATTGATCACTTTTTGATGACCTAAATGTATTCCATCAAAGTTTCCTATAGCAACAACACTGTTCTGATGTTTTTGTTTTATTGTTAAATTATTATAAATTTTCATTTTACCATTTAAGTTCTTTTTGAAAAAAATTAGTTTTTACATTATATCTTTTTAATAAAGTTGGTAATTCTTCTTTGGTTTTAATTTCATTTTTATGAACTCCATTATATACAAATAAACTATCGATATTAAGATTGTTTGCTCCTTTTATATCTGTTCTTAAGTTGTCACCGATAGCTAGAACTTTTTCTCCTTTATTAAAACACATTTCATAAATTTCTTTATAAGGTTTTCCATAGTATATAACCTCCCCTCCTAAAAGTTCAAAAGTTTTTGCTACACTTCCAGCACAAAGTTCTTCGGTGTCGCCTCTATGGACTATCAAATCTGGATTCGTACATATAAGTTTTTTAGAGACATGGTCTTTAAGTAATTCCTTATAGTAATTTAGATCATCTTCTTGATTATCAAAAAGACCAGTGCAAAGTATAAAATCACATTTATCTAGAGAAGTTTTATTTTTTATTACTTTTTCGAATAATGATTGATCTCGAGGAGGACCAAGATGATAGAACTTATTTCCAAATTTATTTTCATTGATTGCATACATTGCAGCTTCACCTGATGTTATTATTCGAGATAAAAATTTTTCACTCATTTTCAATCTTTTTAAAAATTCAACTACTTTAAAACTGGGTCTAGGTGCGTTAGATAAAAATATAATTTTTTTTGAATTTGCACTCAAATTTTCAACGACTTCTATCGCTTTCGAGTTTAGAGATATCCCGTCATGCATCACTCCCCATAAATCAATTATGTAAGTATCATAGGAGTGAAATATCTCAGATAAATGATTTAAATCTCTCAATTTTTATAATCTTTCTTGTGTTTAACACGCAAAATTCAGCAATTTGGCCTTTTTTTAATGATTTTCACCTCTTGAAATCTTTGCAAAACTCACCATATCAGCCCTACATAAAAATTACAGGAGAATATGTATGAAATTTAGACCTTTACACGATCGCGTACTTATTAAAGTTTTAGACAGTGAAGAAAAAACTGCAGGAGGAATAATTATTCCGGACACAGCAAAAGAAAAACCACAAGAAGGTGAGGTAGTGGCTGTAGGTCCAGGCGCAAAAAATGAAGACGGAAAACTAACCAAAATGGATGTTAAGGTCGGAGATATCGTTCTCTTTGGCAAATGGTCAGGTACAGAGGTGAAAATTGATGGTAAAGAATACAGTATCATGAAAGAGACTGACATAATGGGAATTTCAAAAGGAAAAAAATAATCTTTAAAGGAGAATTAAAATGGCAAAAATAATTAAATTTGACACTGAAGCAAGATCACAAATGTTGAAGGGAGTAAATACTTTAGCTAATGCAGTTAAGGTAACTCTTGGTCCTAAAGGCAGAAATGTAGTGATGGACAAGTCTTATGGAGCTCCAAAAATTACTAAAGATGGAGTTTCAGTTGCAAAAGAAATAGAGCTTGATGATAAGTTTGAGAATATGGGAGCACAAATGGTTAAAGAAGTTGCTAGTAAAACTAATGACAACGCAGGAGATGGAACGACTACTGCAACTATCTTGGCCCAAGGAATAGTAAATGAGGGTTTAAAATATGTAACAGCTGGAATGAATCCAATGGACATTAAAAGAGGAATAGATAAAGCTGTTGAATTCGTAATAGAAAAATTAAAGACAACTTCAAAAAAAGTCAAAGCAAATGAAGAAGTTGCTCAAGTAGGAACAATTTCTGCAAATGGTGAAAAATCTATTGGAGATATGATTTCTAAAGCTATGCAAAAAGTTGGGAATGAAGGTGTTATTACTGTTGAAGAGGCAAAAGGTGTTGAAACAGAGTTAGATGTTGTTGAAGGTATGCAATTTGATCGAGGATACCTATCACCTTACTTTGTGACTAATACAGAAAAAATGACAACAGAGTTAGATAACCCTCTAGTGCTTTTGGTTGAAAAAAAATTAACCAACTTGCAGCCTATGGTTCCATTGTTGGAGTCAGTGGTACAAGCTAACAGACCTTTAATGATTATATCCGAAGATGTTGAAGGTGAAGCTTTAGCAACTTTAGTTGTAAATAAATTAAGAGGTGGCTTAAAAGTAGTGGCGGTAAAAGCTCCGGGATTTGGAGATAGAAGAAAAGCGATGTTAGAAGATATTGCTATTTTAACTGGTGGACAAGTAATCTCAGAAGATATTGGTCTAAAATTAGAAAATGTAAAAATTAATGACCTTGGATCATGCAAAAAAGTAAAGATCGACAAAGAGAATAGTACTTTAGTTGCAGGTGAAGGAAAAAAATCTGATATCGAAGCTAGATGTAATCAAATTAGATCAGAAATAAATGAAACAACTTCTGACTATGATAAAGAAAAACTTCAAGAGAGATTAGCTAAACTTGCTGGGGGTGTTGCTGTTATTAAAGTTGGTGGTGCCACTGAAGTAGAAGTAAAAGAGAGAAAAGATAGAGTTGAAGATGCGCTTAATGCTACGCGAGCAGCTGTTGAAGAAGGAGTGGTGATTGGTGGTGGATGTGCATTGCTTTATGCTGCTCAAGATTTAGACAGTTTAAAAGTAAAAGGTGATGATCAAAAAGCTGGTGTTGAGATTGTTAAAAAAGCTCTTCAAGCTCCTATCAGACAAATTACAGCAAACGCAGGAGTAGATGGTTCTGTGGTAGTAGGTAAACTTTTAGAGGGCAAAAAATCTTCTCAAGGTTATGATGCACAAAACGAAGAATACGTAGATATGTTTGCTAAAGGAATTATTGATCCTACTAAAGTTGTAAGATCTGCATTACAAGATGCTGCTTCTATAGCAGGATTGTTAATTACTACAGAAGCAATGGTCGCTGATAAACCAGAAGAAAAAGACGCTGGACCAGCAATGCCTCCAATGGGTG
The DNA here is from genome assembly GCA_003282965.1 of Pelagibacteraceae bacterium AG-325-E13. Taxonomy (GTDB): domain Bacteria; phylum Pseudomonadota; class Alphaproteobacteria; order Pelagibacterales; family Pelagibacteraceae; genus Pelagilacustribacter. Next base: position 12,802 of record QBYF01000006.1, on the reverse strand, counting down.
GCGGCATGGGTGGAATGGGCGGCATGGGTGGAATGGGCATGTAATTTACCCTAAAACAAAGATTTCAAAAAAGGCTGCAAACTTGCAGCCTTTTTTTTTGCAAACATTAAACAAGCCGCAGATTTTAAAATTTGTCCATCTTTTAAAACTCTTAAATTATTATCTTCCAAAGTTTTACCAGTGGAAGTTATGTCTGTAATAATTTCAGAAGAGCCTATAAATGGATAAGTTTCTGTGGCACCAAGACTGGGAATTAATTTATACTGGGTAACTCCTTTTGAGATTAGAAAATTGTTAGTTAAATTTGGATACTTAGTTGCTACCCTTAATCTTGAATTCCGTCTAGACCTCATATCGAAAGCTACCTCCTCTAAATCTGCGATAGTTTGAACATCTATCCAATCGTCAGGAACAGCCACAACTAAATTAGCATTTCCAAAATTAAGTTTTTTTTCAATACTTATCTTATCTTGTAAGTTTTTTTCTGACTCATTTAAAAGGTCAAGGCCTGATATACCTATATCCAACGTCCCGTCTCCTAATCTTTGAATGATCTCCTTTGCGTGAAGATAAATTATTTTGATATTTGACTTATTCTCGATTTTTGCAAAATAGTTTCTTTCTTTGTCGCTTTGTATAATTCTTAAACCTTTGTTTTCAAAAAAAGTTACAGCTTTTTCTTTCAATCGTCCTTTGCTCGGTAAGCCTATTGTAATTAAATTTTTCATATATTATTTAAATTGATTGCTGCACCAACTGCTGGAATATTTTTCTTAGCGCCTAAACTTTTGAGTAAATCATCATATCTTCCACCTCTAGCAATTTCTTTTTTTCCTGAAAAAATTTCAAATACAATGCCAGTATAATATTCTATATCTCTTCCAAAATCCGAAATAAAATTAATATCTTGATTAAGCTTCTTTAAATTTTTAATAGATTTAAACTCTTTAAAAATGTTTTTTTTAAGATCATTTTTTTTCAAAAAATCTATTAATTTTTTATCTAGCTGAAATAACTTGCAATTAATATTTAGAAAAGATCTTATAATTTTAACAATTTGCTTACCCTCTGTAAAAGATCTTGGATCTTTAATTTTTTTATCAAATCTTTTTAAAATTTCGGAAACAGATCGTCCTGCAATAAATTTTTTTTGATCTATTTTTTTCATTTCATAAAATCTTTTTCTGTCTGTATCGAAAGTGACGGAGTCAATATCTGAATTTTTTTCAAGTCTTTTTAAAAGTTCTTCAAAATACTTTGGTCTCCAAAAATGTCTAATTAATCTTAACTTCCATCTCTCAGGCATATCTAAAGAGTTAATTAAACTTTTGAATAAACTTACATCGCCAACTTTAATTTTAATTTTCTTACAATTAATTTTTTTTGCTGAATTTAAAATTGTATTAATTACCTCATAATCATCTCGAACCTGATTTTTAGATCCTAAAATCTCAATACCAAGCTGATCATTTATAAGATCGGCACTCTTATTATTAGATCTTCTATAAGCTTGACCAGAATAATAAATTTTAGAATTAGATTTGTTTTGTAGAAATTTAACACAAGAAGCAACTGTAAGATCTGGTCTCAAACACATTAATTTTCCATCTTCATTTTCAAAAGTAAGCATGGAACTTCTGAATTTTTCACCTGATCTTTGTATAATATATTCAGAATCTAGGAGTACGTCTGGTTCAGATAAAACAAATCCTTTAATCTTAAAAGTTTTAATAATTTGTTCAGATAATTTTTTTGATTTCATTTATTAATTCTTTAATTTCTATTGATTTTTCAGTACCAGATTTTAAATCTCTCAAAGTTGGTTTGCCCGATTTAATTTCATTTTCTCCATATAAGATAACAGCTGGCGATTTTATTTTATTTGCGTATTCCATCTGTTTTTTTAACTTGCCTTCTCCAGGGTAAATTTCGACACTAATATCAGCAGCTCTCAATAGTGTTTGTAAATTTATGTATTCCTTCATAGCGCTTTTATCAAAAATACAAATTACAAGTGGTTTTGATTCTTTAACTTTAAATTCTTTTTTTTGCATCAAGGCATAAACTAATCTGTCTAAGCCTATTGATATTCCTGTGGCAGGAGCTTCGTAATTACCAAAATTATTAACAAGATTGTCGTACCTTCCTCCTCCTCCTATAGAACCAAACTGAATAACTTTACCTTTATCGTTTTTTACATCGAACTTTAAATTAACTTCAAATATTGGGCCCGTATAATATTCAAGCCCTCTTATAACTGTTGGATTTATTTCAAAATTTTTAAATTTATAATCATCAAGTATTTTCAACATCTCTTTTAAATCCTCTGTCTCTGGTGATTTATTTTTTAATTCTTTTTCTATTATTTCTATATTCTCTGAGCTTAAGTTGGCCCCTTTTGTAAAATCTCCAGATTTATCTTTTCGTCCTTTTCCTAATAATTGTTTGACACCATCCCAACCCAATCGGTCGATTTTATCTAAAGCCCTTAAGGCAGCAAGTTTTTGACTCTCGTCAACTATATTAATCTTTTTAAATAATTCTTCTGTAATTTTTCTTGAGGAAATCTTTATTATGTAATCCGACTTACTCAAACCACATTTATCTAGAATTTCAGATATCATTACACATAACTCAACATCTGCTTGTAAACTCTTCGTGCCCACAAAATCTGCATCAAACTGTAAAAACTCTCTAAATCTTCCAGGTCCAGGTTTTTCATTTCTCCACACTGTTCCTAGTTGATATCGTTTAAATGGTTTTGGAATTTCTAAATAGTTTTTTGCAACATATCGCGCTAGTGGTGCTGTCAAATCATATCTCAATGATAACCATTTTTTTTCATCTTGAAATGAAAATACACCTTGATCAGGTCTATCCTTATCAGGTAAAAATTTTCCAATACTATCCGTATACTCAAAACTTGGAGTTTCGAGATACTGAAAACCATACTTGACCATAATCTCTTTAATATTTGAAATTATGAAATCTCGTATAAGTAATTCTTTTTCTTGTCTATCGACAAACCCTAAGGGTAGTTCTTTTGAAGGTTTGTTCTTTTTTTCTTTTGTCATTTTTTGGTACAGCAGGGTGGATTCGAACCACCGACCCCTAGTTCCACAAACTAGTGCTCTAACCAACTGAGCTACTGCTGCGTCCTTTCTATATTTATCTTAATTTTTAATAAATTTATATGTTTTTGATTATAAGCTAAGCAATAGCCTAGCGTGCATCCTGTGAGAATGTGTTTTTAGAATAGATCTTTTATTTTTTATAATCATTGATAGATATTTAAGAAATAATTGTGTCTTTTTCAAGAGAAATTAACGGAACAAAAAACTAGCTTAAGCTTAATGCTCCGTTAATTTATGATTTTGGAAATAAGATTTAAGATGTTTTCTGCAATTTAACTGCGGAAGGACCTTTTTCTCCATTCTCCACTTCAAACGTTAACTCATCACCTTCGTTTAAGTATTTTAAACCAGCTTCTCTAACTGCTGAAGAATGAACGAACACGTCTTTTTCTTTGTCTTCTCTTTCAATGAAACCGTAACCTTTAGTACCATTGAACCACTTTACTTTACCTTTTAGTGTACTCATATTGTTTACTTTTCCTTATTTAGTTATTAACTTTAGTTAGTAATATACTAACACCAGATCCTTAAATAGATTTGTGTAGAAAATGTCAATAGATGATTAAAATAATACAAAAAATTGTTTTTTTGCAACAGTTATCAATAAATAATTGACACTAATCCCACAATAAATACTAGGCCTATTCCTAGATAAATAAGTTTATTTTGGAGAATATGAGATTTAATTTTTTGAATATTTGACTCTCTATAACTCAATCCAATATCAGTATCTGAAGATTTAGTAAAACCTCGGTCTCTTCCAATTTTTAAGAATTTTGCTTTTCTGTGGTCATAAATTTCATCCCTAGATAAATTTTCGAAACTACGTAAATTTTTTATAATTGAATGTTTAATGTCTGCCGCTATTGATTCTGAGTCTCTATGAGCTCCTCCAAGAGGTTCTGGAATTATTTCATCAATAATTCCTAAATTAAATAAATCTTTTGAAGTCATTTTCATTGCCTCAGCAGCTTGAAGAGATTTTGAAGGATCTCTCCAAAGTATAGAAGCGCATCCTTCGGGAGAAATAACTGAAAAAATAGAATTCTCTAACATAATAACTTTATTTGATGAAGCTAATGCAACTGCGCCACCCGATCCACCTTCTCCAATGATAATTGAAATATTTGGAACAGTTAAAGACATTGAGGCCTCTATTGAGTGAGCTATTGCAGAAGCTTGCCCTCTTTGCTCTGCGCCAATGCCTGGATAAGCTCCTGGTGTGTCTATAAAGGTAACAACAGGAATTTGAAATCGGTCTGCTAATTTCATAAGTCTTATACATTTTCTATATCCTTCTGGTCGCATCATTCCAAAATTTCTTTCAATTCTTGTATTTAAATCTTCACCTTTTTCTTGTCCAATAACTAAAACTGACTTGTTATCTATCAAACCAAATCCTGCGATTACAGATTTATCATCTCCAAAATACCTATCTCCTGATAATAAAGTAAATTGATTAAATATCGTTTTAATATAAAAATTTGCCTTAGGTCTGTCTTCATGACGAGCAACTAGGGTTTTCTGCCAGCTGTTTAAATTTTGATATGTTTGTTCAAGTTTTTCATTAATTTCTTCTTGGGTAGTTTTAATCTTTTTTGTATCTACTTCAGATATACCTTCTGATCCAAAAGGGCTTTTAAGACCATCTACTTCTTCTTCCAGGGCTTTAATCTCTTTTTCAAACTCTAAGTAATTTTTCATATATAAAAGTTATTGAATTCTACTATAATTAGAATTTAATTGCGTCAATAAATTGTCTTAAATAAAAGTAATTAATCATTAGATATACTTATAAGATGAGGTAAAATATTTAAGAATTATGAGTTATATTAATAAAAATGACCTAAGTATAAATTCAACTTTGTATGAATTTGTAAATGAAGAGATTTTACCTGGTACAGAAATTAAATCTGATGATTTTTGGGAACGATTTGGAAAAGTGGTTCACGAATTAGCTCCAATAAATAAAACACTTATCCAGAAAAGAGAAAATATTCAAAAAAAAATTGATGCTTGGCATAAAGAAAATGCCGGTAAAGATTTTGATAAAAATGAATATATGAATTTTTTAAAATCAATCTCATATCTTGTGGAGGCAAAAGGAGACTTTAAAATAAATACCTCAAATGTAGACGAAGAAATTTCCTCGATAGCAGGACCACAGTTGGTTGTTCCGGTAGATAATGCAAGATATGCCATTAATGCAGCTAATGCTCGTTGGGGAAGTATGTATGATGCTTTATATGGAACTGACGTGATTCCAGGTGAAAAAGGATCAGCTTATAATAAAGAAAGAGGAAATAAAGTTATTTCTCATGTTAGAAAATTTTTAAATCAAATATTTCCTCTAAAAACTCAAAGCTGGCAAGAAATTTCTAAAATTCTAATTGAAGATGGAGAATTAATACTAATTAAAAATGATAAAAAAGATTATTTAAAAAACAAAAATCAATTTATAGGCTTTAGTGGAAAAAAAACTGAACCAACTTCAATACTTCTTAAAAATAATAATTTACACGTAGACATTATAATTGACCCAACAAGTTTAATTGGAAAAGAAGATCTGGCAAATATTTCAGATGTTATCATTGAGTCAGCTATTTCTACTATAGTGGATAATGAGGACTCTGTAGCTGCTGTAGATGCAGAAGATAAAGTAAAATGCTACAGAAATTGGCTAGGGTTAATGAAGGGCAATTTACAAGCGAATATGGAAAAAAATGGAAAAAAATTTGTTCGTAAGCTTAACCCTGATAGAAATTATATTTCTAAAGATGGTTCAAAAATTACACTACATGGAAGAGCTTTATTATTAAATCGAAACGTTGGGCACCTAATGACTAACCCCGCCATTATCTTAAAAGATAAATCTGAAATCCCAGAAGGAATAATGGACGCCTTTATCTCTACCTTATGCGCCCTTCATGATTTTAAAAGTAAAACTAATTCAAAAACAAACTCATTTTACATCGTTAAACCAAAAATGCATGGACCAGAGGAAGTCGCTTTTACAAATACTTTATTTGGAAAAGTAGAAGATGCTCTAAAAATTAAAAGATACTCTATTAAGGTTGGTATTATGGATGAAGAAAGAAGAACAACAGTTAATTTAAAAGAATGCATAAGAGAAGTAAAAGATAGAATAGTTTTTATTAATACAGGTTTTTTAGATAGAACTGGAGATGAAATGCACACTTCATTTGAGTCAGGACCAATGATTTTTAAGGGAGAAATGAAAAAATCTTTATGGCTGAATTCATATGAAAACTGGAATGTTGACATAGGTTTAGATTGTGGGTTTTCAGGTAAAGCTCAAATTGGTAAAGGCATGTGGGCTATGCCGGACAAAATGAAAGATATGATGGATCAAAAGATAGGTCATCCTAAATCTGGAGCTAATTGTGCTTGGGTGCCTTCACCAACTGCTGCCACTCTTCATGCTACCCATTACCATAAAGTAAATGTATTTGAAGAACAAAAAACAATTAAGTCTAGAGATAAAGCAAAATTAAAAGATCTTTTAGAAATACCTAAAGCTGACAGGCCAAATTGGTCTGTTGAAGAAATTAATCGAGAAATAGAAAATAATGCCCAAGGTATTTTAGGCTATGTTGTAAGATGGATTGATCAAGGTGTTGGTTGTTCGAAAGTTCCAGATATAAATAACATAGGTTTAATGGAGGATCGAGCAACACTTAGAATTTCCTCTCAGCATATAGCTAACTGGTTACACCATGATATTTGTACGAAAGAACAGGTTTTGTCAGTTATGAAAAAAATGGCTAAGATTGTAGATCAACAAAATGAAAAAGATCCGGCTTATAATAGAAACGGTAGATCTAGTTATAAAAAAATGTCTGACAATTTTGAGGGGTCTATAGCCTTTTCAGCTGCTTGTGATTTAATTTTTAAAGGAAGAATTCAGCCTTCAGGGTATACCGAGCCACTTTTACATCAAAAAAGATTAGAGAGAAAAAAATCTGCTTAAGAGCTAGTTACTGGTACTCTATTCTTAAAAGCTGAGAATAATGTACCATCATCTAATTGTTCTATCTCGCCCCCAACTGGTAATCCTTGGGCTAATTTTGTAATTTTGATTTTATCATTTTTAATTGTATCTTCAATATAATGTGCCGTAGTTTGTCCCTCTACTGTTGCGCTTGTAGCAATAATTACCTCCTTAAGACTATTTTTTTTAATTCTTTTTACTAAAGAATCTATTAATAAATTCTTTTGCTCATAGTTTTCACTTGAATTTAATGTTCCACCTAAAATGTGATAATGGCCTTTAAAAATATTTGCGGAGTCGATCACCCACATATCTGCCAAGTTCTCAACTACGCAGATTTTATCATAAGCATTATTGCTGGAACATATACAAACTTTATCCATTATTTTTAAATTTCCACAATCAACGCAACGTACTACATTTTTATATACTTGAGCCAACGACTTAGCTAATGGCTTTACCATACTGTCTTTATTATTAATCAATTTTAAAATAATTCTCTTTGCAGACTTAGGTCCTAAACCAGGAAGTTTAGAAAATTGTTTTATCAGCTCATTTATTTCAGGAATATTATTGTCCATTAAAAAGGTAGTTTGAAATCAGCAGGTAAATTTAATCCACCTGTAACCTTTGACAGTTCTTCAGCTGATTTCTTTTTTAAGTTTTCTTTCGCATTATTATAAGCAGCTACAATTAAATCATTAACTATTTCTTGATCTTCTTTTTTTGCTTCTTCACTAATGATAATTGATTTTAATTCATAATCTCCTGTCAAAATTACTTTCACAAGATTTCCACCTCCAAAACCCTCTACTTCGATATTTTTAATTTTTTCTTGAGCTTCTTTCATCTTATCTTGCATAGCTTTTGCTTTTGAAAGCATATCGGAAAAGTTAGTCATTGCTGTCCTCTTGAATAGCTATAAGTTCCGCGTCGGGAAATGTCTCTTTTATTTGTTTGGCTAAATCACTTTCCTCAAACTTTTTAAATTCAAATGATTTTTTTTCCATATTTTGTTCATATATACTTTTGGCGTTACTATTTTTACTTAATGATATAATCCACCTTTCGCCTGTCCAAAGTAATAATTTTTCAGTTAGATTTTTAATAAAACTTTGATTTAATTTCTCATTGAAACTAATATCGATCTTCCCTTTATTAAAACTCACTAACTTTACATTTCTCTCTAGATCAAATTTAAGCTCTACTTCTTTTTCTTTATTTGCTAAATCAATTAAATCTTGAAAATTTTTAATCTCGACTTTAGCTTTAGGAGACATGTCTTTTATTGGATTTTTTTTAATTTGGTCTGTATTTTTTAATTGATTTTTAATTTGGGTAGATAAATTTTGTTCTAAATTCTCCTCTATTTTATTTTCACTAACTAAATTATTTTCTCTAGAAGACTTACCTTCTTGCACATTATTTTCATATACTTCGGTTTTATTTTCAATATTTTTAAGATGAACTAATTGCATGATATACATTTCCAATGTCAAATTTTCATTTCCTACAATTCTAAGATCATCAATTGTTTTGATTGTAAGTTGCCAAAATAATCCTATATCTTGCATGTCTATATTCTTAGAATACTCATGTACCATTTGGACCTCAGCCTCTGAGGTGGTCATGTCTTTCTCAATAGAACCTAAATTTATGCTTCTGCTAAAAAGATAAAGAACTTCTAAAATATCATTTAAAAAGTTTTTAGCATCTATTCCATCGTTGATTAGTTCTCGTAAATATTTCAAAGCTTCTTTCTCTTTTCCACTTAAAACTTCTTTAAATAAAGATATAATTTTACTTCTATCTGCCAGGCCTAGCATTTCTCGAACATTTGTCTCTTCAATTAATTTATTTTCACTAATAGACTGAGAGATTAAAGCTCGATCCAAAAGCGATATTGCATCTCTAACTGATCCCTCTGATGTTCTTGCAATTAATTTAATTGCGTCTTCTGAAATTTTTCCAGCTTCTTTATCTGAAATATTTTTTAAATGACTGCAAAGTTTATCAATACTTACTCTTTTAAGATCAAATCTTTGACACCTAGATAAAATAGTTACAGGTATTTTTCTAACTTCCGTAGTAGCTAAAATAAATTTTAAACTAGGAGGTGGCTCTTCTAAGGTTTTAAGCAAACCATTAAAGGCTTGCTTTGAAAGCATGTGAACTTCATCAATAATAAAAATTTTATACTTTGCGCTTGTAGGGCTGTACTTTGAATTTTCAATTAATTCTCTTATATCGTCTATTCCTGTTTTAGAAGCGGCATCCATTTCTAAAATATCCATGTGATTAGAGCTAATAATCTCTTTGCATGTCGGGCAAAAATTTTCACCAGAGCATTTTATTTTTTCATCAATACTTTTTTCACAATTCAATGCTTTGGCAATTAATCTAGCTGTTGTTGTTTTTCCCACGCCTCTAATTCCTGTAAGAAGATAAGCATTAGGAGTTTTACCTAGCTTAATAGCATTTGTAATAGTTTGAGCCATTACTTCTTGACCTATCAAATCTTTAAATTCTTGAGGTCTATATTTTAGAGCTAAAATTTTATTTTCTGTCATTTAAAGAGGCAGGCAACAACCTGAACAATTTTCACTACGGCTGCTTCTTTTCAGACCTGACCGGGTTTATGAAACATCCACCTGATGCCAACCTCAATATGAGTATATCAAGATCAATTTAAATACTACAAGGCTAGATTTGAAATTTGTGGACTATTTTTGCCTAAATGTTGAGGCTTCATACACGCCTAATATATGTAAAGTTTCAGTATGGAAGCCAAGTTCCTCCATTGCTTTTCTTACGCTCGATTCTTCAAGATGACCCTCTAAATCCAAATAAAAATTAGCCTGATCAAAAGTATTTTTAACTGAAAAGCTTTCTAATTTTGTTAAATTAACTTGATTAGTCGCAAATCCTCCCAAACATTTATAAAGAGCCGATGGTTCACTTTTAACTCTAAAAATACAACTAGTTATAAATTTTTTTTCTTTGTTTAATTCTGGTTGTTCTATGTTCTTTCCCATTATAAGAAAACGAGTAACATTACCTTCTTCATCCTCTATGTTTTTTTCTAAAATTTTTAATTTATATGTTCTTGCAGAAAGTTCAGATGCGATTGCTGCGATAGTTTTATCATTTCCCTCAGCTAAGTCTTTAGCAGATCCCGCTGTATCAGCTGAAATTATAGGTTGAAATTTATTTTTTTTTATTATTTTTTGACATTGACCAATAGCTTGAGCATGACTTCTGACAAATTTAATATCTTTTATCGTCGCGTCAGGTTTGCAAAGTAAATTATGTTCAACATTTAAAAAATACTCTCCGTGTATTTGCAATTTATACTTTGGAAATAAATAATGTATATCTGCAACTCTGCCTGCTAATGAATTTTCTATAGGAATGATAATCTTAAAATTCTCATCTTCATAAGCTTGTTTAAATGCTTCTTCAAAGGACGCACAAGTTTTAATCTCAGCATCTTTAAATAAACTGTTAGCTGCAATATGAGAATAAGCACCAAGTTCACCCTGTATAGCAATTTTAATTTTGTTCATTTTTTTCCATCAAATTTTTAACTTCAGTCAGATCTTCTTCAGTGTCAACACTTAATGGGGAAGATTCTATGTATCCAACATGTATCGACATATTATTTTCTAGGGCTCTAAGTTGTTCTAGTTTTCTTTCTAATTCCAATTTAGATCTTTTTAAACTTACATACCTTAACAACGCTTCATTAGTAAAGGCATAAATACCAATATGATGATATAAATTATAAGTCGAATTAGTACTGGTTCTAAAAAAATCACATGCATTTAAAAAAGTATTTTTTGAAAATTTTTCTTTTACGGCTACTTTAACTGCATTTGGGTCGTCTATCTCCTTCATGGAATTAAAATCACTTGCTAGTGTTCCGATATCACATTTGCCATTATTCATATAAGAAACCAAATTGGAAATTGCCTGAGGTTCAATGTTCGGCATATCTCCTTGTAAATTAATTATAATTTTTGGCTCTTCTTTTAATGTTTGTTTAAATACTTCAAATATTCTGTCTGTTCCTGTTTCATGATTTAAAGATGTTTTAATTGCATTACCCCCGGAGTTTTTTACTACATCAATTATTTTATCATCTGGTGTTGCAACATAAACTTCTCCAGTATTTGACTTAATAGCTGCGTCATAAACATGTAAAATCATCTCTTTATTGTTTATAAATTTAAGAGGTTTATTAGGAAATCTTTGAGCATCAAGTCTGGAAGGTATTATTATTGCAGTTTTGTTCATAATTGTGCGTCTCAAAGACGCAAATAATATATAGTAATATTAAGTTTTTTTTATGTAGTCGTGTTATATGTCAGATAAGTATTTATCAAAATTATGGATAGTTTTGAAATAAATAAAATCATTGCTGCAATTCTTCTTACTGTTCTTATTGTTATAGGCATTGGGAAATTTACTGATGTTCTTTTTCATGTAGAGAAACCAAAAGAATCTGCCTATAAAATTGAGGGTTTAGAAATGGCTCCAACTCAAACTTCTGCTAGTTCTGAAATGAAAGCAGAGGAGAAGATTAATATTGCTGAACTTTTGGCTCTTGGAGATATTGCTCATGGAGAAAAAGTTTTCAAAAAATGTAGCGCCTGTCATATGATAGCAAGTGACGGAAAAAATATGATTGGACCAAACTTGTGGGAAGTAATTGGAAGAACCGCAGGATCAGTTTCTGATTATAAATATTCTAAAGCAATGGTCGCATATGGCAAAGCATGGGATTTTGAAGAAATGAATGCTTATTTAATTAAACCTCAGGCTTACATAAAAGGAACTAAAATGGCATTTGCTGGTTTGAGAAAAGAAAAAGATAGGGCTTCAGTTATATTATACATGAATTCAAAAAGTAGTAGTCCAAAACCTCTACCTTAATTCAAACACCAGTTAATAATACTTTTTTGAGCATGTACTCTGTTAAGAGCTTGTCTCCAAACTACAGACTGCTTTCCATCAATCACTTCATCGGTTACTTCTTCGCCTCTTCCTACAGGTAAGCAGTGCATGAAAATTGCATCAGATTTTGCTAATTGCATTAACTTTTTATTAACTTGATAGCCTTTTAAAGTTTTCTTTTTTAATTTTTTATTTACCTTATCATTCATAGAAACCCATTTATCAGTCATTACGCAATCAGAGTCCTTAACCGCCTCCTTAGGGTCTTTTGTAACTAAAAGATTTACTTTATTTTTTTTAGCCCAGCTTAGTATCTTTTTATTTGGGGTATATTTATTAGGACATCCAATCTTCAATTGAAAACTGAATTTTCCCGCTGCCTCTATCAAAGAATTTGACATGTTGTTATTTCCATCTCCTAGCCAAGAAATAGTTTTATTTTCAATTGACCCTTGAGACTCTTCAAAGGTAAGAATATCCGACATAATTTGGCAAGGATGTCCTTCGTCAGAGAGACCGTTTATTATTGGTATTTTTAAATGTTTACCAAACTCTTCAAGATTTTTATGCAATGATGTTCTAAGCATAACTATATCCACGTATTCTGTTAATACTTTTGCAGTATCTTTTAAAGTTTCATCACCTTTTCCATAATGAATTCCATCTGGATTTAAAGTTATAGAAGAACCTCCAAGTTGTT
>QBYF01000005.1 GCA_003282965.1 Pelagibacteraceae bacterium AG-325-E13 | reverse complement strand
TTATGGGACGATGGAAGAAATGATGTTCAACAACTTGGAATGAGTTACGAAGATTTAGAAAAAGCTATGGAAGATAAAAATGATCCTAATTATAAAAAATATTTAGAAATTAGAGAAAAAAATTTACACAAAATGAATCCCATACCAGTCTGCAAATTTAATGAGTAATCTTCAACTTTAATTCCTTATCAAGAAAAAAAGAAATTTTTAAACCAATAAATTCTAAAAAAATTTCTTTATACGCCTGTGGCCCCACTGTGTATGATAATCCACATGTAGGCAATGCTCGAAGTCTCGTAGTATTTGATCTATTGTTCAGAATATTAAGAGAAATTTATGGGTCTAATGTTAATTACGTAAGAAACATTACTGACATAGATGATAAAATAATTGAAGCATCTAAAAAAAACAATAAAGATATTAATGAAATTACAAAAGAAATTACAAAAGTTTTTCATGAAAATTGTAAAAGCTTAAATTGTTTAGAGCCAACAGTTGAGCCTAAAGCAACGGAACACATAAAAGAAATGATTGAAATGTCCTCATCTTTAATAACAAAAGGTTATGCTTATGAAAACAAAGGCCATGTTTACTTCGAAGTTAACTCTTTTAAAAATTACGGAAAATTGTCAAATAAAAATTTAGAAGAACTTAAATCTGGTAGTAGAGTAGAAATTTCCGATCTTAAAAAAAACCCAATGGATTTTGTTTTGTGGAAACCCTCAGAAGATAAAGATCCAGGATGGGATTCACCATGGGGTAGGGGTAGACCAGGTTGGCATTTGGAATGCTCAGTCATGAGTGAAAAATACTTGGGAAAAATTTTTGACATTCATGGTGGAGGATTAGATTTAATTTTTCCCCATCATGAAAATGAGATCGCTCAATCATGCAGTAATAATTCTACAGAAAGTTTTGCTAATTATTGGATTCATAATGGTTTTGTTACATTTAATAAAGAAAAGATGTCTAAATCTTTAGGTAATATCATTACAATTTCAGATGCTGTAAAACATTACTCCGGACAAGTTGTAAGACTAGCTTTATTGAGTGCACATTATAGTCAACCTTTGGATTGGAATGATGAGCTTTTACTTAATTCAAAAAACACAATTGATAAATGGTACAAGCTATATGAGGAAACTAAAGATGCAAACATTTTAGATATTTCAGAAACTTTATTAGATGATTTAAATACCCCAGGCTTTATTGCTAAAATACATGAACTATATAATGCTGCATATAACGGAGATAAGAAAAGTAAATCACTATTTAACAATGCATGTAAATTAATAGGTTTATTTAATATCAGTAAACAAGAATGGGAAAATTTAAAAAAATCAAATGTTAAAGTTTCAGAGGACTATATCTTAAAGAAAATTGCCGAAAGAACTAAAGCTAAAAAAGAGAGAAATTTTACTCTAGCTGATCAAATTAGGAAAGATTTGTTAGAACAAGGTATTGTAATTGAAGATCAAAAAGATAGAACAATTTGGAAATTAAAATGAGTAAAGATAAAATTTATATATTTGATACTACACTAAGAGATGGCGCTCAAACTGAAGGAGTTGATTTTTCTATAGAAGATAAAAATAAAATTGCTAATGTTTTATCAGCTATTGGAGTTGACTATATTGAAGGAGGTTGGCCAGGAGCAAACCCGAATGATACTAAATTTTTTTCTAATCCACCGAAATTAAAAAAAAGTATTTTCACAGCTTTTGGTATGACAAAAAAGTTAGGAAGAAGCGCTGATAATGATCCAGGACTAGCATCTTTAATGAACGCAAATTCACCCGCAGTTTGTGTTGTAGGTAAAGCTTGGGATTTTCATGTGAAAGTTGCTTTAGGCATTAAAAATGAGGAAAACTTAGAAAATATAAAAGAAACTACAAAACACTTTGTCAAAAATAAAAAAGAGTTTTTATTTGATGCTGAGCATTTTTTTGATGGTTATAAAGCCAATCCAAGTTATGCACTAGATTGTCTTAAACATGCTTATGACTCAGGTGCTAGATGGCTAGTATTGTGTGATACTAATGGTGGAACTTTACCTCATGAAATAAGTGAGATAGTTTTAAAAGTTTCTAAAACTATTCCAGGAGAAAATCTTGGTATACATGCTCATAATGATACAGAAAATGCGGTAGCAAATTCATTAGCAGCTGTAGAGGCAGGAGCAAGACAAATTCAAGGTACTATTAATGGTTTAGGTGAAAGATGTGGTAATGCTAATTTAATGTCAATCATACCTACACTTTTTTTAAAAAGATCATTTAGTGATAAATATGAAATTAATATTAAAAAAGATAAATTATCTTCATTAACAGAATGTTCAAGACTGTTAGATGAAATTTTGAATAGAAAGCCAAATAAAAATATGGCTTATGTAGGCGCATCTGCATTTTCTCATAAAGGAGGACTACACGTATCTGCAGTACAAAAAGATCCAAAAACCTACGAGCATGTTGATCCCAAGTTAGTAGGTAATCACAGAAATATAGTTGTCTCCAACCAAGCCGGTAGATCAAATATTCTTTCTCGTTTAGAAAAATATGGAGTTAAAATTGACTCAAAGGATCCTAAAGTTAAGAAAATTTTAGACGAAGTTAAAGACAGGGAGTTCAGTGGATATTCTTATGATGGTGCAGACGCATCTTTTGAATTATTAGCTAACAGGCTCTTAGGAAAAGTCCCTGAATATTTAAAAGTAAAAAGTTATAATGTTAGTGTAGCAAAATCCAATACTATAAAAACAAAAGCAAATGTTGTTTTTCTAATTGATGGAAAAGATATTGAATGTAATGGGGAAGGGAATGGTCCTGTTAACGCATTAGATAATGCAATAAGATCTAACTTTAAAAAAGTTGAAAAATATTATAATTTTTTTTCAGATTTAAAATTATTGGATTATAAAGTAAGAATTTTAAACACCGGAACTGAAGCGACTACTCGAGTTTTGATAGAAAGCACAGATAAAACTGGAATTAGCTGGTTTACCGTTGGTGTTTCTCCAAATATTATTGAAGCTTCGTTTAAGGCCTTAATAGACAGCCTAGATTACAAACTTTATAAAGAAAAAGCTCCCGCTAACTTAAATGAAAAATAAGTTTGGTTTCATTTTAATAAAACCTCAACTAGGTGAAAATATTGGAGCGTGCGCACGATCTTTAAAAAATTTTGGATTTACAAAACTATCGATAGTTTCCCCAAAACAATCTTGGCCCAACCAAAAAGCAAAAGCTACTTCCGTAGGAGCATATGGTATTATTAAAAAAGCAAAAATTTATAATAATACTCATGATGCTGTAAGTAATTTTAATATAGTTATATCTTTTAGTGCTAGAAAAAGAGATATAAACAAAAAGCATATTTCAATTAATCAATTTTTAAAAATAATTAAGTCAAAAAAAAATACTAAATTTGGTCTTATGTTTGGTCCAGAAGCATCTGGTCTATCAAATGATGATTTGTCATTATCAAATTATATTCTGCAGATTCCAACCTCAAAAAAATTTAAATCATTAAACTTGTCTCATTCATTAAGTATTATATGTTATGAAATTTTTAAATTGGAAAATTCTAATAAATTTGAAAAAAATACAAAAAATATTAAAATTTCTTCTAAAAGAAAAATTTTTTCCCTAGTTTTACATCTTAAAAAATTACTTGAAAAAAAAGGTTTTTTTGTACCAACTGAAAAAAAACACACGATGTTAATGAATATCAACAATCTAATTTACAGAATGGAGCCTAATGATAAAGAAATAAGGATTTTAGCCAGCATTATTAGCTCTTTAAGTAAAAAAAAATATTAACCATAATTGACAATCTCACCTGAAGTCTTATAAACACACAACAATTAAATATGACAAAAAGACTAAAATCAAAACATAAAGTTGATCGTAGATTAAAGGCCAATCTATGGGGAAGACCAAAAAGCCCTTTTAATTCCAGAGCATACCCCCCAGGTCAGCACGGACAAAATAAAAAAGGAAAACCAACAGATTATGGAATTCAATTACAAGCAAAGCAAAAATTAAAAGCTTATTATGGAAACATAAATGAAAGACAATTTAGAAATATTTATAGAAAAGCCCTTTCAAAGAAAGGCGATACCACAGAAAATCTAATTGCATTACTTGAGAGCAGGTTGGATACGATAATTTATAGAGCTAAATTTGCTACAACAGTTTTTTCAGCTAGGCAGATGATAAATCATGGACACATTAAAGTTAATAAGAAAAGGGTCAATATTTCTAGCTATTTAGTCAAAGACACTGATCTAATTGAAATTAGAGAAAAATCTAAAAAACTTACTTTTATAGAGGGTGCTCTTCAAAGCAAAGAAAGAGATGTGCCGGAATACATTGCGCTAGATGATAAGAACAAGACTGCTAAGTTAGTAAGAATACCAAAATTCTCGGAAGTACCTTATCCAGTAATAATGGAGCCGAGTTTAGTTATCGAATATTATTCAAGATAATTCATAAATCTAAGTTTAAAATTTCAAATTAAATAATACTCTTTAAAATAATATTTAAATCATTATTATCAATTAACTTGATGCAATTTATAAAAAAAAATTTTTTAGTTATATTTTTATTTTTTTATTTAATTTTTGGCTCCTTAGCTTCAATTAATTCAGGTATTTCTTTTGATGAGAACCACGAAGAAAAAAATTGGAAAAGCAATATTTATATTGCAAAAAAAATATCTAATCATCTATTTTACGGCGAAGAATTTAACCCAAAGATTTTAGAAAGATCAATAGGTTATGGTATTGGATTTCAACTTATTTCACAGCCAATACAATTTCTTTTAAAAGACGTGATAGCCAAAGATAAGAATATAAGTGATTTTGGAGGACATTTACTTGCTAAACATTTTGTTGTTTTTTTATTTTTTTTTGTATCAGGTATATTTTTTTATCTAATTTTAAAAAAGATTATAGAAAATGAAAATTTTTGTAAAACGGGAACAATAATTTACCTATTATATCCATATCTTTTTGGTCAATCTTTGTTTAGCCCGAAAGATATACCTTTTATGTCCATATGGGTTATTTGCACTTTTCTTAGTTTAAAACTTTTTGAAAAACTTATAGACAAAAAAAATATCTCAAGCTTAAATACTATATTGTTTGCTCTTGTAACATCTTACTTACTGTCAATTAGAATAGCAGGATTATTAATTTTTCTACAATACTTTGCAACTTTTATAATTTATTTAAGTTTAACTAACACCAATATTTTTACCTTTATAAAAAAGTTCTATAGAAATTTGCTAATTTTTACGTTAGGAGTTGTTATTTTTACAATAGTTTTTTATCCAATATTATGGGTTAACCCAGTAGGTATTATTGAAATAATAAATACTATGTCTTATCATTTTAACAACGTTGGAACCAACACTTATGGAAAAATAATGTATTCAACTAATTTACCATCCACTTATATGTTGATTTGGTTTTCGGTAAAATTACCAATAATAATTCTTATTGGTATCTTTTTGGTTCCCTTTACAGAAAAAAAAATATTTAATTCCCCAAAAAAATCAATCTATTTTGGGTCTATCTTAGTATCAACGATCATAATTCCTATGATTTTAATTTTTAGAAAAATTCATTTATATGATGAATTGCGACAAGTTATGTTTTTATTTCCATTATTATTTATTATTGGTTTAGTTTCGGTCTATACATTTTCAAAAAAATTGTTCTATTTAACTGGGATTCTAACTATAACTCTTTTTTTAATTGAGAATATAAAGATTAATCCTTATCAATATGTGTGGTTTAATTTACCTTCTCGATATATTGATTTGACAAATAAATTTGAACTAGAATATCAAGGTTTAAGTGGTAGAGAAATTGCAGAATTTTTAAACGACTCAGACAAAAAAAATTTATGTATACTCGCTAATCCAATGCATAGCGTTAAGCCTTTTTTAAATAAAAATAATTTTAATTGTTTTGATATTTGGCAGAAAATTGACACGGATTATAAAAGGCCTTTTTTAGGTGTTCAAAACGTCAGAAACATCAAAAAAAGCAAACCATATAAATGTGTATCCATACATGAAACTGGTTTTAAACTTTTATTTCATAAGAAAAAATTCATAACAGGTAAATTGTTAGAATGTACTTAATTAATCTAATCTCTCCAAAAATGATTGGTCGACAAAAATATGATTGATATTGGCTATACTCGACCATTTTTTTTTATAATTTAATTTTTTTAAAAAATTAAATATATTAGAATTTTCAATTGTTTTATCTGTTATTTCGACACAAATTATTTTTGGTCTATAAATTTCAAAATCTAGTGACTGCAAAGCGCTCATGTCAGCGCCTTCAAGATCTATGTTTAGAAAATCTATTTTTCTATTACAAAATTTGCTGTCGTTTAATATTGTTGTTAATTTTTTAGAAATCATTTTTTTTTCTTTAATTGGACCTTGCATCCTTTCTTGAGCAATACTTTTCTTAATTGTAGTCAATTGGCTGATCTTTTTTTGATAATAAACAACTACCTCTTTTTCAGAGTTAGAAATAGCAGAATGAATATTTACATCATTCGGTCTCATATGATTAAATAGATCTATTGTAAACTCACTTAAGTCTATATTTAAACCACTCCACTTTTTTTTATGAAGAAGATAAGTATTATTAAGATGAAGTGGGTGATAGCAACCAGCGTCGACATAAAACCCTCGATTAATATTTTTAGTTATTTTTTGAAGTTCTAAATCTTCTCCCTCCATAGAGTAACTTTTTTTTTTAAAAAAAAATTTATTTTTAAGATAGATATTTTGAATTATATAGAGTTTTTTATATACTTTACTAAGTATACCAATCATTCGGCAGATTTAAGTTCATTTTTGATTTTTTTTATAAAGTTATTAATCAAAATTCGCTCGTCTTCATCTAAATAATTTTCTTTCTTAACAGCTTTTTCCATTTCTGTCTTGATAGATGAGACCATTCCTTTTCTACCTTCTTTAGTAAATAATATTTCAGTTTGCGAACTAATTTTATTAATTGTCTTTCCGATAGTAAATTCAAAAACAACAATTAAAGCAATTACAGCAATCAGAGTTTTATAAATATAATTTCTCATTTAGTCTTTATATTCTTATATCAGATTAATTTTTTTATTAAAATAAAAACTATCCTCCAAAGTTCAAAAGTGAATTTAATTTTTTTTAAATTTAGATAATTATAATTAAATTAATTTTTTTGACACTAGTAAATTTTTTAGCTCACCTTTTTCAAACATTTCTTTTACTATGTCACAACCACCTATAAATTCACCTTTAATATAAAGCTGAGGTATTGTTGGCCAGTCACTAAACTCTTTTACTCCTTGTCTTAAATTTTCATCCTCTAATACATTAATTCCATTGTAATTTACTTTTAAATGTTTGAGTACATTTGAAACAGCCATTGAAAAACCACACTGAGGTGAGTCAGGTGTTCCTTTCATAAATAAACAGACATCATTGCTGTCAATTAAATTTTTTATCTTTTCCTTAATATTCATTATTTTGTCTCTGTGGTAATTGATAATGCATGAAGTTCATTCCCCATTTTGCCTTTTAGCGATTTATAAACTAACTTATGTTGATCAATTTTATTTAAACCGTTAAACATTTTAGATTTAATAATAGCTGAATAATGGTTATTGTCCCCCATCAAATCTTTGATTTCTATAGAGGCGTCAGGAATTGACGAAATTATAAGTTTTTTAATTTCTTCTACTGGTAAAGCCATTAGTAGTTATTGTACCATTGATTGTTAATTTTATACAGTTCTTTAATATCAATTTTCAATTCTTTTTGAATCTCAAAATAATCTTTTTGAGTAAAGCCAATATTTTCATAAAAAATATTGTTATTTCTTAATATTTTTTCAACTTTTTCTAAATTATTTTTATCAACTTCTAAAACATATCTACCTTGATCCTCACCAAAAAAATACTTAAATAAATTTGTTAGATTTTTTGGTTTGTTAATTTTTACTCCATAATCTGAGCCCATGGACATCTCTGCTAAAGCAACAATTAATCCACCATTTGAAATATCATGAACAGAATTTACTAAATCTTTTTTTATAATTTCTAGTACATTTTCCCCATTATTTTTTTCATTAGTTAAATTTACTTCTGGAGGGCTGCCATCGGTAATTGAATAAACTTCTTCAAAAAAAACGCTTTGCTCTAGATGTCCAAAAGTTTTTCCAATTACAATTATAATACTGTTATCTTTTTTGAATTGATGATTGATTGGTTTATTTAATTTTTGAATTAAGCCAACTCCACCGATAACTGGTGTTGGTGAAATATTCTTCTTATTTGTTCCGTTATAAAAAGAAACATTTCCTGAAACAACAGGATAATTTAAAAATTCACATGCCTCTTTAATGCCTATTAAACATTCGGCAAACTCGCCCATAATTTTTGAGTCTTCGGGATTACCAAAATTTAAACAATTTGTTATAGCTAGTGGTTTTGCTCCTACTGAGATTAAATTTCTCCAATTTTCACAAACAATTTGTTTACCCCCAGTTAAAGGGTGGGAATTACAATAATTAGAAGAAGAATCAACAGAAACAGCAATTGCCTTTTGTTTATTATGAATTCTTATAATCGCAGCATCAGAGCCAGATCTTTGCGCAGTATCACACATTACCATCTGATCATACTGATTTGTAATCCAACTTTTATTTGAGTGATTTGCTGAGGATAATATTTTAATTAAAGCATCTTCAATTTTAATATTATTTAATTTTTTAGTATCTATTTTACTTTTAGTTAGTTTTTTTTTAATCCATTTTCTATCGTACACGGGTGCTTTTGAGGACAAAGCGTCTAAAGGGATTTCGCCTTCAACTTTATTATTATATTTAAGAGTTAATTTGTTTGTATTTGTAGTTTTTCCAATTATTACAAAATCAAGATCCCATTTTTTAAATATTTCTTCAGCATGCTTTTCCTTTCCGTCTTCAAGAATAATTAACATTCTTTCTTGGCTTTCAGATAACATCATTTCATAAGGAGTCATATTTTCTTCTCTGCAAGGAACTTTATCCAAGTGAAGTTCGATTCCCAATTCACCTTTTGAAGCCATCTCAACACTAGATGAAGTAAGTCCAGCAGCCCCCATATCTTGAATTGAAATAATTGAATTGTCTTTCATTAACTCTAAACAAGCTTCCATTAATAATTTCTCTGTAAAGGGATCACCAACTTGTACGGTAGGTTTTTTTTCCTCAGAATTTTCATCAAATTCTGCAGAAGCCATGGATGCTCCATGGATACCATCTCGACCAGTTTTAGAGCCAACATATACAACTGATTTATTTAGACCTTTAGCTTTGGAATAAAAAATTTTATTTTTTTTTGCATGCCCAACTGCCATAGCATTGACCAAAATATTTTCATTATATGTACTATTGAATTTCGTTTCTCCCGCTACAGTTGGTATACCAATACAATTTCCATATCCCCCAATTCCTGAGACCACTCCATTCAATAGAGTTTTTGTTTTAAAGTGACTAGGAGAACCAAAATGTATTGAATTGAGAAGAGCTATTGGTCTTGCACCCATAGTAAATACATCTCTTAATATTCCACCTACGCCAGTAGCGGCACCTTGATAAGGTTCTATATAAGAAGGATGATTATGGCTTTCTATCTTAAAAATAATTGCGTCATCATCACCAATATCAATAACACCGGCATTTTCTCCAGGCCCTTGAATAACTTGTTTTCCAATTGTGTGTAAATTTTTAAGATGTTTTCTTGAAGATTTATAGGAACAATGTTCATTCCACATTGCAGAAAATATTCCAAGTTCTAACAAATTTGGTTCTCTTTTTAAGAGTTTTTTAATAATAGAATATTCTTCTAGTTTTAATCCGTGCTTTTCTACAATTTGATTAGTAATTTTCATTATTTTTATTTAAGTAAACTTGAAAATAAATTTATTCCATCTGTATTAGAGATAAGATTATCTACCATTCTTTCAGGATGCGGCATCATACCTAGAATATTTTTCTTGGTATTAAATATTCCAGCAATATTTTCTAAAGAGCCATTAGGATTAGCCTCTTTATTTGTATCTCCATTTTTATTGCAGTATTTAAATGCTATTAAATTTTCGTTGTTTAACTCTTTTAAATGATTAAAATTTGTAAAATAATTTCCTTCATTATGTGCAATATTAATTTTTAAAACTTGATCTTTTTTATATTTATTTGAAAATTTAGTATCATTATTTATAACTTTAATATTAACGTCTTTATTAATGAATTTTAAATTTTTATTTCTTAACAGCACTCCTTTTAACAATCCTGTTTCTGTTAATATTTGAAAACCATTACAAATTCCCAAAACTAAACAACCATTGTTAGCTGCTTTAATAACTTCATTGACTATCAACGATTTACCCGCAATTGCTCCTGACCTCAGATAATCTCCATAAGAAAAACCACCAGGAATGACAATTAAATCAGATTTTGGCAATTTGGTTTCTTTATGCCAAACCATTTTATTCTTAAATTGTAATTTTTCTAAAGCGACTGCTATATCCCTGTCACAATTAGAACCTGGAAAAACAATAACTGATGAATTCATTAAATTTTAGTTATTTTGTAGTCTTCGATGATTAAATTAGCCAAAAGTTTTTTACACATATCATTTACTTTTTTTTCTGCTTTGATTTGATCATTATCATTTAATTCTATTTCAAAATATTTCCCTTGTCTGATGCTTTTTAAATTGTCCATTCCAAGATTTTGTAAAGTGTTTTGAACAACTTTACCCTGTGGATCCAGAACATCTTCTTTTAATGTAACTGTGACTGAAAATTTCAATTTATTTTTTTTTAAATTTTATTGAGGTTGTTTTACCAAAATTTACTTCACTTATATTAGTTTCTTCTGGCATTATACTTAATCTTCTTGCCACTTCTTGATAACCTTGGATAACATTGCCTAGATCTTTTCTAAATCTGTCTTTGTCTAATTTCTTTTCTGTTTTAGCATCCCATAGTCTACAAGTATCAGGGCTAATTTCATCAACAAGTACAATTTCTCTCTCTTCCTTGTCTTTATTCCACGCTTTACCGTACTCAATTTTAAAATCTACTAATTTAATTCCTATACCCCTAAACATGCCAAGTAATAAGTCATTAATTCTCAAGGTAATTTTATCTATTTCTTTTATTTCTTTCTCAGTTGCCCAGCCAAAAGAATAAATGTGCTCCTTGGAAATAAGAGGATCTTGAAGCTCATCTTTTTTATAGCAATATTCCAACAATGGTTTTTCTAATACTGTTCCTTCTGAAATATCCAACCTTTTAGTTAAAGATCCTGTTGCAATATTTCTTACTATAAATTCAATTGGAAATATTTCAGCTTTTCTTATTAATTGTTCTCTCATGTTAAGTCGTTTAACTAGATGAGTTTTTATTCCACATTGAGATAGATTTGTTAAGATATACTCAGAAATTCTATTATTTAAAACACCTTTACCTTCTACTTTTGATTTTTTTAAATTATTAAAAGCAGTCGCGTCGTCTTTAAAATGCTGAATAACAAGATTTTTATCTTTTGTTTCATAGATAATTTTAGCTTTACCTTCGTATAGTTTGTTTCCTTTATTCATATTTGATTTATTTTTTTAAACTTCTTTTGAAAATTATATTAATTTTTTTAGTATGATAACTAAAATTAAATAACTTTTTAAGCTTATTAACAGGTATTTTATTTGTAATTTTTTTGTCGCTAGCAATATTTTCGTAAAAAGGAGAGTTATCATTCCAGGATTTCATAGCATTTTTTTGTACTATCTTATAAGCCTCCTCTCTAGTAAATCCAACACCGGTTAGCTCAATTAAAATTCTTTGTGAAAAAAAAATTCCATTTGTGATATTTAGGTTCTTCATCATATTTTTTGGATAAATATTTAAATTTTTAACAACATTGCTTAATCTTGAAAGAGCAAAATCTAAAGCTATTGTTGAGTCCGGACCAATATTTCGCTCAACGGCTGAATGTGAAATATCTCTTTCATGCCATAGAGCAACATTTTCTAATGCTGGAACTACAGTTGATCTTATTAACCTTGCAAGACCAGTTAAATTTTCACTCAAGATTGGATTTTTTTTGTGTGGCATTGCTGATGAGCCTTTTTGTTTTTTTCCGAAAAATTCCTCGACTTCTAAAACTTCTGTTCTTTGAAGATGTCTAATCTCTACTGCAAATCTTTCAACTGAGCTTGCGATAATACCTAGTGTTGAAAAAAAATGAGCATGTCTATCTCTTGGAATGATTTGTGTAGAAATTGGTTCCACATTTAATTTTAATTTTTTAGCAACATAGCTTTCTACTTTAGGATCTATATTTGCAAATGTTCCAACTGCTCCAGAAATTGCACAAGTAGATATTTCTTTAATTGCATTTTCTAATCTTTTTTTATTTCTCAAGAATTCTTGATAGAAAGTAAGCATCTTCAAACCGAAAGTAATTGGTTCAGCATGTATTCCATGACTTCTACCAATACATAATGTAAATTTGTGTTTGATTGCTTGTTTTTTAATAGATCTTAATAATTCATCAATATCCTTTAATAAAATTTCAGCAGATTGTTTAAGTTGCAAATTGAAGCAAGTATCTAATACGTCAGAAGATGTCATGCCTTTGTGCAGGTATCTTGCTTCTTTTCCAGATATTTCAGTTATAGAAGTTAAGAATGCAATAACATCGTGCTTTACTTTTTTTTCAATATCAGAAATTCTTTTTACATTAATTTTTGCTTTAGATTTAACTTTTTTGACAACACCTCTTGGAATAATTTTTAGCTTTTCCATTGCCTCAGCAGCTGCTAATTCTATATCTAGCCATATAGAATATTTATTATAGTCTGCCCAAATAGTTTTTAGTTCTTTTCTAGAATATCTTTCAATCATCTTTATTAGATAAACTTAACTTTTTGACTGAGTAAAAATTTCGTATCCCTCTTTTGTTATACCTACAGTATGTTCAAATTGTGCTGATAGCGATTTATCTTTTGTAACAGCTGTCCATCCATCACTCAATATTTTTGTCTCATAATTACCAAGATTTATCATGGGTTCAATAGTAAAAATCATACCTTCTTTAACTTTTTCTCCAGTTTGTTTTTTTCCGTAGTGCAAAATATTTGGTTCTTTATGAAAAGTTTGCCCTATACCGTGCCCACAGAAATCTTGAACAACAGAACATCCCTTGGACTCTACATGCAGTTGTATAGTTGAACCTATATCACCTAACTGAACATCTTCTTTTAATATACGTATTGCTTTCATCATTGCTTCATAAGTTGTTTCAATTAATTTTTTAGCTTTAATAGATATTTCTCCTACCTCAAACATTCTACTTGTGTCTCCATGCCATCCATCTTTAAAGGCAGTAACATCTACATTAAGTATATCCCCGTCCTTTAAAACTTTCTTGGATGGTATTCCGTGGCAAACAACATGATTTGTCGAGGTACAACAAGATTTTGGAAAACCTCTGTAAAATAAAGGAGCTGAGTAGGCTCCATGATCATTTATAAATTCATAACATAAATTATCAATTTCTTCCGTCGATATTCCAGGTCTAACTATTTTATTAACTTCATCTAAAGCACCGGCCGCTAGAGATCCTGCTATTCTAGTTTTTTCAAAAGATTCTTTTATATCTTCAGTCATCAAATTTTAACTTTTATTTTTTTATTTAGTTTTATTCCTTTTGATGTAAATTTACAATCATAGCAAAGTATCTTTAATTTTTTTTTAACAGCTTTAGTCAATAAATTTGAATATTCTGGATCTATATCGTTTGCAATTGTAAATTTTTTACAATCATCTCTTTGAATTATAAAAGCTAAGTAAATTTCATAATTTTTTTTGCTTGCCTTAAGGAGTTCAACGATATGTTTTGAGCCCCTTGATGTTACCGCGTCTGGAAATTCTACAATTTTGGGTTTTCTACTTAAAGTTACATTTTTAACTTCTATAAAAGCCTTTTTAGTTTTGTTTGTGACTAAAAAATCGAATCTAACATTTGATCCAAATTTTACTTCTTTTTTAATTTCAATATTTCTATCAAATTCTTTTATTTTATTTTTTTGCAAGGCATTTAAAAAAATTTTGTTTGTAACGTGAGTATTGATACCAACTTTTGATCCATCAACTTCAATAATTTGCAATGTATATTTTAACTTTCTATTTGGATTATTTGATTTTGTTAACCAAACTTTATTGCCTCTTTTTAAAAGGCCTTGCATTGAGCCAGTATTAGGACAGTGAGCAGTGATTATTTTATTCCTGATCTTAATATCAACAAAAAATCGCTTATATCTTTTTATTAATACACCTGATATTAGTTTATTTTCAAAGTTCATTTTATATTTAACCTATGAAGAAAAAAAACAAAAAAGTAAATGCTGCAATTTTAATTATTGGTAATGAAATACTTTCAGGCAGAACTCAAGATAAAAATGTGTCTTTCATATCAAATTGGTTGAATGAAAAATGTGGAATATCGGTCAATGAAGTACGAATCATACCTGATTTAGAAAAGACAATAATTAACAATATTTTAGACTTATCAAAAAAATTTAATTATGTATTTACAACCGGAGGAATTGGACCTACACACGACGATATAACAGCTCAGTCCATCTCTAAAGCATTCAATGTTAAATATGAGTTTCATAAAGAGGCATTTAGAATATTAGAAAATTATTATGGCAGATTAAATTTTAATGACGGCAGAAAAAAAATGGCTAAAATGCCTAGAGGATCTAAATTAATTTATAATCCGTCAAGTGCAGCTCCAGGATTTGTTTTTAAAAACGTATTTTCATTACCAGGTGTGCCCTCAATCTTAAGCTCAATGATCGAAAATTGTAAAATGTATTTAATTGGAGGATTAAAAATATATAGCAAAACTTTAAACCTCTATACTGTTGAGAGTAATATTTCTCAAAAATTATCTTTTATACAAAAAAAATTTAAAAAAACTGTAGATATAGGCAGTTATCCCTTTTTTAGGCTAGGAAAAATAGGAGTTTCAATCGTAACCAGATCAACCTCAACAATAAAATTAAAAAGAGTTAATAAAGATTTGATTGAATTAGCCAAGGATAAAAAAATTAAAATATTAAAAATTTAAATTAATCTAAAAACATCAAGTACGGTAATTCTATTTATATCCTTAGATTTATATATTTTTTTGCTATCTAGCACCTGAATAGAATTTATTTTTGGAGCAAATTTTTCTGAATCCGTGGGTCCAAATAAAACTATCATAGGAATATTAGCTAAACCCATCATGTGCATAACTCCGTTATCAATTGATATAGCTAGATTTAATCTAGAAGTTAATGCCGTCACAAGAGCAGGGCATGAAATATTTGAATGATGTTCAGGAAATAAAGCGTTGGGTATCTTTGATTTAATCTTCTTAATTAGTTCAGTTTCTTTTTTTTCAACAAAAAATACAGGTATCTTACTTTTTTCATCAATCTTAGTAGCAAGGTCCATAAATTTATCAATAGACCAACTTTTTTCTCTATAAACATTTCCTTGAGTTAATGAAAATCCAATATAATTTTTGTCTGGTAATAATCTTTTTGCTTCTGATTTGTATTTTTCATCTAAATTACTTGGATTAAATTTTGATATACCAATATTTGTATTTAAAAAATTACTTAGATTTTCAAGATGATTTTCTGATGAATATTCTCCTTTTTTTGTACAAAATTTAAAACCATATGTAGATGAATAAAAATGATCATGAGGTATTTTATTTAAAATTATTGTATTTCTTAATTTAGATTGTAAATCGATAATTAAATCTATTTTATCTAACTCTTGATCAATGGATTTGTTTTTAGTTTTAGGGACAAATTTTTCTTTCCTTTTTTTAGCCTCTAGATCAATGAATCTTTTTTTAGCAACTAGGAAATGCCACCATCTGAAACCGAAATATTTTAAACCTAGATCTAACGTTTTAATATTAATATTAAACTCTTTTAATTTCCCTTGAAAATGATTTTCATGTGCTCCTAAATAAAAAAAATCTGCAGACTTAAAATGATTTTGAAGGCTTAATATCAGATTAAATAATTGTATAGAATCCCCTAAACCACCACCTGAGTTATAAAGTAAGATTTTCTTCATTAAATATTTCTACTTTAACTAAACAAATCTGGTGTACTATAAAAATATTTAATAACAAAGAAAATAACGTGCCCTCGTGGTGAAATTGGTAGACACAAAGGACTTAAAAGCGAGGGATAGAAGTTAAAGTCAGTCCATAGTAGTCCAAGATAGTCCAAAAATCTTATAAATACACACAACTTTTATTTAGTTTTCAATTAAGATTAGAAAATAAAGCTTAGTTAACATGCTCAAACTAGAACAAGACTAGAGCATGGAGAGATAATATAATAGTATTCTATAATAAGATTACACAATAAATGAAAATAGACGAATTTTTTGAAAAGTTTCCAAAATGTAATGCTTATAGTAATAAATTATTTATAAATGAAATATTATCACCTATGTATGGTGACTATGTTGAAAAAGTTTTAGATTGGACTATTCCTGAAGTATCTACAAAAAATCTAGAGGGAGATCGTATTGATATAGATTTCGTAATTACAACAAAAACAGCGAAATATGCAATCGAGGTAGATGATTTTCAAACTCATGGTCCTCATATTAGTCCAGAGAAACAAAGTAAAGATTATCTCAAGAAAGAGTCTCTTAGATATGAATATAAAGAGAAATTTATTCAAATCGCAAAATTTAATATTGATACAGAGAAGAACAGAGCCTTTGACACTTTATGGAGAGCATTCAGGGCAGATCCAGATCTAAATAGAACACATGGAACTGAAATTAAACCTCATGAAATTCAAAAACAAACATTAGATCTTTTAAATGAAAGAAGAGCTAAAGGTGAGAATAAGGGATTAGTTTGTTATGCAACTGGATTGGGTAAAACATATTTATCTGCTTTTGATGTAAAACAAGTTATTGGAGAAAAAAAAAACAAAGGTGGTAAAGCTTTGTTTCTAGTTCACAGAAATGAAATTTTGGAAAAAGCTGAACAATCTTTCAGGGATGTTTTGCCTAACAAAAGTAGAGGTTTTTATAATGCAGAAACAAAAAACACTAAAGAAGATATAATATTTGGATCAATACAAACTATTTATAGACAAGAGCACTTAAATAAATTCAGCAAAAAACATTTTGATTATATTATTATGGATGAAACTCATCATGCATCAGATGAAAATATTACATACCGAAATATATTAAAATATTTTCAACCAAAATATTTACTTGGTTTAACAGCAACACCAACAAGAACAGATGAGTTTGATATTCTGAAAGATGTGTATGATGGGAATTTAGTATATGAGATAGATCAGTACGAGGCAGTTAAAAAAGGATATTTAGTCCCTTGTGAGTATAATTTTTTAACAGATAATATTGATTACACAAACATAACATGGCATGGAAACAAATATTATGAAGAAGATTTAAATGAGAAACTACTAGTACCTAAAAGAGATAAAAAGATAATAGATGAGTATAAATCTTTAAATCCAAAACCATTAAAGACACTTGGATTTTGTATAGGGATAAAGCATGCAGAAAGAATGGCAGAAGTGTTTAATAAAGAGGGTATAAAATCAAGAGCAATACATAGTGGAAACAAAGATTTTCCTTTATCAAAAGAAAATAGAAAGAAATACACTAATGAATTCGAGAAAAGTAAAATCGAGGTAGCTTTTGTTAAAGATATATTTAACGAGGGAATTGACATTAAACAAATAGATTGTTTATTTATTTTAAGACCAACTGAATCTTCTACGATAGCCATTCAACAACTTGGTAGAGGTTTAAGATTAGCTCCAGGCAAAGATAAATTGCGAGTATTAAATTTTATTGGACAAAATCAAAGAAATTCTTTTTTACCTTATGATGAATTTATTGGAGATCCTCCATTAAATGATAAAGGGGAGTATATTTATGACAATGGTAATAAAGTTATTTTTTCTAAAGAGTTGGTTAATATTTTTAAGCAACAAAATGCACTATATTCTCAAACCTTAAATTTAGAAAAAATTCCAAAAAAATGGATAGAGTGGGGCGAACATATTAAAAAAGAGATAGATGAGAATTTATACCTTAAAATAAATAAACAAAATCATGACATCCAAACACATCTACATGGTTGTTTAATTTATAAAGACAATCCAAATATTTCTGATGAAAACTTTAAAAAAGAAATCGCTAAATATACTAAGAAAAATAAACTACCTCCTATGACAGCAGGTGTAAGAGGCATGAATATGTCGAAACTCTTAGGACTTTATATAGGGGGCAGTAACAAAAAAGTTACAAATATATTTAAAGAGATTCAGAAAAGGACAAATGATTTTTCAAAATTTAACAAATATGACGATTTAATAGAAAACCAATTACAAAAAATATGTTTTTGGAATGGAGTAGGATGGCTTAAGCGAGACTCTCAAAATCCTAAAGCAAAAGAATTTAATAAATTATTTAAAAATTATATTTTTATTACACTTTATAAAGTATTATTAAATATAGGAGATCAATCAGGACAATATAAAATAACTTATAATGAGTGGTGTTTTTTTGTAATATTTAGTAGATCCTTCAGTGACTCAAAAGATATTACGAAAAATATATTCAATTTTAGAAAAGAAGAAGAATTTTATAAAATAGAAAGATACCTTGATCTTTCTTCAAAAAGAATTGATGAAAGAATCAGTGATCTTTTTTATTTATCATTAGTATTAAAATATAATGAACACACAAATGAAATTTCGATTAAAACATCAAAAATTGACTATACAAAAAAAATAATTAGTAATTTTGAAAAGAAACTTAAAGGAAACAAGATACCTTTCCCACTTGAAAATGGTGAACGGGGAGAGTATGAGGAAATGCTATACAATCCGAAACCTTTTTGGGAATAAAATTGAAAAAAATTAATAAAAATATTAAAGCCAGTTCTCACTCGAAACATTATCTATTACATAGGTACTGGGGAAGAAAAGCTCATAACGTAGTTAATGAGTATATTAAGAGCTACACCAAAAAGGATGATTTAGTTTTAGACCCATTCATGGGCAGCGGCGTTGTTCCAATTGAATGCTCTAAGATGCAGAGAAAAGCAATTGGTATAGATTTGAATCCTATATCAACTTTCATTGTTAATAATACCATTAACAAAATTGATCTAGACTCTTTGGAAAAAAATTTTACTAGAATATTAAATAAGAATAAAAAAAAATACGAAAGTTTCTATTTAAGTAAGTGTAAAAAATGTAAATCCAATGCAATAATTGAAAACTCTGTTTGGAAAGAAAAAACTTTTTATTCAATAAAAATTCGTTGTAAAAAATGCGGTATTTTAATTAAAAAAGCAGATGCATTAGATAAAAAATTACTAAATAAAATTTCCCTTATCTTTAATAAAGAAAAAAATAACTTTTATTATCCAAAGGAAAAAATACTTAAATATGTAAAAAGAAGTGACAAAACTCATATGAATATGCTTTTTACAGAAAGAGCATTAATCATATTAGGTAATATTAATAAAGATATTGGAAAAATTTCAAATCAAAAAATTAGAGATAATTTAAAATTATGTTTTTCATCCATGCTATCAAGTGTCTCAAGAATGATACCTGGTGATGAAAAAAAAGTTCAAGGAAGGTCTGGTTGGGTGGTAAGCAAATTATGGGTACCAAAAATACATACTGAAAAAAATATTTTCATAACATTCCAGACAAGATTTAAAAAATTTTGTGAAGGTAAGAGAGAGGCTATGAATTTAATTGATGATAAACAAATTAAAATTTACAATAAATCTTCTGAGAATTTATCATTTATCAAATCTAAAAGTATTGATTATATATTTACAGATCCTCCATACGGTCAAAGTATCTCATATTTTGGTTTGAGCATGTTCTGGAACTCATGGTTAAGAGATAGCGTTAAATACAATAAAGAAATTATTTATGACCCTTATAGAAATAAAAAATATGATGATTATTCAAAGCGGTTGATTAATGTATTTAAAGAAATGCACAGGGTGCTTAAAGATAACAAGCATCTATCATTAACTTTTCACAATAGAGATATACAGATTTGGGAAATTGTCATTTCTAATTTACAAAAAATTGGATTTAAATTGGAAAATATTGTCTATCAGGAGCAAGCTGTATCTTCTGGAACACAAGGATTAAATAGAAAAAATACCTTTAAGGGAGATTTTGTTTATAACTTTAAAAAACAATCTTTTGTCAAAAGGCAAAAATTGAATGGTGTTGCACCTGTTGAGCATTTAAAAAAAGAAATTCAAAAAAATATAAAAAAAAATAAAGGTTTTATTACTCCTGATAAGCTATACGAAAAAATTATACCGTTTATTGTAAATAATAATCTTTATAGAGATCAAAATAATAAGATTATTGATGTAGAAAACCTTCTAAATAAAAATTTTAAATATAAAAAACTTATCAAAAATAGTAAAACTACCTACGGATGGATTCTTTAAAAGTTATTGATTTATTTTCTGGAGCTGGAGGCTTATCTCAAGGATTTAGAGATGCAGGCTTTGATGTAATTTCAGCAGTAGAGATTGATAAAAATCTTTCACAAACTTATAGGGAAAATTTCAAAAAAACCAAAATATTTGAGGAAGATATAACAAAAGTTAATTCTGATGATTTGTTAGTTAATAAATCAAATGTAGATGTGGTTGTTGGAGGCCCTCCTTGTCAGGGTTTTAGCATGTCAGGAAAACGCATAAGAAGTAATGGTATTTTTCTAAATGATAAAAGAAATAAACTATTTAAAGAGTTTGTTAGAGTTATTAAAGATCTCAAACCAAAAATTTTTTTAATGGAAAATGTTCCAGGAATATTAAACATTTATCAAGGCAAAACTAAAAATCAAATTTTATCTATATTTAAATCGCTCGGTTACAATGCTAAGGTTAAAGTTCTTCTTGCAGCTGATTTTGGTGTGCCTCAATTGAGAAAGAGAGCTTTTTTTATCGGGAACAACTTAGGTATTGATCCAGAATTCTTATTTCCTCCTAAGATAAACAAAGAATATGTAACTGTTGAAGAGGCAATATATGATTTGCCTTTTACAAAGTCAGGTCAGGGAGAATTTAAATCAAAATATGACAAGAAACCAATTACTGAGTATCAAAAAATAATGAGAAGAAATGCAAAGTTATTATTTAATCATATTTCCACAAAACATGATGACAGAGTTTTAAAAATTATGAAAATGCTTAAAGAAGGACAGGGACGCAACAATCTTCCAAAAAATCTTCAAACTAAATCAATCCATAGTGGCTCTTATATGAGAATAGTAAAAAACAAACCCGCTTATACTATAACTACTAGGTTTGATACACCTCCTGTTGGCAGAGTAACACATCCAAAAGCCGACAGAGCTTTAACTGCTAGAGAGGCAGCGAGATTACAATCTTTCCCTGACGATTTTATTTTTTTAGGTAAAAGAACACATATAGGAATTCAAATTGGAAATGCAGTTCCTCCACTTCTTGCTTATGAGATAGCAAAAAATTTAAAAAAAAGACTTATTTTGAAAGATAAAAATAAAATACCAAAACATTTAAGTAATTATCAACCTGAATTAAGATTTTCTTAATTCGCACAGCAACAAGAAAATTATAAATAGCTAGCCTAGAGCTTTATTAAAGCCAGGTTCAAAATCTACTTCTATGCCTTTCATATCGCATGCTCTTAAGAAATAGTACAAGGTAACACCGCTTATAACCTTACTTGGTAACGTAATTTCTGCAGTTAAATTATTTTTTGTATCGATACTAATTCTTTTTAGTGCACTGCCGCTAGTACTATTCGCATACAAAAAATAAAATACTCTAAAATTTTCTACACCCATTGTTTTATCTAAAATTTGAGCATCATCTTCAATTTTATTTATCCCAATTTTGTCAAATTTTTTTAAGGCTTCTTTCAAGGTATAAAGATATTCAAAATCTCTATGAGGGTTGTTTTTATAATAAATACCATCTGGTCTTACAGAAAAATTGGACGCTGGGACAATTGATAGTAAGCCTGCTTCTTCATCGTAATCTTCCAAAGTTTCGTGATATGTATGGCCGCTCTCAGTCTGAACCGCAGCTGCTATAGGCTTACAAGAGTAAGTTTCTTCGTTAGCAAAAAGATTTAAAGGTAAAAGTGAAATTAAAATAATTTTAAAAATAAATTTCATTAATAATAAATAGGTAATCTTTAAGACAAAAATGTAAAAAATTTGTGTCGGAAAAAAGAATTCTTAAAATAATCAACAACCTAAAATAAAAATTTAATTTCTTAAAAAAAACAATATTCAAACTAAATTAAAACAAAGGTTTTTTTTAAAAGCACTTAATGTTAAAGCGTTTGTTAATTTTTTTTGTTATTCATCTTTTAGTTATTACATTAGTTATAAATACTTACTCCGAAGCCAGCGAAAGTCCATGGGATGTGAGGTCAATGAGAAACGGACAAACTATTTTAGTTTTGAAGACTGGAAATGTCACTTATGGTGATACATTTATGCTTGTTCTTGAAAACAAAAATGGTAAATGTGAACAGATACAAGAGTCATTTACATTTTATACAACTACTCAAAATACTGAAGTTAAAGCAATAGAAGGTAAAAACATTCCGATTACGTTTAATGAGCTAGAGCTATATGCAAAAGCCTCATATGTTTTTCCTTTTTTATTAGGTCACAGAGTGATGTTTTCAATGGGTTCTTACGGGGTTAATGAGTATTTAGATTATATATTAAAGTATGAGATATACGCTATCACGATAGTGGACGAAAATCTTTCAGCAAGAGTAATGCAACCTCATTTAATTAAAAATTTTAAAGCCACAGATTATTTTGATGTTCCTAATAATAGTTGGGATTTAAAAGGAGTAAAAGAAGCAATCGTAAAAGCACAAAAGTTATGTTTGGAATATAAAGAAAGTAAAATTTCTTAAAAAACTACGTCTAGAATTTAATACTTAGATTTATAAACAAATGAACTAATTATTCTCCTATAAAATATGGGAAGACTTGTACTAAACTTGTACCTGGAGAGATAAATTAATTATTTTTGACACTTTAAAACTCTAATGTATTAATATATTAACAATAACAACAAAAATAACAAAGTGCCCTCGTGGTGAAATTGGTAGACACAAAGGACTTAAAATCCTTGCCCTTTTGGGAGTGCCAGTTCGAGTCTGGCCGAGGGCACCACTAAAAAAATGAATAAACCAGTAATTATCTCAGATAAGAATGATAAATCTTTAAAAATTAAAAGATTTGTTAAAAAAGTCATTGAAGAAAATAAATTCAAAAGACTTAATTTAGTAATCGTCATTGGCGGCGATGGTTTCATGCTTCAAACTTTAAAAAAAAATAACAGATTATCTAATTTATTTTATGGAATAAATTCTGGTAATTATGGGTTTCTTATGAATAAATTTTCTAAAAAAAATTTAATAAGAAATCTCAAAAAATCAAAGATCACAAAAATTTCTCCATTAGAAATGAAAGTATTAAGAAAACAGAAGATTAAAAAATGTTTAGCAATTAACGAAGTTTCTATATTAAGACAAAGCAGACAAGCGGCGTCAGTTTCAATAAAAAGTGGATCAAAACCTATTATCAAAAAACTAATTTCAGATGGAGTTTTAGTTTCAACCCCAGCTGGTAGCACAGCTTATAATATGTCAGTACATGGACCTATATTAAATTTAAATTCTAAAAAAATATCAGTTGCCCCAATAAGCGCTTTTAGACCTAGAAGATGGAAAGGGAAAATACTAAGTGATAAATCTCAAGTCATTATAAAAAATTTAAATCCCAACAAAAGACCTATAAGTGCCGTTGCAGATAACATAGAAGTAAGAAATGCGAAAAAAATAAGAATAAAAGTAAATCACAAAATAAAATTTAAATTATTATATGATAAAAACAGCAGTCTACAAAAAAAAATCAAGTTAGAACAATTACGAAAAGAAACTTGATTAATGAGTAACAATGTTAAGACAAAACTAAAAGCTATCTATAAAAAAATAATTATAAATTTATTTAATTTAATTTATATAAAACCAACAAAACAAATAAAAAATAAAGATGACTCAGAAAAAGTTTATAATTTAAAAATAGATAAAAATCAGTACAGAATATTCGAATTTAGAAATGGTAGAATTTATACTGACTCAAATGATACTACCGCATATATTTCAGCAAATAATTATATTTCAGAAGCATCTCTTCAATATAAAAAATTTGATTCTATTAATAGCAGAAATCAAAAAACATTAGATAACGAAGTTCTAAAAATTGGAACTCCAAAATTTAAAAGAAAAATAAATGGCAGCATACTAAGTTTAATTTCAGGTGGTGCATCAAGGGATAACTTCACACACTGGTTCACTGATGTTATTCCAAGGATAAAAATATATCAACAGAAGTTTAGCTTAAAAATGATAAATAAGTTTTATTTACCAAGTATAAAACATAAGTTTCAATTGGAGTCATTGTCTTATCTAGGAATAAAAAAAAAAGATATTATAACTTCTGAAAAATACAAACATATCGAGGCAAAAAAAATTTTTGCAACTACTCACCCTTGTTATCACAAACCATCTAGCGTTAAAAGTTGGTCATTAATGTACCTAAAAAAAATTTATATAAAAAAAAATACTCAAAAAAAATATCAAAAAATTTTTATTGATCGAGATCAATTTAGATTATTAGATTTAAATGATTTAGAAAAATATGCTGGATATCGTATTTTAATGAATGAAAATGAAATAAAAGATTATCTTTCTTCAATTGGTTT
Organism: Pelagibacteraceae bacterium AG-325-E13; assembly: GCA_003282965.1. Classification (GTDB taxonomy): domain Bacteria; phylum Pseudomonadota; class Alphaproteobacteria; order Pelagibacterales; family Pelagibacteraceae; genus Pelagilacustribacter. The sequence goes on along the minus strand of QBYF01000005.1, from coordinate 43,428 downwards.
TTTAATAGTAAAACCAGAAAATTTTTCTTTTTCAGAGCAAGTTAAAATATTTTCTAGCGCAAATTATGTAGTTGGATTATATGGCGCCGCTATGATGATGTTAACTTTTTGTAAACAAAAAACAAAAGTTTTAGAAATAAAACCTTTAAGAGGAGGTGATGAATTCAAAAATATATCAAAATTAGTAAAATTAAAACACAAACAAATTATTTTAAAACCAATTATTGAATCTCCGACTCCTCAAAATGGTTTATTAAACTGCCCGATTGATAAAATTAAAAAAGAGCTCAAATTATTAGGTTTAAGAGATATTTGATGGTGCCCTCACACGGACTCGAACCGCGAACCTATTGATTACAAATCAATTGCTCTACCAATTGAGCTATGAGGGCTTGAAGTTAGATGTATAAGATAAAATAATTTAATCTTCAAGCTATTTCATATTATTTTATAGTTATAAAAATTTAGTTATTTGAGTTACTTGTTTTTTTAAAAACGCAAAAAATACATTTACCAAATTTATAAAAAAATAAAAAATCAAAAATAATACTTAGGGGGCTGAAAATCTTATCCCAAATAAATATTTTTAATTTAGATGGAAATATTTCTTTTTTAAAAAAAATTTTATTTAAGTAATATAAAATATAACCCATCGAATCTAAATATTTAAACTCTTCAATTATTAAATTTTTAAATTTCTTTTTAAAAAAATATTTTTCATATCTTCTATAATGGCCTACTGCTTTATCTAATTTTGAATAAATTTTTTTATGAGCAGGCACTATTATTACTAGAAAACCACCCTTTTTAAGTTTTAATTTTGCATTTTCAATTTCTTTAATATCATCTTTGATATGTTCTAAAACATGTAAGTAAATTATTGTATCGAATTTATTTTTGAAACTATTAACCCCTGATTTTGTAACTTTTATTTTTTTATTTTTTGAATATTTTTTTTTTAAAATTATTAAATTTTGTTTATCAGTATCATTCACTGTTAATTCTTTAATATCATTATTATAATAATTATCTGTAAATGAACCGCATCCAGCACCAATCTCTAAAACCTTTTTTTTAAGATATTTTTTTATGAATGAAACGCAATATTTTATGTGAATTTGAGCATCATCAAATCTTTCTGTGGCCTCAGTAGGATATTTTTTCATAATAATTATTTAATTTATACTTATTATTTATAAATAATACATTATGCAACTAATCAAATAAGTTGTGAAATAACCATAGAAAATAAAAGCTCTCTTATAATTAATTTCAAGTTGGTTTTGTAACAATAAAATTGCGGTTAAAGTAATTACAAGATCAAAATACTCTTGCATTATTGGAAACAATAATAGCGAAATTATAAAAAAAATTATTAAAATTAAAATATCCATTATTTTTTTTTCAATATAAAAACAGATAATTACCCAAGAAATAAAAAAACTTATATAAGTAAAAAATTCTCTTAATATTAAATTTTCAAAAAATAAAATTGATACTTTATGAGTAATACCAAGGCCAAAATTATATCTAGAATATTTCTCCCCAGTGTAATATTGAAAGTCTAAATTATTTATAACAAAAAATAAATATACAACTGATAAAGAAATAAAAAAGTAATTTAATTTAATAGTAAAAAATTTTTTTATATGGAAAGAGATATTTTTTTTAAAAAAAATTAAAAGTGGCAAAATATAAAAGGCGATCATAGTGCTTGCGTAACCTAAATGCTCTAAATGAAATAAATTTAATCGATTAATTTTTGTTATAGTCTGTTGATTAACATTTTGAGTTGAGGGCGGTACGATTCCCTCCCAAGTATAGATCAAAAATAAATATGGCAAGGAAAGTATTGCATAACTTACTAGCATAAATAATTTTTGTTCGAGATTAATCTTACACGTCAAAACTTTAAAAAAAATCACTAATGGAATAAAAATAAATTTTTGATCAAAATAAATCACCAAAGAACTAAAGAATATAATGGCAAATAAATGATTGTATTTTATTTTACTACCTTCAAAATCTATTTTTAAATAAAAATAATATGCTAATAGCATTGATATTATTGCATAATTTATTTCCATTCCCCAATAAGCGGTAGTCCTATAAAAAGGACTAAGTAAAATAATTGATGAAATAAGCATTAATATTTCTTTTTGTGTATTTTTGAATTTTAAGATTAAACAATGATAAAAAATAATTGGCCCAAATAATGAAAAAATAAATATACTTAATCGATATAAATAAATATCATTTATAAAAGGATTAAATAAAAAATTAATCAAGTATATTAAAGGTGTTCTATTCCCAAAAAAATCTTTGTGAGTAATAGACTCAAATAATGTATTGTTTTTAAAAATTTCAAAATTTGTCCACATCCATGATAAATCTCCATTATAACCGCCTGAACCAATTGAATTTTCATCTAAAAAAAAACCTAAGAAATATGACAAATAAGCAAAAAATATTAAAAAAATACAAAACTTTTTTTCAGAAATCATTATATTTTTCATTTTTTAAAAACTTGATTTATGTGATGGCAAACAACAGAAACAGTATTTGATATGTTTAAACTTTCAATATTGTCGTTCATTTGTACTTTAAATTTAAAATCTGAGTTTGCTAATGTCTTTGCTTTAATTCCAAATCCCTCTGATCCAAAAAGTAAAATGTTTTTTCCACTCCAGTCATGTTTTGTAAAGTCTTTTTTTGCGGTGATATCAAATGCGCTGACCCAAAATTCTTTTGTTTTTAAAAACTTTAAAGCTGTATTGATATTAGCTACTTTAAAAATTTTAATATGCTCTGTTCCACCACTAGCACTTTTATATAGAAGCTTACTTTTTGATGGAAAGGATCTTTCTTTAACTATAATTCCATCTATATTGAAAGCCACTGCACTTCTAATTATTGAACCAATATTTCTTGGGTCAGTCACCTCCTCAAGTGCAATTAAATTTAAATTTTCTTTTGTATTTTCAATGATGAACTCCTTTAAAGTAATTTCTTCTAACTGTTCAACTTCAGCCACTAAACCTTGATGCGCAGTTTCATCTCTCCCACAAAGATTGTCTAATTCTCTTCTTGATTTGTAAAACACAGAAGTCTTTTTAAACAAATTTAAGTTTTGATTTTCTCTATTTAGTTTCTTTTGAGCATCCTCGGTTAAAAAAATTCTTTCAATTTTTCTATGTGGATTTTTTAATGCCTCTAAAACTGCGTGTTTTCCAACAATAAAAAAGGTGGTTTTTTTCATGGTTTTTAAGGCTTATTACTCAAATTATTAGCATATTTTAAGGTAAAATGATTTATTGCAATTATTAAATAAATGCTTATAAAACGCTTGTTGTTAAATGCTTTTTAAGTTAGTGGGTATCCCCAAGATTAAGGAGGGGTACCAAAGCGGTCAAATGGGGCGGGCTGTAAACCCGTTGACTTCGGTCTTCGAAAGTTCGAATCTTTCCCCCTCCACCAACTTAAATGCTTAATAATAAAGAGCGCGATAAGTTTGGATAATGCGGGTGTAGTTCAATGGTAGAACGCTAGCCTTCCAAGCTGGATGTAAGGGTTCGATTCCCTTTACCCGCTCCAAAATTAAAGTGTAAAATATAAATTAAAAGTGAGGATAAAATAAAATGTCAAAAGAAAAGTTTCAGCGAAACAAACCGCATTGTAATATTGGTACAATCGGACACGTAGACCACGGTAAAACAACATTAACAGCAGCGATTACAAAAGTATTATCAGAAGCTGGCGGATCTTCTAGCGCAAACTTCGTTGCTTATGATCAGATAGATAAAGCTCCGGAAGAAAAAGAAAGAGGAATTACTATTTCAACGGCACACGTAGAATATGAAACTGAGAAAAGACATTATGCTCACGTAGACTGTCCAGGTCACGCAGATTATGTAAAAAATATGATTACTGGTGCTGCACAAATGGATGGAGCTATTTTAGTTGTTAATGCTGCAGATGGACCAATGCCTCAAACAAGAGAACATATCCTTTTAGCTCGTCAAGTTGGAGTGCCTGCGATAGTAGTATTTTTGAATAAGATTGATACTGTTAAAGATAAAGAACTAGTTGATCTTGTAGAAGAAGAAATTAGAGAACTTTTAACTTCATATAAATTTCCAGGAGATAAAATTCCAATTGTAAAAGGATCGGCGTTAAATGCAGTTGAAGGAAAAGATGAAGCGACTGGTAAAAATGCAATAATGGAATTAATGAAAGCAGTTGATGAAACTATTCCTCAACCCGATAGACCAAAAGATAAACCTTTCCTTATGCCAGTGGAAGATGTTTTTTCAATTTCAGGCAGAGGAACTGTTGTTACAGGGAGAGTAGAGTCTGGAGTAATTAAAGTTGGAGAAGAAATAGAGATAGTTGGTATTACTGATACAAAAAAATCTGTTTGTACTGGCGTAGAAATGTTTAGAAAACTTTTAGATAGTGGTGAAGCCGGTGATAATATTGGCGCGCTATTAAGAGGAGTTGAAAGAGATGATGTTCAAAGAGGTCAAGTGCTTTGTAAACCAGGATCAATAACACCTCACACGGAATTTGAATGTCAGGCTTATATTTTAAAAAAAGAAGAGGGTGGAAGACACACTCCTTTTTTTACGAAATATAGACCTCAATTTTATTTCAGAACAACTGATGTAACTGGAGAAGTAACTTTACCATCTGGCACAGAAATGGTTATGCCTGGTGATGATGGAAAATTCTCAGTTAAATTAATCACACCTATTGCGATGAATGAGAATTTAAATTTCGCTATTAGAGAGGGTGGCAAAACAGTTGGAGCTGGAGTAGTAACTAAGATAATAAAATAAACTCTTAGGAGCGTAGTTCAATTGGTAGAGCGCCGGTCTCCAAAACCGGAGGTTGTGGGTTCGAGTCCCTCCGCTCCTGCCAAAACTAATTTATGAAAAACCCTTTAAAATTTATTCAAGAAGTCAAACAAGAAACTTTCAGAGTAACTTGGCCTACAAAAAAAGATACAATGATGGGTGCTCTTATGGTTTTTGCATTAGCTTCAGTTGCAGCTATTTTTTTTCTTCTTTTAGATCAAATTTTAAGATTTTTATTAAACCTAGTTTTAACTATTAATTTTTAATTTATGAATTGGTATATAGTTCAAGCTTACTCTGGATTTGAGAAAAAGGTTGTAGAATCAATAAAAGATGAATTAAAAAAAAATAAACTACAAGAAAATCTAGGAGAAATCTTAGTTCCCACTCATCAAGTTACTGAAGTAAAAAAAGGGAAAAGATCAAAAAAAGAAAAAAAGTATTTTCCAGGATATGTTTTAGTTAAAGTAGAACTAACTAAGCAAATTTATCACTTAATAAAAAATTTACAAAAAGTAAGTGGATTTCTAGGATCAGCTGACAAACCAACACCTATATCTGATAATGAGATTAAGCGAATACTTGGACAAGTTTCTGAAAGTGCAGTAAATCAAAAAAGCGGCATAACTTTTGAAATTGGTGAAAAAGTTAAAGTTTGTGATGGTCCATTTGCATCTTTTAACGGTTTAATTGAAGAAATTGACGAAGAAAAATCTAGACTTAAAGTGTCAGTTTCTATATTTGGTAGAGCAACTCCTGTAGATTTAGAATTTAATCAGGTGGAGAAAAATTAAATGGCAAAAGAAATAACAGGCTACGTAAAGTTACAAATTAAAGGTGGGCAAGCTAACCCTGCACCTCCTGTAGGCCCAGCATTAGGACAAAGAGGAATAAATATAATGGAATTTTGTAAAGCTTTTAATGAAAAAACGAAATCTTTTATGGGCAAACCTGTGCCAGTTATAATTACAGTTTATAAAGATAAAAAATTTGATTTTATAATTAAATCTCCTCCAGCTTCACACTTTATTAGAGAAGCTGCTAAGCTTAAAAGTGGTTCGAGTGAACCCGGAAGAGTAATTGCTGGTTCAATTACAATGAAACAAGCAGAAACAATAGCAAAAGAAAAAATGAAGGACCTAAATGCATTTGATCTTAAAGAAGCTACGAAAATTATTTGTGGTTCAGCAAGATCAATGGGAATTGAAGTTAAAGAATAGTTATGAAAAAAAGATCAAAAAGATATAAAGAAATTTTTAAAACAGCAATAAAAGATAAAAAAATTACTGCAAAAGAAATTATAGACTTAGTTAAGAAAAACTCTACTTGCAAGTTTGATGAATCTATCGATGTATCTTTAAGAATTAATTTAAAACAATCCAAGGGAGGCGACTTAAATCTACGAACAACAGTAAATCTACCCAATGGATCTGGTAAAAAAAGTATAGTTGCCGTTTTATGTGAGTCAGATAAATTAGAAGAAGCAAAAAAAAGTGGTGCCGAGGTAGTTGGTTCTGATGATTTATTGGAAAAAATCTCTTCAGGAAAAATTGATTTTACAAAATTAGTTTGCACCCCAGCTATGATGGGAAAAATTGGCAAACACGGTAAAGTTTTAGGTCCTCAGGGATTAATGCCTAATCCAAAATTAGGAACAGTTACAAACGATATAACAAAAGCTGTTAAAAATATAAAAACAGGATTAGTAGAAATTAGGAACGATAAAGATGGAAATTTAGCATCGACAATCGGTAGAAAAAGTTTTTCAAGTGAAAAACTATTAGACAACTATAATCATTTTATTGAAAGTGTAAAAAAAGAAAAACCAGAAACGATAAAAGGCGAATTTGTTAAAAATGTTTATATAACTTCGACAATGGGCATTTCATATAAAGTAGGAGCTAAATAACCATTATGATGAGCAAGACCGCAAAAAAAAATTATGTTGAAGAGATGAAAAAAAACTTTTCATCTAATGAGTCTGTTATGATCGCACAATATCAAGGTTTAAATGTAAATGAACTTGATGAGTTAAGAAAAGAACTTCGAAAAAAAGGTATTCTTTTTAAGATAACAAAAAATCGAATTACAAAAATAGCAATAAAAGAAACGCCTGTAAAAGATTTAGAAAAATATTTTACTGGACCGACTGCAGCAGCAATATCCTCTGATCCAATTTCAACAGCAAAAATTTTAACTAAATTTGCAAAGTCTCACGATAAGTTAAAAATAGTTGCTGGATTCATGGATGGTAAGGTTTTAGATCAAAAAGAAGTGGCCATAATCGCCACACTCCCATCATTGGAAGAAGCAAGAGCCAAAATAGTAGGTATTTTAGCTACGCCAGCTCAAAAATTAGTAAGTATTTTACTTGCACCTGGCTCAAAAATTGCTAATTTAGCGCGCGCAAAGAGTTTAAAAAATTAATTCATAGGATCCAAAATGGCAGATTTAAATAAAATTATAGATGAACTTTCGACTTTAACTGTAGTTGAGGCAGCAGAGCTTTCAAAACAATTAGAAGAAAAATGGGGAGTAACAGCTGCAGCACCCGTTGCAGCGGCAGCTCCTGGTGGTGCAGCAGCACCCGCAGCAGAAGAAAAATCAGAGTTTTCACTTTTCTTAGCTGCAGCCGGAGATAAAAAAATTAACGTTATTAAAGAAGTTAGAGCGATAACTGGTTTAGGATTAAAAGAAGCAAAAGATTTAGTAGAAGGCGCACCTAAAGAAATTAAGGCTGGTGTAGCCAAAAAGGAAGCTGAAGAATTTAAGAAAAAACTTGAAGCAGCTGGAGCTAAAGTAGAATTAAAGTAAACAAAATTTAAGACTGAATTTTACTGCACTGTTAAAATTTGCGGTAAGATTTTTTTATTATTAATGCAATTATCTTTTACTCAAAAGAAAAATATTAGAAAAAATTTTGGCAAACTTATTGAGGGTTTGTCAATTCCTAACCTTATAGAGGTGCAAAAAAATTCATATAATGAATTTTTAAAGTCAAAAACCCTCGAAGATCAAATGAGTGAATTTTCAAAAGGTATTGAGAAAGTTTTTAAAAGCATATTCCCTATAGAAGATGGTTCTGAAAAATCTACTTTGGAGTATATTTCTTATAAATTAGAAAAACCTAAATTTGATGTAATTGAGTGTAAACAAAGAAGTCTTTCCTATTCTGCCGCCCTGAAAGCAAATCTAAGGCTAGTTGTTTACGATATAGACAACGAAAATAACACTAAACAAATACTCTCAGCAAAGGAACAAGAAGTTTTTATTGGTGATTTACCTTTAATGACTCCAAGTGCAACTTTTATAACTAATGGAGTTGAAAGAGTTGTTGTTAATCAAATGCATAGAAGTCCTGGAGTTTTTTTTGATCATGACAAAGGAAAAACTCATGCAAGTGGTAAACTTTTATTTAATTGTAGAATTATTCCAGGAAGAGGGTCTTGGTTAGATTTTGAATTTGACCCAAAAGATATTTTGTATTTTAGAATAGATAGAAAAAAAAAATTGCCGATTACTTCAATTTTATTTGCACTTGGCTTTTCAAAGGAAAAAATAATTAACACATTTTATTCAACAAATAAATATACGTTTAATCCTGATAATAAAATGTGGACAACAGACTTTAATCCAGAAAATTATAAAAGACCTATTAAATTGTCTTACGATTTAATAGACTCAAAAAATAACAAAAAAATTCTTTCAAAAGGCGACAGATTAAATATTGTAATAGCAAAAAAACTTAAAGAAAAAGGTTTACAATCTATATTAACAGAAAAAGATCAATTAATTGGAAAGTATATCGCTAACACGATTAAAAAAAAAGATGGAGAGGATTTGATTCAAGCTGGATTTGATATTACTGAGGAACAGTTAGAATTAATTATTGGTTCAGAAATTAAAAGTCTTGATATCGTAAACATTGATCCAATAAATAAAGGTCCTTATTTATTAGAAACTCTAAAAATTGACAAAAATCTCAATAAGTCGGATGCTTTAAATGATATTTATAAAGTTTTAAGACCTGGAGAAGCTCCTTCATCGGAAGTCGCCGAGGAAGTCTTTAATAATCTTTATTTTAAAAAGGAACGATACGATCTATCAGAGGTTGGTAGAGTAAAACTTAATTCAAAATTAAATCTAAAAATCAGTAACAAGAAGACAGTTTTAACAACTGAAGATATAACGTCTATTATTCAATTTATGCTTAACTTGAGAGATGGAAAAGGAGATGTTGATGATATTGATCACCTGGGAAATAGAAGAGTTAGATCAGTGGGCGAACTCGTTGAAAATCAATTTAGAATAGGTCTCTTAAGAATGGAGAGAACTGTTAAAGAAAAAATGTCAACTTTTATTGAAATAGAGTCTGCGATGCCACAAGATTTAATCAATGCTAAACCAATAACAACTTCATTAAAAGACTTTTTTGCTACTTCTCAACTTTCTCAATTTATGGATCAAACAAACCCACTTTCCGAAATAACCCACAAAAGAAGAGTTTCCGCTTTAGGACCAGGAGGATTAACAAGAGAAAGGGCAGGTTTTGAAGTAAGAGACGTTCACCCTACACATTATGGAAGAATTTGTCCTATAGAAACACCAGAGGGACCTAATATTGGTTTGATTAACAGTTTAGCAACTTATTGTAGAGTAAATAAATTTGGTTACATAGAGAGCCCTTATAAAAAAGTTATTAATGGAAAAGTTACTTCTGATATTAAATATCTTTCAGCGATAGAAGAGGAAAAATATACTATTGCTCAAGCTAATTCTCCTATTAGTTCAAACGGATCATTTGAAGAAGAACTAGTTGCTTGTAGAAAAAATCTTAACTTTGAATTATCAAATCGAGAAAATATTGATTTTATTGATGTTTCGCCTAAGCAGTTGGTTTCAGTTGCTGCAGCTTTAATACCTTTTCTAGAAAATGATGACGCAAACAGAGCGTTAATGGGATCAAATATGATGAGACAAGCAGTACCACTTTTAAAACCTGAGTCACCATTAGTAGGAACGGGAATAGAGTCAGATGTAGCGCTAGACTCGGGTGTAACTATAGTTGCAAAAAGAAATGGTGTAGTCGATAAAATTGATGGAAAAAGAATTGTAATTAAAGTAACAGATGTTACTGATCTATCTCAATCTGCAGTAGATATCTATAACCTTTCTAAATTTCAAAGATCAAATCAAAATACTTGCATTAATCAAAAACCATTAGTTAAGGTTGGTGATCAAGTTAAAAAAGGAGACATAATTGCTGATGGACCAGCAACTAAATTGGGCGAGTTGGCATTAGGTAAAAATGTAACTGTAGCTTTTATGCCTTGGCAAGGATACAATTTTGAAGACTCAATCTTAATTTCGGAAAGATGTGTAACAGATGATGTTTTTACGTCTATTCATATAGAAGAATATGAGTCAATGGCACGAGACACAAAATTAGGTGCAGAAGAAATAACAAGGGATATTCCAAACGTTAGTGAAGAAAGCTTAAGAAATTTAGACGAATCTGGAATTGTATACGTAGGAGCGGAAGTTAAACCTGGGGACATTCTAGTTGGCAAGGTTACTCCTAAAAGCGAAACCTCTTCTAGTCCTGAGGAAAAATTATTAAGATCGATTTTTGGAGAAAAAGCTACTGACGTAAGAGACTCTTCTCTTAAGTTACCTTCAGGTAGCACTGGAGTAGTTATTGATGTCAGAGTTTTTAATAGACATGGTATAGAAAAAGACGAAAGATCAATTGCAATTGAAAGAGCAGAAATAGAAGTAGTTCAGGAAGATAAAAAAGTTGAAGAAGAAATTCTAAACAGAAATATAAAGCTAAGAGCTATAGATTTATTGAACAATCAAAGTATTAATAAACCTTACAAAGATCTTAAGCCTGGCACTACATTAAACAAAAATGATTTTGAAAATTTAAATTTAAAAGATTTTTGGAAAATTTCTTTCGAAAATAAAGAAATAAATGACAATTTAGAAAAATTAAAAAATCAATTTGACAACGCTGCAGAAGATATAAAAATAAGATTTGAGGATAAAGTTTCAAAAATTCAACAAGGTGACGACTTATTACCAACAGTAATGAAAGTTGTGAAAGTATTTGTTGCTGTTAAGAGAAGATTAATGCCAGGTGATAAAATGGCTGGAAGACATGGAAACAAGGGAGTAGTTAGTAAAATTGTTCCCGTTGAAGACATGCCTTACATGAAAAATGGTAAACCGGTAGATATAGTATTAAATCCGTTAGGAGTACCAAGTCGAATGAACGTTGGTCAAATTTTAGAAACTCATTTGGGGTGGTCTTGCTCTGAATTAGGTGAGCAAATTAAAACTTATCTTAAAGATTTTGACTCTAAGATTGATAAATTAAAAAATGAACTAAAAAATATCTATGGCAAAGATTATTATAATGAAGTTATTTCTAAATTATCAAAAAAAGAAATTGCAGAGTTAATTGAAAATATTTCTAATGGAGTACCTATTTCGACCCCAGTTTTTGATGGAGCTAGCACTAAAGATATAACTGAAATGTTAGATTTAGCAAAATTACCAAATTCAGGTCAAACAAATTTATGGAATGGTCAAACTGGTGAAAAATTTGACCGACCAGTAACAGTGGGTATAATTTATATGTTGAAGCTCAATCATTTAGTAGAAGATAAAATACATGCGAGATCTACTGGTCCATATAGTCTAGTTACCCAACAACCTCTTGGAGGAAAAGCTCAACTAGGCGGCCAGAGATTTGGCGAGATGGAGGTTTGGGCTTTAGAAGCATATGGTGCTTCTTATACTTTACAAGAAATTCTGACTGTTAAATCCGATGATGTTGCAGGTAGAACCAAAGTTTATGAAACAATTGTAAAAGGTAATAATAATTTTGAGTCTGGTGTACCTGAATCTTTTAATGTTTTAGTAAAAGAAATTAGAGCACTGGGGTTAAATATTGAATTAAATTAATATGGAAAAAAACCTAACAAAAAATTTTAGCAATCAAAACTTAGCCCCAGAAAACAATTTTGATAGTATTAAAATTACTTTAGCTAGTCCTGAAAAAATTAAATCTTGGTCTTACGGAGAAATAAAAAAGCCAGAGACTATAAATTATAGAACATTCCGACCAGAAAAAGACGGTCTATTTTGCTCAAGAATATTTGGACCTGTAAAAGACTATGAATGTCTTTGCGGTAAATATAAACGAATGAAGTTTAGAGGGATTATTTGTGAAAAATGTGGTGTCGAAGTAACAAAATCAAATGTTAGAAGAGAAAGAATGGGTCATATAGACCTAGCCTGTCCCGTTGCACATATATGGTTTTTGAAGTCTTTACCAAGCCGAATATCACTAGCAATAGATATGAAACTTAAAGAAGTAGAAAAGGTTTTATATTTTGAAAGCTTTATTGTGGTTGAACCTGGACTAACGACATTAAAAAAAAATCAATTGCTTTCAGAAGAAGCATTAATGAAAGCTCAAGATGAATTTGGTGAAGACGCATTTACGGCAGGAATAGGCGCTGAGGCTGTAAGAGAAATATTAGTTAATTTAGACTTAAAAAACGAGCAGAAAAAATTAAGAGATTCTTTACCAGAAATTAAATCAAAGGTTACTGAAGAAAGGACTATAAAAAGATTAAAATTAATAGAGTCATTTATATCTTCTGGAAATAAACCTGAATGGATGATTTTAACTTCCGTTCCAGTCATACCACCTGAGCTAAGACCTCTTGTTCCTTTAGATGGCGGTCGATTTGCTACATCAGATTTAAATGATTTATATAGAAGAGTTATAAATAGAAATAATCGATTAAAAAGATTATTAGATCTTAAAGCTCCAGATATTATTGTAAGAAATGAAAAAAGAATGCTCCAAGAGTCTGTTGACGCATTATTTGATAACGGTAGAAGAGGAAGAGTAATAACAGGAACAGGCAAGAGGCCTTTAAAATCTTTAGCTGAGATGCTTAAAGGTAAACAGGGGAGATTTAGACAAAATTTGCTAGGAAAAAGAGTTGATTACTCAGGAAGATCAGTAATAGTAGTAGGTCCTGAACTTAAATTACATCAATGTGGTTTACCTAAGAAAATGGCTTTAGAATTATTTAAACCATTTTTATATGCTAGATTAGATAAACTAGGTTTGGCAACAACTATTAAACAAGCAAAAAGATTAGTAGAAAAGGAAAAAAGTGAAGTATGGGACTCATTGGAACATATAATAAGAGAACATCCTATTTTATTAAACAGAGCTCCTACTTTACATCGACTAGGAGTTCAAGCTTTTGAGGCAAAACTTATAGAGGGAAATGCTATAGAACTTCATCCTTTAGTTTGTGCGGCATTCAACGCAGACTTTGACGGAGATCAAATGGCAGTTCACATTCCTTTAAGTTTAGAAGCTCAATTAGAAGCTAGGGTCTTAATGATGTCCACAAACAATATTTTAAGTCCTTCTAATGGAAAGCCAATTATCGTACCAAGTCAGGACATTGTTTTAGGAATTTATTATTTGTCACAAGCAGAAGAAAATGAAGAAAAACCTAAAGGTATTTTTTCAGGAATAGAGGAAATCGAACAAGCGCTAGAAAATGAGTCTATTAGTTTGCACTCAAAAATTATTTCAATATTTAAAACTGTAGATAAAGAAGGCTCAGTAAAAATTGAAAAATATACTAGTACCGCAGGTAGGTTTTTGTTAGCAAATCTTTTACCAATTAATCATAATATAAAATTTAGTTTAGTTAACAGATTATTGACTAAAAAGAATGTTTCTGAAGTAATAGATACCATTTTTAGATATTGCGGACAAAAAGAAACAGTTATTTTCTGTGATAAGATTAAAACTCTAGGATTTAAGCACGCATTTAAAGCAGGCATTTCATTTGGTAAAGATGATTTATTAATACCAAAGACTAAAGAAGAACTAATAAATAATACTAAAAAACAAATTGAAGAATATGAAAAACAATATTCAGATGGTTTAATTACTAGAGGGGAAAAATATAACAAAGTAGTTGATATATGGTCAAAGTGTACTGATACTGTAGCAAATGAGATGATGAAAGAAATTTCTTCAGCTGAAAAAATCTGTGAAAATAGTAGAATAGAAACTAATTCAGTTTATATGATGGCAGACTCAGGTGCCAGAGGTTCCCAAGCACAAATGAAACAGTTAGCAGGTATGCGAGGGTTAATTGCGAAGCCATCAGGGGAAATTATTGAAACACCTATAATTTCGAATTTTAAAGAAGGATTATCTGTTTTAGAATATTTTAACTCAACACATGGAGCGAGAAAAGGCTTAGCTGATACTGCTTTAAAAACAGCTAACTCAGGTTATCTTACAAGAAGACTATGTGATGTTGCTCAAGATGTGCAAGTTACCAAAGCAGAATGTGATCCTAAGAAAAGATCATCAGTAACTATCTCTGAAATTATCGAAGGAGGTAATATCTTAGTTAGTTTATCAGAAAGAGTTCTTGGCAGAGTTATAGCAGAAGATATAAAAAATCCTGTGACAGGTGAAACAATTATAAAAAAAGACAGATTGATAGATGAGTTTGATTGTGAAAAAATTGATGCAGCAGGAGTTAAATCGGTAAATGTTTATTCTGTAATTACTTGTGCTTCTACCAAGGGCGTTTGCCAAGTTTGCTACGGCAGAGATCTTGCCAGAGGAAAACTAGTTAGTATTGGGGAAGCAGTTGGAATGATCGCAGCCCAATCTATTGGTGAACCAGGAACACAATTAACGATGAGAACTTTTCACGTTGGTGGCACAGCACAAATTAAAGAGGAGTCACAGATAGTTTCTCAAACAAAAGGTAAATTAAATATAATAAACAAAAATCTAATTGAAGACTCCAAGAAAAATACAATTGTTATGGGTAGAAATACTCAATTAAGTATCGAAGATGATAGCAGTAGACAACTAGCAATATATAAAGTTGTTTACGGCTCTAAATTATTTTTTAAAGATGGTGATATGATAGAAAAAGGTAAAAAAATTGCTGAATGGGATCCATATACAATGCCTGTAATTGCTGAAACTGGTGGAATTGTAAACTATATGGACTTGACTGAAGGAACTTCTTTAACTGAAACACTTGATGATGCCACAGGATTATCATCAAAGTCAGTAACAGATTGGAAATCATTAACTAAAAACTCTGAATTAAAGCCTCGTATAACTTTAAGAGACGACAAAGGAGAAATTATTAAGAAAGCTGATGGAAACGAAGCTAGATATTATTTGGTTCCAGATACTATTTTATCAGTTAAAGATGGTCAAAAAATTTCTGCTGGAGATGTATTGGCAAGACTTCCAAAGGAAACTTCCAAAACCAAAGATATAACTGGTGGTCTTCCTAGAGTAGCAGAGTTATTTGAAGCTAGAAAACCAAAAGATAGTGCAATTATAGCTGAAAACGATGGTGTTATAGAATTTGGTAAAGAAGTTAGAGGTAAACAAAAAATTTCTATTGTTGCTTCAACAGGTGAAACTTCGAATTATCTAATTCCTAAAGGAAAGCACGTAAACTTTAACCAAGGAGAAAAAATAAAAAAAGGTGAATATCTATTAGATGGAGCTCCTTTACCTCATGACATTTTAAGAGTTTTAGGTGTCGAAAAATTAACAGAATATTTTGTAACAGAAGTGCAAGAAGTTTATAGGCTTCAAGGTGTCGTTATTAACGATAAACATATCGAAACAATAGTAAGACAAATGTTAAAAAGAGTAGAAATTAAAGATCCTGGAGATTCAGAATTACTAACTGGCGAAGTAATAGACTTATTAAATATAAACACAATTAATGATGAATTAAGAAAAGAAAAAAAGAAACCTGCTGTTTTTGAAAGAATTTTACTAGGTATTACAAAAGCTTCTTTACAAACAAACTCATTTATATCTGCGGCTTCTTTTCAAGAAACTACTAGAGTACTAACAGACGCATCTATTAAAGGAAAAACTGACACTCTTGAGGGTTTAAAAGAGAACGTAATTGTTGGAAGACTAGTTCCTGCCGGCACTGGGCTGACCAAAATTGACTGGGATAAACAAGCTAGGGAACAAGACAAAATAAGATTAGATGAACTTAAAAAACAAGAGCTAGAAGCCGCACCAGAAGCTACTGAACAGGCTACCTAAACAACAATAATTAAATCAATTATTATTGACATTTTCAATTTGGATGCTAATTTACGGCACATTTTGAATGTTAGAAGTAAGGTCTTTATAGCCTTAAACACTAACCTAATACCACTATAAGGCTTTCCTTATCTCTACATCAAAATATTATTATGCCAACTATTAATCAATTGATTAAAAAAAGTAGAGTAAAACCTATTACAAGGAACAAAGTTCCAGCTCTGGAAAGGCAACCTCTTAAACGTGGGGTCTGCGTAAAAGTTTACACTACAACACCAAAAAAACCAAACTCCGCCTTGAGAAAAGTTGCTAGAGTTAGATTATCTAATGGTTTTGAAGTTACCGCATACATTCCAGGAGAAGGACATAACTTACAAGAACACTCTGTAGTTTTGTTAAGAGGTGGACGGGTAAAAGATTTACCAGGAGTTCGTTATCATATTTTAAGAGGTAATTTAGATACCCAAGGCGTTGCAAATCGAAAACAAAGAAGATCTTTATACGGAGCTAAAAAACCAAAATAATATTATGTCTAGAAAAAGAAAAGCTCCAGTACGAAAGGTTTATCCAGACCCAAAATTTCATTCAGAAATAGTTTCAAAGTTTATAAATTCAATAATGTATGACGGCAAAAGGTCAACAGCTGAAAAAATTCTTTACGATGCTTTAGATAAGATTAAATCCAAAAATAATGAAGACCCATTAAAACTTTTCAATACTGCAATTAGCAACGTCAAACCCAATCTTGAATGTAGATCTAGAAGAGTTGGAGGAGCCACATATCAAGTACCAGTTGAGGTTAAATCAAAAAGAGCTCAAGCTTTAGCTTTGAGATGGTTAATGGATGCTACAAGAAAAAGAAAAAATAAAACCATGGCAGATAAATTGTATGCCGAACTTATAGACGCTTCCCAAAATAAAGGATCAGCAATTAAAAAAAGAGAGGATACTCATAAGATGGCAGAAGCTAATAAAGCATTTGCACATTTTAGATGGTAAGAAATTATGGCTAAGTATTCATTAGACAAATATCGAAATATTGGAATTATGGCGCACATCGATGCTGGTAAAACTACTACAACAGAAAGAGTATTATACTACACAGGAAAGAGCCATAAGATAGGCGAAGTTCACGATGGTGCAGCAACTATGGATTGGATGGAACAAGAACAAGAGAGAGGTATTACAATTACTTCAGCAGCTACAACATGTTTTTGGAGAGATCATAGAATTAATATTATTGATACCCCTGGCCACGTAGATTTTACAATCGAAGTTGAAAGATCATTGAAAGTATTAGATGGAGCTGTTGCAGTTTTTGACGGAGTAGCTGGTGTCGAACCTCAATCAGAAACTGTTTGGCGTCAAGCAGACAAATATAAAGTACCAAGAATATGCTTTATAAACAAATTAGATAGAACTGGTGCTGATTTTTATAGATGCGTTGAAATGATTAAAGATAGATTAGGCTGTAAACCATTAGTTTTGCAATTACCAATAGGTGCCGAAGCTGACCTAAAAGGAGTAGTTGACTTAGTTAAAATGAAAGGTGTTGTTTGGCAAAATGAAGATTTAGGTGCAAAATTTGATTATGTAGATATTCCGGATGACCTTAAAGAAAAAGCAAAACAATATAGAAAAGAATTAGTTGAGTCTGCTGTTGAAGAAGACGAAAAATTAATGGAGTCTTATTTAGACGGCAAAGAACCTTCTGAGTCTGATTTAATTAGATGTATAAGAAAAGGAACTTTAGGTTTTAATTTTGTTCCAATCACTACTGGATCAGCTTTTAAAAACAAAGGAGTTCAACCATTATTGGACGCAGTAATTGACTATCTTCCGAGTCCTAAAGATTTAGGTTCAATTGAAGGTACTAAATTAGGTTCTGAAGATAAAGTTGAAATGAAATTTGACGATAATGAACCTTTTTCTGCTTTAGCATTTAAAGTAGCAAACGATCCGTTTGTTGGCTCATTAACATTTATACGAATTTACTCAGGAAAAATACAAGCAGGAACATCAGTTTACAACTCGTCAAAAGAAAAATCAGAAAGAGTTGGAAGAATGCTTCTTATGCATGCAAATAGCAGGGAAGACATAAAAGAAGCTACCACAGGTGATATAGTAGCTCTTGCTGGATTAAAATATACAATTACAGGGCATACTTTGTGTGATGAGAAAAAACCTATTTTATTAGAACCAATGGAATTTCCTGACCCAGTTATTGAAATTGCTGTTGAACCTAAAACTAAAGCAGACCAAGAGAAAATGGGTGAAGCTTTAGGAAGATTAGCTAAAGAAGATCCATCATTTAGAGTAACATCAGACGAAGAGTCTGGTCAAACTATTATTAAAGGGATGGGGGAATTACATCTAGATATTATAGTTGATAGAATGAAAAGAGAATTTAAAGTAGAAGCTAATATTGGAGCCCCACAAGTCGCTTACAGAGAAACTATATTAGGATCAACAGAAGTAACCTATATTCATAAAAAGCAAAGTGGTGGTTCAGGCCAATTTGCAAAAGTGACTTTAAGTGTAGAACCTTTAGAGCCAGGAAAAGGTAGAGAAGTAGAAAATAAAATAAAAGGTGGATCAATACCCAAAGAATTCATTCCAGGAGTAGAAAAAGGAGTTTTAAGTGTTGCCGAAAGTGGAATTTTAGCAGGGTTCCCAGTTATAGATTACAAAGTTACTATTTTAGATGGCTTACATCATGATGTTGACTCAAGTGTTTTGGCTTTCGAAATAGCTTCTAGAATGTGCTTTAGAGAAGCTTGCACTAAAGCTACTTTAAAACTTCTAGAACCTATGATGAAAGTTGAAGTAATAACACCAGAAGATTTTATGGGTGACGTGATAGGAGATTTAAACAGTAGAAGAGGACAAGTTGCTTCAACTGAAGCAAGAGGAAATGCTACAGCTATTAATGCCACTGTTCCGCTTGCAAATATGTTTGGGTATATCAATAACTTAAGATCATCTACTCAAGGAAGAGCTCAATACACAATGCAATTTAGTCATTATGATAAAGTTCCTCAAAATGTACAAGATGAAGTAACTAAAAAATTAGCTTAATTATGGAAAATCAAAATATAAGAATACATTTAAAAGCATATGATAATAAAATCCTTGATCTATCAACAGAGGAGATAGTAAATACTGCTAAAAGAACTGGAGCCCAGGTTAAAGGACCTATACCATTACCAACAAGAATAGAAAGATATACAGTTCTAAGATCCCCGCATATTGATAAAAAAAGTCGAGAACAATTTGAGTCAAGAACACATAAAAGACTAATTGATATTATTGAACCAACTCCACAAACTGTAGAGGCATTGATGAAATTAGATTTAGCCTCAGGCGTGGATATAGAAATTAAGATATAAAATGAGCATAGGATTAATAGGAACAAAGATAGGAATGACTCGAGAGTTTATGAAGAGCGGGCAATCTGTACCCGTTACAGTTATAAGGGTTGAAAAAGGTAGAGTTTTAGATGTAATTACAAAAGATAAAAGAGGTTACTCTGCAGTAAAAGTTGGTTTTTTTAAACTAAAAAATTCAAAACTAACTAAACAAATGAAAGGTTATTTTACAAAAAAAAATACAGAGGCAAAAAAGGTATTAAAAGAATTTAGAGTAGAAAACGAGGGTGATTTTAAAGAAGGAAATGAACTAGGACTTGAAATCTTTAAAGATAAAAAATTTTTAGATGTAAGATCTAAAACTATCGGAAAAGGCTTTGCAGGCGTAATGAAAAGATGGAATTTTGGTGGATTAAGGGCATCACATGGTGTTTCTGTATCTCATAGATCACATGGTTCGACAGGACAAAGACAAGATCCAGGAAAGGTTTTTAAAGGAAAAAAAATGGCAGGCCACATGGGAGATAAACTTCGAACAATGTTAAATTTAGAAATTATTAAATCAGATTTAGAAAATAATTTATTATACCTAAAAGGATCAATACCAGGCTCCAAAAATACTCAAGTTTTATTAAGAGAGTCTGTTAAAAATATTACTAGAAAAACTACTAATGAGAAGTATGAGGCAAAGTTAAAAAAAGCTGAATTAAAAAAAGGTAAAAAATAAATGAAATTTCCACTACTAAAAATTGATGGATCTAAATCAGAAACAATTGAAGTGTCAGATAAAATATTTAATCTGAAAGTTAACCATAAATTGATTAAATTTGTAATTGATTGGCAATTAAATCATTCAAAACCTAGAACTGCTAAAACTAAACAAAGAAATCAGATCAGGGGTTCAACGGTAAAAATTGTAGCTCAAAAAGGTAGCGGTGGCGCAAGACACGCTAGCAAAAAAGCTCCAATTTTTGTGGGTGGAGGTGTAGCTCACGGTCCGAAAGGAGCTGTTTATAAGATAAAAAAAATTAACAAAAAAGTAAGAAAACTAGCTTTAGCACAAACATTATCTAAAAAAAACTCAGATAAAAATTTATATATTTTAGCTGATGTGAAAACTGAAATTAAAAAAACTAAAGAGTTCAATAAATTTTTATTAAAAAATAATCTAGCTAATGTATTAATTATTTCAGACACAGACTCTTTAAAAAATATCAATAAATCTGCAAGAAATATAAAAAATCTTAAATTGATTAAACAAGAAGGAACTAATATTTATGATTTATTCAAATTTAAGAATGTTTTAATGACATCTTCATCGTTTATAAAAATACAAGACAGGATTTTGAATGAGAAAAATTAATCATATAGACTCAATCAGACACCCAATTATTACTGAAAAAGCTACAATTTTGTCAGAACAAAACAAAACTGTTTTTAAGGTTCATGAGGGTGCTAATAAAAAAACTATTAAGAAAAATATCGAAAAATTATTTAAAGTTAATGTAATAAAGATAAATATTATTAATCGAAAATCAAAAATTAAAATTAAACAGGGAAGAAAGTCTCATAAAAGTGGTTACAAAAAAGCAATTATAACTTTAAAAAAAGGTCAAAGTATTGATTTGACAACAGGAATTTAATCATGGCATTAAAAACTTTTAAACCGTACACAAAATCAACAAGAGGAACCGTAGTAGTTGATAAAAGTGCTTTATGGAAAGGCTCTCCTTACAAACCTTTAACACGAGGACAAAATTTTACTGGAGGTAGAAATAATTACGGCAGAATTACCTCAAGACATATGGGTGGTGGTTCTAAACATAGATTTAGAGTAATAGACTTTTTTAGAAAAAAGAAAAATATAAAAGCTATAGTTGATAGAATAGAGTACGATCCTAATAGAACTGCTTATATAGCACTTATAACATATGAAGATAAAGAAAAGGCATATATAATTTGTCCTCAGGGTTTAAAACAAGGTGACCAAGTTGAGTCTGGAAAAAATGCAGAAATAAAAGTAGGAAATTGTCTCGAATTAAAAGATATTCCTCCAGGAACATCTATACATGGCGTTGAACTAATACCTGGAAACGGTGGTAAACTTGCTAGATCAGCTGGTTCTTCAATTACATTATCAGGTTATGACGGCGATTATGCAATTCTTAAATTATCATCTGGTGAAACAAGAAAAGTAAATAGCAGTTGTGCTGCTACTATCGGCGTTGTTTCAAATCCAGATCAAAAAAACATTAAAATTGGTAAAGCAGGAAGAAACAGATGGAGAGGAAAAAGACCTCAAACTAGAGGAGTGGCTATGAACCCTGTAGATCATCCACATGGTGGAGGTGAAGGAAAAACTTCGGGAGGACGAAGCCCAGTATCTCCATGGGGTCAATCTGCGAAAGGTTTGAAAACAAGAAGACCTAAAAGAAGTGATAAACTAATAATTACCAGAAGAAAGAAAAGAAAATAATGACTAGATCTGTTTGGAAAGGACCTTTTGTACATCCAAGTTTATTAAAAAAAATTGATAAACTTAAAGACGTTCCGAATAAAAAACCAATTAAAACTTGGTCAAGAAATTCTACTATTATTCCTGACTTTGTAGGTCATAGTTTTATGATTCACAATGGAAAATCTTTTATTCCGATAACTATTTCAGAGGAAATGGTTGGACATAAATTAGGTGAATTCGCACCTACTAGAACTTTTAAAGGACATACACCAGCTGATAAAAAAGCTGCAGCTGCAGCACCAACTGCAACTGCAAAACCAAGTGGAGACAGCAATGCAAAAAAATAATTCAACAGTTACGGCAATAAATAAGAATGTAAGATCCAGTCCTAGAAAAATTTCTTTAGTTTTAAATTATATTAAAGGAAAGAAAGCTGATTTGGCTTTACGAGATTTAGAATTTACGCGAAAAAGAATAGCAAAAGATGTAAGTAAGACAGTTAAATCAGCAATTTCAAACGCAGAAAACAACCATCAGTATGACATAGATAATTTATTTGTTAAAGAGGCTTATGTTGGAAAATCACTAGTTATGAAGAGATTCAGACCTAGAGCAAAAGGAAGAGCCAGCCCTATAAAAAAACCATTTAGCAGAATAACAATTGTACTTGAGGAAAAGAAACAAAAAAAGGAGTCTAAATAATGGGACAAAAAATTAATCCAATAGGCTTAAGACTAGGTATTAATAGAGGATGGGATTCGACTTGGTTTGCTAAGAAGAAAGATTTTGGTAGATATTTAATAGAGGATTTTAAAATTAGAAATTATATAAAGAAAAATATTATAAATTCTGGGGTTTCTGAAATAATTATAGAGAGATCTTCTAAAAAATGCACCGTTGCTATTCACACTTCAAGACCTGGATTTGTTATAGGAAAAAAAGGTGCTGATATTGAAAAAATTAAAAAAAATATAATGAAAATTACTAATGGTGATGTAATTGTGAACATTAAAGAAATTAAAAAACCAGAACTAAATTCTAATTTGGTAGCAGAAAATATAGCTCAACAATTAGTAAAAAGAATAGCTTACAGAAGAGCAATGAAAAGAGCAATGCAATCAGCTATGAGATTAAATGCAAAAGGAATTAAAGTTATGTTGAGTGGAAGATTAGCAGGTAATGAGATAGCAAGAACAGAGTGGTTAAGAGAAGGCAGTATACCTTCTCATACACTAAGAGCAGAAATAGACTATGGGTTTGCCGAGGCATTAACTACTTACGGTATTATAGGCGTTAAAGTTTGGATCTATAAAGGTGAATTAATGGCAAAAGACGTTGAAAAAGAAAAAAAAGAAAGGGTTAAAAGTGCTACAGCCAGTAAGAACTAAATTTAGAAAAGCTTTTAAAGGAAGAATTCATGGCAAGGCTTCTAGAGCCATAAAATTAAATTATGGTCAATTTGGACTTAAAGCAATGGAACCTGAGAGAGTTATAGGAAAGCAAATTGAAGCCGCAAGAGTTGCCTTAACTAGATATATGAAAAGAACAGGGAAAGTATGGACAAGAATATTCCCTAACATACCGGTGTCAAAAAAACCTACAGAAGTAAGAATGGGTAAAGGTAAAGGTTCACCAGAGTACTATGCATGTAGAGTAAAACCTGGAAGAATAATTTTCGAGGTAGATGGTGTTAGTGAAGATGTAGCAAGAATTGCTCTTTATAAAGCATCTGCAAAACTTCCAATAAAGACAAAATTTATAAAAAGATAAATACTATGGCAAAAAAAGAAGATAAAAAATTAACAAAAGATCAAGCTGAAAAAAAGATACAAACTTTAAAAAAAGATTTGTTTAACATTAGATTTAAAAAAATTAATAATCAGATTGATAATCCAGCACAGTACAATGAAATTAAAAAAAATATAGCCAGATTATACACAACTATTAAAAATACAAAATGACAAAAAAAATTTTAAAGGGAGTAGTGACTAGTGCTAAGAACAACAAAACAATTGTTGTTGAGGTAACAAGAAAATTCAAGCACCCTTTTTATGAAAAAATTATTAAGAGAACAAAAAAGTATCATGCCCATGATGAAGCAAATAAATTTAAAGAAGGAGAAAAAGTTTCAATTATAGAATGCAAACCAATTTCTAAGAAAAAAACATGGCAGGTAATTAAATAATGATACAGGTTCAAACAGAATTAATGGTTGCGGATAATACTGGCGCTAAGAGAGTTGAATGTATAAAAGTCTTAGGAGGTTCAAAAAGAAGATATGCGTCTGTTGGCGATTTAATCGTTATAAGTGTTAAAGATGCCATACCTAAAGGAAAAGTTAAAAAAGGTGCAGTTCACAAGGCGATAGTAGTTAGAACAAGAAAAGGCATTTATAGAAATGATGGATCTAAAGTACAATTTGATACCAATGCGGTAGTACTAACAGATGAAAAAGGTGAACCAATAGGAACAAGAATTTTTGGTCCAGTAACCAGAGAATTAAGGACAAAAGGCCATACTAAGATTATCTCATTAGCTCCGGAGGTTCTTTAAGATGATGTTAAAAAAAGGAATACAAGTTAAAATTATATCAGGCAAAGATAAAGGCAAGACTGGTGAAGTGTTAGAGATAAATAGAAAACTAAATAAAATTAAAATTAAATCAATTAATATGATTAAAAAGCATTTAAAACCAACTAAAGAAAATAAAGGTGGAATAGTATCAAAAGAAAATTTTATTGATCAGTCAAATGTTAAAAATATAGATCAAAATAAAAAAGAAAAAAAAACAACAGGTAAAAAATGATACCAAGGTTAAAAACAACATACGATAAAGAAATCATTAACAATTTGATGAATAAACTTAATGTTAAAAATAAACATCAGGTGCCAAAAATTCAAAAGATAATATTAAACATGGGATTAGGAGAGGACGCGTCAGATGGAAAAAAATTAAAATCCTCACTTGATGATATGGCTTTAATTACTGGTCAAAAACCAGTAATTACGAAATTTAAAAAATCTATATCCAATTTTAAAACAAGAAAGGGTTCTAATGCTGGCGTGAAGGTAACTTTAAGATCTTATAAGATGTACGAATTTATTGATAGATTAGTTAACATTGCCTTACCAAGAATTAAAGACTTTAGAGGATTAACTTCTAAAGGGATAGATAGTTCTGGCAACTACTCCTTTGGAGTTAAGGAACATATTATATTTCCAGAAGTTAACTTCGATAAAGTTGATAAAATAAGAGGTCTAGATATAACTATTGTAACATCAAGTAATAATAAGAAAGGAGCACTAGAGCTTCTTAAGGAATTCAATTTTCCAATCGATAACAAAAAAAACTGAGGTAAACATGGCTAAAACAAGCGCGATACAAAAAAATTTAAAAAGAATAAAGTTGGCAAAAAAATATGCAAATAAAAGAGCTGCTTTAAAAAAGATAATTAAAAACAAAAAGTTAGAACTTTCTGAAAGATTCACAGCTCAATTAAAACTAAATAAATTACCTAAAAATTCTTCGAAAATAAGAATAAGAAATCGTTGTGAGGTATCAGGCAGACCGCATGGCGTTTATAGAAAATTAAGAATATCAAGAATCGCACTAAGAGACATGGCGTCATCTGGTAAGATTCCTGGAATAACTAAATCAAGCTGGTAGGAGGAATATGTCATTAACTGATCCAATTGGGGATATGTTTTCAAGAATTAGAAATGGTCAAATGAGATCATTAAATTCAATAGATATACCCTCATCAAATTTTAGAAAGAATATTTTAAAAATTTTAAAAGAAGAAGGATATATTAAAGATTATTATATTGAAAAATCTGAAAATAATAAAATAAGCTTAAAAATAAACCTTAAATACTATGAGGGAGATCCAGTTATCAAAGAAATAAAAAGAATCTCGAAGCCTGGTAGAAGAGTTTATTCAAGGGCAAATAGCATTCCAAGAGTAATGAATGGTTTGGGTTTAGCTATTCTTTCAACCCCAAAAGGTGTAATGACTGATGCCGAAGCTAAAAAAAATAATATTGGTGGAGAAATAATTTGTAAGGTATTTTAATGTCTAAAATTGGAAAAAAAAATATAATTGTTCCAAAAGATTCCTCAATTAAGATAGAGGGGTCTAACTTAACAATCAGTGGTCCAAAGGGGTCAAAAACTTTAACAATTAATGATAAGATTTTTTCATCTAAACTTAAGGAAAATGAATTCCAGATTTTACCTTTAAACAAGAAAATTGATACGAAAACATCAATAATGTGGGGGACCTATAGAAGTTTGATTAACAATGCAATTACAGGTGTTTCGACTGGTCATGAAAAAATATTAGAATTAAACGGTGTGGGTTTTAGAGCAAATATTAAAGGCGAGGTTCTAAATTTACAAATTGGTTTTAGCCATGATGTTAATTTTAAAATTCCAAAAAATATAAAAATTATTGTAGAAAAACAAACAACTATTAAGATAAGTGGTGTAGATAAAGATATGGTTTCAAAAATAGCCGCAGATATTAAAAATCTAAAGCCCGTTGAACCTTACAAAGCTAAAGGAATTAAAGAAAAGGGGCAATTTGTATTGAGAAAAGAAGGTAAGAAGAAATAATGAAAAAAATTGATAATAAAATAAAAAGAAAATTAAGAAATAGAAAAAAATTAAAGAAAGTGAATGTTAGCAGATATAGAGTCTCTGTATTTAAATCATTAAATAATATATCCGCTCAAATAATTGATGATAAACAAAAAAAAACATTAATTTCTGCCTCATCTATTGAAAAAGAAATTAAAAAAAATAAAATGGAAAAAATGAAAAAATCTAATTTGATAGGTGAAGTTTTAGCTAAAAGAGCTAAAGAAAAAAATATAAGCGAAGTTTATTTTGACAGAGGCGAATATAAATATCATGGAAGAATAAAAGTTTTTGCAGAAACACTAAGAAAGAATGGATTAAAATTTTAATATGGCTGATTACAGAAAAACAGAAAGTGATATAAAAGAAAAATTAGTTGCTATTAATAGGATTACTAAAGTAGTAAAAGGAGGAAGAAGATTTGGATTTGCAGCTTTAGTTGTCGTTGGTAATCAGAAAGGATCTATAGGCATTGGTCAAGGAAAATCTAAACAAGTACCTGATGCTATTAAAAAAGCAACTGAGGTTGCAAAAAGAAATTTAATCCAAATTCCACTTAAAGAAGGAAGAACTTTACATCATGATGTTAAAGGCAAGAATGGTTCTGGAAAAGTTTTTATGAGATCTGCACCTGCTGGAACTGGTATTATTGCAGGGGGGCCTATTAGATCAGTGTGTGAAGTTTTAGGAATACAGGATGTGGTTGCTAAATCTCTTGGTTCTGCTAATCCACATAACGTTTTAAAAGCTTGTTTAAATGGACTAAAATCTCAAAATTCTCCAAAAATTTTATCTGCAATAAGAGGAAAAAAAATATCTGATATAGTTTTAAATAGAGAGACTAAATAATGAATTTAAATAATCTAGTTAAAAATAACAAAAAAAAAATTAGAGTAGGCAGAGGAATAGGTTCTGGAAGAGGTAAAACTTCTTCTAGAGGTCATAAAGGTCAAAAATCTAGGTCTGGAGTAGCAATTAAAAGTTTTGAGGGTGGTCAAATGCCATTATATAGACGTTTGCCAAAAAGAGGATTTAAATCATTGAGTAAAAAAAATATGGCTATTTTAAATTTATCAAAAATTCAGAATATTTTTGAAAAAAATAAGAATGACTTAAAAAGTTCATTAAATTTAAAATATTTAAAAGAAAACAAGCTAATCAATAAAAAGTATTCAAAATTAAAGATTCTAGGTTCTGGTGAAATAAAAATAAAGCTAGATATTACCGCTCACTTTGCATCAAAACAGGCTCAAGAAAAGATTACAAAAGCTGGTGGAAAATTGAACATTATCAAAAAATAATCAAATATGTCTAGTGAAAGTTTAAATACAGCAGGAGCATTTAGTCAGGCAAAAGATTTAAAAAATAGAATATTATTTACTATCTTGCTTTTAATAGTATATCGATTGGGAACATATGTTCCTTTATCAGGCATAGACCCTACAGCACTAAAAGAAATTATGGCATCTAGCCAAAAAGGCTTGCTAGGAATGTTTAATATGTTTTCCGGAGGAGCTGTGACTCGAATGGCTATTTTTGCTTTAGGTATAATGCCATATATTTCATCATCTATTATTGTCCAATTACTAACTGGAGTTTCAGATTATTTTAAGAATTTAAAAGAACAAGGTGAAATAGGTAGAAAAAAAATAACTCAAATTACAAGATACGGAACAGTTTTGATTGCTTGTCTACAAGGTTATGGAGTTTCAGTAGGTTTAGAAAATGCTGGAAATTTAGTAATTGAACCAGGCATGGGATTTAGAATAATTACAACAATCTCATTAGTTGCTGGAACAACTTTTTTAATGTGGTTAGGTGAACAAATTACTTTAAGAGGAGTTGGTAATGGTATTTCTTTGATAATTTTTTCAGGAATAGTTGCTGAAATTCCAAGAGCTTTAGCGTCTACGTTTGAACTAGGAAGAACAGGGGCACTATCAGCATTAATGATTGTTGGAATATTCGTATTAGTTATTTTTACAGTTTTATTTATAGTTTTTTTTGAAAGAGCAATGAGAAAGATTTTAATTAATTATCCTAAAAGACAAGTTGGTAATAAAATGTATGGAGGAGAGTCTTCTCACTTGCCTTTAAAAATAAACACAGCTGGAGTTATACCTGCAATTTTTGCATCCGCATTGTTATTATTACCTATCACTTTAACAAATTTTGGTTTTGCTGAGTCTGATCTATCTATTAAAATTTCTTCTATGTTTACACAAGGACAACCCTTGTACATGTTATTATATGCTTCAGGAATAATATTTTTTGCGTTTTTCTATACATCCATTGTTTTTAATCCTAAAGAAACAGCTGAAAATTTAAGAAAATATGGAGGATATATTCCTGGTATAAGGCCAGGTGAACGTACAGCTGAATACATTGAAAGTATTTTAATTAGATTAACTACAGTTGGGTCGCTATATCTAACTTTTGTATGTTTGATGCCTGAATTTTTAATAGCTAAATATCCAATTCCTTTTTATTTAGGAGGAACCTCAATTTTAATTGTCGTAGTGGTAGCTATGGACACTGTAACTCAGGTACAAACAAGATTAATGAGCTCTCAATACGAGTCTTTAATAAGAAAAACTAAATTCGGAAAATAATTAATTTTATGAATTTAATTATATTTGGGCCTCCTGGTGCTGGTAAAGGCACGCAAGCTGATTTTATAGTAAATAAGTTTAATTTATATCAACTTTCAACGGGGAAAATCCTTAGAAACGAAATTAAAAATAAAACAAAATTAGGGGAAGAAATTTCAACTATCATAAATTCGGGCACCTTAGTTTCCGATGATATAGTTAAAAAGTTAGTTAAGAATTTTATTTCTGACAATAAATATAAAGGTAGATTAATTTTTGATGGTTATCCAAGAAATTTAATTCAGGCGAAAACTCTCAATGAACTACTAAGCAAATATAACCAAAAAATTGATTTAGTTCTCAAATTATCTGTTTCATTAGAAACAATTAAAAAGAGAATTTCAGAGAGACGATCTTTAGAAAATAGAGCAGACGATAGTGAGGTAATAGCGATTAAGAGATACAATACTTATGAAAAAACTACTGAACCATTGATTGACTATTATAAAAAATTGAATTTATTAAAGGTGATAGATGGAGAAAGGTCGATTGATCAAATAAATAAAGAAATTAGCGATATAATTGCCCTTATATAGAGTTGACTTTAAAAAATTAGGCAATATAAATACGCATTTGAAACTTTAACTCATTATTAATATGGCTCGTATAGCAGGAATCAATATTCCACAAAATAAAGTTGTAAGTATTGCCCTAACCTATATTCATGGAATAGGCCCATTCTCCTCAAAGAAAATATGTGAGAAATTAAATATACCCTCTTCAAAACGAGTTAATGAATTGTCTGAAGAACAAGTTTTGAAAATAAGAGAATTTATAGATGCAAATCATAAGGTTGAAGGAGATTTGAGAAGAGAAGTTTCAGTAAATATCAAACGTTTGGTAGATTTAGCTTGTTATAGAGGCACAAGACATAAAAAGAAACTGCCTGTCAGAGGACAGAGAACTCAGTGTAATGCAAGAACTAGAAAAGGTAAAGCAATTGCTATTGCTGGAAAAAAATTAACACCGCTTAAAAAGTAAATTTATAATTATTAATGGAAAAAAAAGCTAAAAAAACAGAGTCAAAAATAGTCGAAAAAAAACCAGACTTATCTAAAAAAGAAAGTACTTTTAAAAAGAAAAAAAAGATTAAAAGAAATATAACTTCAGGTATTGCTTATGTTTACTCAACTTTTAATAACACAATTATATCAATAGCAGATGAGAGTGGAAATGTTGTTTCATGGTCATCTGCTGGAGCGAAAGGTTTCAAAGGATCAAGAAAATCTACACCATATGCTGCACAAGTTGCAGCAGACGACGCTGGAGGCAAAGCCTATGAACAAGGTTTAAGAACATTAACAGTTCAAGTGAAGGGACCAGGTTCCGGACGAGAAACTGCCTTAAGATCATTACAATCAAGAGGATTTAAAATTTTATCAATAAAAGATACAACGCCAATGCCACATAATGGAGCACGACCCCCAAAAAGAAGGAGAGTATAAATGCAAGCAACACCAAACGTTATAGATAAAAACTGGAAGGCTTTAATCAAGCCAGATAAATTAGAAATTACTAGCAATGACGACAAAACGATCGCAAAAGTTGTTGCTGAACCTTTAGAGAAAGGTTTTGGCCAAACAATAGGAAATTCATTAAGAAGAATTCTATTATCCTCAATTCAGGGAGCAGCGGTAACAGCTATACAAATTGATAGTGTGCTTCATGAATTTTCTTCAATTAAAGGAGTTAGAGAAGACGTAACTGATATTGTTTTAAATGTAAAAAATTTAGCAATAAAATCCTCTTCCTCAAGTTCAAAAAAAATTATCTTAGATATAAAAGGTCCTAAAGAAGTTAAAGCGAAAGATATTACTCTTGTGCCTGAGGTAGAAATTTTAAATCCAGAACAAACTATATGTAATCTGGACGAAAAAACAAATTTTCATATGGAGTTAATGATAAATAATGGAAAAGGATATGTTCCTGCTCCAAAAAATAGATCTGAAGAAAGTCCTTTGGGATTAATATCAATAGACTCTTTATTTAGCCCAGTAAAAAAAGTTTCATTTGCAGTAGAAAATACTAGAGCAGGTAGTGCTCTGGATTATGACAAATTAGTAATGACTGTAGAGACTAACGGAACAGTTGCTGCGGAAGATGCAATAGCGTATTCGGCTAGAATTTTTCAAGATCAATTATCAATGTTTGTAAATTTTGATGATCCGCAAGAGGTTGTTAAAGAAGTTAAATCTTCAGAGCCTGAATTCAATAGAAATTTGCTTAAGAGAGTTGAAGAATTAGAACTTTCTGTAAGGTCTATGAATTGCCTAAAAAATGATAATATTATTTACATAGGTGACTTGGTTCAAAAAACAGAGCCAGAAATGTTAAGAACGCCAAATTTTGGTAGAAAATCCCTTAATGAAATTAAAGAGGTTTTAAATACAATGTCTTTATATCTTGGGATGGAAATTCCAAATTGGCCTCCAGATAATATTGCTGAACTATCAAAAAAACTTGAAGAAAATAATTATTAATGAGACACGGAATTGGATATAGAAAGTTAAACAAGACAGGTGAGCATAGAAAAGCATTATTCAAAAATATGCTTAATTCTTTAATTAAATATGAGCAAATAACAACAACTCTACCAAAGGCGAAAGAACTTAAACCACAAATTGATAAAGTCATTACAATTGGTAAGAAAAACATTCTTAGCAATAAAAAACGCCTTTTTTCAAAATTACAGGACAAAAAATCAGTTACTAAAGTTTTTGATGAATTATCAAAAAGATATAACTCTCGAAAAGGTGGATACTCAAGAGTGTTAAAAGCTGGTTATAGAACAGGTGACGATGCACCTATGGCAGTTATAGAATTAGTAGATAGAAATCCTGAGGCTAAAAAAGTGGATAAGCCAAAGAAGGTAGAAAAAAAAGAAGACGAAAAAAAAGTAGATCAAAAAGTAGCAAGCAAATAGTTTAAGCTCTACATGTTAAAAATCTATACTGTTGAAAAGGATTATCAAGACTCTCGTTTTGACAAATGGTTTAAAAAAAAAGTAATTAATCTCCCCCAATCATTAATTGAAAAAATTATTAGATTAAATAAAGTAAAAGTTAATAAAAAAAAAACAAAATCATCTTATAGAGTCCAACCAGGTGATGTAATTGAGATTTATGATATTTCAAAATTTAAAGTTATTGATAGACCTAAGGTCTTAAAATACAAGCCTACAAATAAAGAGCTCGACAATTATGATGAAAATATCATTGAAAACAACGATAATTTTTTAATAATAAATAAACCTGCAGGTATAGCAGTTCAAGCTGGAACAAAGTCATTTAGAAATATCATTGATGTATTAAAAGAAACTAAGTATTTTGAAGGATATAAACCTTACATCGTTCACCGACTTGATAAAGAAACTTCAGGTATTTTAATTGTTGCAAAGACTAGAGAATATGCTCAACTCTTTACTTCTCTTTTTAGAATAAGAAAAATACATAAAACTTATATAGCGTTAACTTATGGAAAAATTTCTAAATCAAATTATACTTTAAAAGATGATTTAATTTCATACGATAATGATAAAAGGATTGTCCAAAAAGCTGTATCACATCTGAAAGTTTTAAAAACATCGGATAACTATACTTATGTAGAACTTAATCCAATTACTGGGAGAAAACATCAGCTTAGAAAACAACTTTACAATATTGGAAACCCTATTGTAGGTGATGATAAATATTTTATTAACAGAAAGGTTAGCAAAAAAAATAAAAGTAAAAAAAAGCTTATGTTACATGCTTATAAGATAAAATTTATGATTAATAATATTCAGTATAATTTTAAAGCTAAATACGGAAAAGAATTTGAAGAATTTTTAAAAAAAGAATTTTAAATATTACTAATATTTTTTAAGAAAAGTTTTACTAATTTTTTTTCTACATTCTTTGTTTTTATTTTTTTTTCTTGATATATTGATGTAATCTTTTGATTATCAAGTCCACAAGGAACAATCTTTAAATAATCTTTCAGGTTATTATTTATATTTATTGAGCATCCATGAAAAGCAACCCATTTACTTACTCTTAAGCCAATAGCAGCTATTTTCTTTTTATTTACCCAGATACCAATATTCTTTTTATCACTCTTACCTAGAATCTTATAAATTTTTAAAAATTCTATAATACTTTTTTCTATTGTTGTGATTAGTTTTCTTATGTCCTTCTTTCTTTTATTTAAATCCAAGACAAAATAAACAATTTTTTGACCTGGATTATGTAAAGTAGTTTTACCCCCTCTATTTGTATTTATAATTTTAATTCTTTTATCAATAATCTCATTATCGGTTGATCTTATTCCTGCGGTAAATGTAGTAGGGTGTTCTAAAATCCATAATAATTCTTTCCCTTTATTTGCTTTTATTTTATCAACGCGTTTTAAAAGAACTTTCATGGCATTTTTATAGGAAATACGTCTTTTACTAATTTTTATTTCTATGCTCATTTAGTTTGAAATTTATCATTTTATGGACTATTAGTCTCAAAAAACAATCAAAGGTGTTTATGACTTTAGTTAAATCAACAGGAGATAAAAAGGTCAATCTTGATTTTAATAAAGAGTTTATTAATACTTTTTCTGAAAAAATACAAAGTTCCGATATTAAATTTATCAATCAAACACTTAAAGATCTACATGAGTCAGATGTAGCTAATCTTATAGAAAATCTATCAAATGAAACAAGGACAAAGCTTATTGAATTAGAAGAATTTAATATAGATCCTGACATTTTTATTGAATTAAACGAGTCTATTCAAAGTGAAGTTCTTCAACTTCTATCTACAGAGTCAATTATAAATATTATAAAAAGATTAGAATCTGATGACTCAATAAAGATTTTAGAAAATTTAGAAAAAAATAAAAAAGAAGAAGTTTTACAAAAATTACCTCCTAAAGATAAATTTTTGTTAGAAGAGGGATTAAGTTATCCGGAAGACTCTGCTGCAAGAATAATGCAGAGAGAGTTTACAGCAGTCCCAAGTAACTGGAGTGTAGGACAAACAATAGATTATTTAAGAGAAAATAAAGATCTTCCTAAAGAATTTTTAGAAATTTTTATTGTTGACAATGAATTTAAACCTGTAGGAACTGTTCCTTCATCCAGAGTATTAAGAACTTCTAGGGACTCCAAAATGAATTCTATAATGACAGAGATGCCAGTTTTAATTTCAGTTAATATGGATAAAGAAGAGGTAGGGCATACCTTTGAAAGTTATAACCTGATCTCTGCAGGTGTTGTAAATAAAGATAACAAACTTGTAGGCATGATTACTGCAGACGATGTGGTAACCGTTGTTCAGGAAGAAGCTGAAGAAGATGCTTTAAGATTAGCAGGAGTTGGTGACGAAGAAATAACAGATACAGTAATTGTTAAAACTAAACGAAGATTCAATTGGTTATTATTGAATCTTTTTACAGCATTACTTGCAACTTGGGTAATAAGTAATTTTGGAGCTTCAATAGAACAAATGGTTGCTTTAGCTTTTTTAATGCCAATTGTTGCATCAATGGGTGGAAATGCAGGAATGCAGACTTTAGCCGTAACCATAAGAGCTATCGCAAAAAAAGAATTATCAACGAGTAATTTCAATAGAGTCGTAGGTAAAGAATTTATTATTGGGATTTTAAATGGAATTATTTTTGCAATTATAACTGCAGTAATAGTCCATCTTTGGTTTAAAGAAATAAATCTGTCATTGTTGATTGCTGTATCTATGGTTTTAAATATGATTGTTGCTGGTCTATTTGGAATTCTTGTGCCTGTAGCTTTAAAAAAAATGAATATTGACCCTGCTTTAGCCTCCAGTGTGTTTGTGACCACTATAACAGATGTGATTGGTTTTTTGTCTTTTCTAGGCTTAGGATCCTATTATTTTCTTAACTAAATATTATCAATTAATCTTGTTTTATTCAGATAAAAAGCAATAAAAATTTTAAAATTTTCTCTGTTGCTCCTTGGCCTTGTAAGTGTTTTTGAATTAAATAGCTTTATGTAGTCAATTTTAGTTACTCCAAAATTTTTAAGATTTCTTTTAATGTTTGCAGAGTTAAAATTCGATAATTTTTTCCTAATTGATCTTTTATTATTTTTCAAATATCTAATTGTTTTTGAAGCTATTCTAAATTGATTTTTACTTAAATTTTTATTTCTGGTAGAACATGCTACACCATTTTTTTCCCTTACAGTTTTACAATTAATCACTTTTGTATTTATATTTCTCTTTAATATATGTTTGGTAATCAAATAAGATTGCTGAAAGTCTTTAACCCCTAAAATGATATGTTTAGGTTTTATTAAATCTAAAAATCTATTTACAATATTTAAAACCCCTTTAAAATGACCTTTTCTTGATTTACCACATAGTTTTTTAGAGAATTTATCTAGATATATTTTATTTTTAACTTTAAATGAAAAAATATCTTTTAAAGATGGAAGATAAATATAATCAACTTTTAAACGTTTTAATAATATCAAATCTTTTGTTAGGTTGCGTGGATATTTAAGAAAATCTTGTTTTTTGTTAAATTGCTTGGGGTTTACAAAAATTGAAACTAATGTTTTACCGTTAAAATTTTTTGATTTTTTAATTAACGATATATGACCTTTATGCAAACCACCCATTGTAGGTACAAAAGATATATTTTTGATATTTAAAATCTCTTTTTGTAATTTATGTTTACTTTTAAATATTTTCATCTATTTACTGTAATGGTATTAAGTATTAAAAGAATCATATGATAAAACAAGCAATTATTCCACTAGCAGGTTTAGGAACAAGATTGTTGCCTTTAACTAGTGTCATTCAAAAAGAGTTATTACCATTAAATGGTAAGCCAAATTTAGAGTACATAATGGAAGAATGTGTTGAGGCTGGAATCAAGCAATTTATTTTTATCGTTCCTAAAAATAGACCTGTTATAAAAAATTATTTTTTTAATGACAAATTTTACAAGAAAATAATAAAAAAGAAAAGAAAAGATAAAAAAATAAAAGAAATTTTCAAAAGAATTAAGAAATATCAAAAAATGATAAAATTTGTTTATCAAAATAAACCAAATGGTACAGGAGACGCTGTATTAAAATGTAAAAAATATTTAAAAGAAAAACATTTTTTGATGCTTCTCGCTGATGATTTAATTGTTAAGAAAAATTGTTCCAGAGAAATGATTTCTTTACATAAAAAAACTAAAGGATCTATAATAGCAACAAAAAAAGTAGAAAGAAGAACAGTTTCTAGATGGGGAATTCTTGGTGTTAAAGACAAAAAAAAACACTCTTTTACTATTAATAAAGTTATTGAAAAGCCTAAATTAAAAGAAGCGCCATCAAATTATGCCATAATTGGAAGATATATTTTACCTAAAGAAATTCTTTTTGTTTTAAAAAATCAAAAAAAAGGAAAAGGTGGAGAGATACATATAACTGATGCAATCAAAACGTTAATTGAAAAAGGTGAAAAATTCTATGCAAATATCTTTAGAGGAAAATATTTGGACTCAGGAACTCTTGAGAGTTACATTAAATCAAACATAGTAATTTCAAAATTATAATAATATTATGAAATTATGTATGATAGGAACTGGTTATGTTGGTTTGGTAAGCGGTACTTGTTTTGCCGATATAGGAAATCAAGTATATTGTGTTGATAAAGATGTTTCCAAAATAAATAAATTAAATTCAGGTATTTCGCCTATTTATGAACCTGGTTTAAATGAATTAATTAAAAAAAATTATTTATCTAAAAGGTTGATATTTACAACAGATTTAAAAAGAGCTGTTAATTCTTCAGATATAATCTTTATTTGTGTTGGCACCCCAACTAAAAAGGGTTCCCTTAAAGTAGACCTGTCTTATGTTTATAAATCGATAAAAGAAATCATTTCTTCAACAAAAAATAAAAAAATTATTGTAACAAAATCAACTGTTCCTATTGGAACGGGCGATGAAATAGAAAAAATAATTCGAAAAGTTAAAAAGAATAAAAATTTTGAAGTAATTTCTAACCCTGAATTTTTAAGAGAGGGTGATGCGATTAGAGATTTTAGATATCCTGATAGAATAGTTATCGGTTCAAATAATAAAAAAGTATTTAAAAAAATGAGAGCCCTTTACACTCCTTTAATAAGCAAAGGTGCTAAATTTTTTACGACATCTAGAAGGGGAGCAGAATTAATTAAGTATGCCTCTAATGCTTTTCTGGCTACAAAAATTACATTTATAAATGAAATATCAAATTTATGCGAAAAAACGGGAGTTAACATTGAGGATATTTCGTTAGGAATAGGCTCTGACAATAGAATAGGAAGTAGATTTTTAAGAGCAGGTCCAGCTTATGGAGGCTCATGTTTCCCTAAAGATACTAAAGGGTTAGTTTCTATTGCAGACAAAAATAAAATAAATCTTTCAATTGTTAAATCAGTTATTAGGTCTAATCAAAATAGAGTGAATTTACATACCAAAAGAATTCATAAAATAATTGGCACTAATATTAAAAATAAAAAAATAGCTTTTCTAGGAGTTACATTTAAACCAAACACAGATGATATGAGAGATTCAACAAGTCTGAAAATGATACCTTATCTTTGTAAAAAAGGAGCAATTGTCTCTTATTATGATCCTTCAGGTAAAAAAAAGGAGTTTTCAAAAATTAAAAATTGTAAATATGAAAACAATATAAAGAATAATTGTAAAAATGCTGACTTAATTATCGTACTAACTGAATGGGATGAATTTAAATCTATCGATTTTAAGAAGATAAACAAAAATAGAAATTTAAGAATTTATGATCTAAGGAATTTATATAATTTAGATCAAATGAGAGATAAAAAGATTAAATATTACTCTATAGGTAGACCAGATATTAATTAATTTCAAATATCGCATCAACTTCTACTGCTACACCCAAAGGTAAACTATTTGAACTAATTGCAGCTCTAGTGTGCAATCCCTTATTGTCAAATACTTTAGAAATTATCTCAGAGGCTCCATTAATAACTTTAGGCTGATCAATGAAA
The DNA here is from genome assembly GCA_003282965.1 of Pelagibacteraceae bacterium AG-325-E13. Classification (GTDB taxonomy): domain Bacteria; phylum Pseudomonadota; class Alphaproteobacteria; order Pelagibacterales; family Pelagibacteraceae; genus Pelagilacustribacter. The sequence goes on along the minus strand of QBYF01000005.1, from coordinate 5,277 downwards.
TCATCAGTTGAATTAACATAACCTGCCAATTTAATGCACGAATTTACTTTTGATAAATCGTTATTGCATGCCTTTTTTACTTGCGAAATTATAGCTAAACCGCATCTTTTTGCTGCTTCGTATCCTTGTTCAACGGTTAAATCTTTTCCTAGTTTCCCCTTTATAAGATTGCCTTTTGAGTCAACAGAAATTTGACCTGATATGTAAAGTAAATTACCTACTATCTTACTTGCTACGTATGCGCCGACTGGATCTTTTGGTTCTGGTAGTTTTATATTAAGTTCTATTAATTTTTTTTCTAAAGAACTCATTTACCCATTTTTTTTTTAATATAATCTGTTAACTTTGAGTCAGTATTTAACTTACCTAATACTTTTTTAGCTGCACCCTTAGCGTTATCTAAATTTTTATTTTGTTTTGTGACATTACCACCTTCAGCAAGGCATTCTTTAAATTTCTTACTTTGTAGAATAGTATTGTATTTTTGGCAGTTTTCTGCTGCACCTGCTAAATTATTAAAAGATAATGATACTATTATTAATGTAATAAATTTTTTCATTTTCTCCTCTTTTTCTTTTTAGTTTTATCATATTCTCTTCTTTTTTCTATTAAAATCAAAGCATCCTCCATTGTCAAATCATTTGGATCTTTTTCTTCAGGGATAGTGGCGTTCAAAGATTTATATTTAATATACGGACCAAATTGACCTTTCATTACTCTTACTGGTTTTTTATCTTCAGGATGTTCGCCTAGATCTTTAATCATTGATGAGGATATACGCCCGGGTTTTGCTTCAGCAATCATAGTTACTGCTCTGTTCAACCCTATTGTAAAAATTTCTTCAACATTTTCTAATCTTGCTGATTTATTTTCACATTTAAGATAAGGGCCAAATCTTCCGGAGTTTAGCGTTATGTCTTTTCCCGTATCTGGGTTTTGACCTAAAACTTTTGGAAGAGAGCAAAGAAATTTTGCTTGATCTAAATTAACATTATCAACTTCAATTCCTTTTGGAATTGAAACATTTCGAAGATGATCATTATCTTTTTTTTTCTTCTTTCTTCCTTTTTTTGGCTTTGCTTCAATATTTTCTAATTCTTTTTCATATTGTAAATAGGGACCAAATCTTCCATTCTTTAAATATATATCTTTACCAAAATCATTTTGCCCTAATAATTTTGGTTCAGCTAAATTATACTGAGCAGCGGCTTTTACTTTTGATAGAGGTCGTGTAAATTTACATTCAGGATAATTAGAGCAACCTATAAACGCACCCCCTCTAAAACTATTTTTAAGACTTAGTTCTCCGTTAGAGCATAATTTGCATTTTCTATCTATAGAGTCATTGGAGTCTCTATCAAATATGAGCGCTCCTAGACTTTCATTTAATAGATCTAAAACTTCACGGGTTCTTTTTTCTTTTACTTTTCCTACGTTTTCGTAGAAATCTTTCCAGAAATTATTTAAAACTTCCACCCATTCAATTTTTCCACTGGTGATTTCATCTAGTTGATTCTCCAGATCTGCTGTAAAGTTATAATCAACATACTTAGAAAATAACTTTTCGAGAAAAGCTGATATCAATTTTCCTCTATCTGTGGGGTGAAATCGCTTGTTTATTTGTTCTACATAATTTCTAGTTGATAATACTGATATAATACTTGCATAAGTTGACGGTCTTCCAATCCCTAATTCCTCCATTTTTTTCACTAAGCTTGCTTCTGAGTATCTAGGTGGCGGATCAGTAAAATGTTGTTCATCGTTTAATTTAAGTATACTTATTTCTTCACCAGTCTTAACTTCAGGCAATATATTTTTAGCATCTTCATCTGTTTCTTGAACCTGATAAACTTTTAAAAATCCTTCAAACTTAATTATAGAACCACTTGCTCTGAAATTTATATTGTTATCTTTAGTTGAAATAAGAATAGTGTTTCTATCAAATTCTGCAGGATTCATTTGAGAAGAAAGAGCTCTGCTCCATATTAATTCATAAAGTTTATATTGATCTGCGTTCACATATTTTTTTATTTCACTTGGTTTTCTTTTAACATCGGTCGGTCTTATAGCTTCATGGGCTTCTTGTGCATTTTTTGCTTTCTTTCCAGTGTAACTATTAGGTTGAGCAGGTAAAAATTCATTGCCAAAATCTTTTTTAATTAAATTCCTAAACTCATCTATAGCTTCTTGTGAAATGTTTGTTCCATCAGTTCTCATATAAGTAATTAAGCCTGTAGTCTCTCCTTCAATATCTATTCCTTGGTATAATCTTTGAGCTATTTGCATAGTTCTAGACGCCCCAAAACCAAACTTACCAGAGGCCGTCTGTTGTAATGTTGAAGTAGTGAATGGCGCTAATGGATTTCTCTTAAATACTTTTGTATTCACATCTTTTATTATAAATTTTGATTTATTAATTACGGCTATAGCTTGATTGATTTCATTTTTATTTTTAAATGTAAACCGTTCAATTTTTTTTCCATCATATAAACTTAATTTAGATAAAATATTTTTATTATCTTTATTCGTAAAATCTGAAGTTAAAGTCCAATATTCTTCTGGTTTAAATAACTCAATTTCTTTTTCTCTTTCTGTTATTAATTTTAATGCGACAGATTGAACTCTTCCTGCTGATTTTGATCCAGGTAGTTTCGTCCAAAGTATTGGAGATATATTAAAACCAACAAGATAATCCAACGCTCTTCTAGCTAAATAAGCCTCCACTAAAGGCAAATGTATTTCTCTAGGATTTTTTATTGCTTCTAATATTGCTTTTTTAGTTATCTCATTAAACACCACTCTTTCTAAATCTTTTCCTTTAAGTAATTTTTTTGACTCCAAAACTTTTTTTACGTGCCAAGCAATTGCTTCTCCTTCACGGTCTGGATCAGTTGCCAAGATTATTTTATCAGAATCTTCAGCTGCATTAGTTATTTCCTTAAGATATTTTTTTGAAAACGAGTCAATTTCCCATTGCATTTCAAATTTATTTTCAGGATCAACAGATCCATTCTTAGAAGGCAAATCTCTTATATGTCCATAACTAGCTAAAACTAAATAATCTTTCCCTAAATATTTATTAATAGTTTTAGCTTTTGCTGGACTTTCAACTATTACTAAATTCATTATTTTATTTTACTTTCAAATAAAATTGAATTTGTCAAATTTTATATTCAAAAGATAGTAAAGACAGGAATTATAACTTGATCTTAGTCTCCTTAGAATCTTTCAATCTAACAATATTGTGCCTATGGGTATAAAGAATTATTATGAAAATTATAAATAAAAAAATACTAAGAGTCGCATTATCTAAAATTATCGAATAGGTAAAAACAACTAAACCACCAACCATTGATGCTAGCGAAGAATATCTAAAAATAAAAGATGTTAATAACCAGACGATGCAAAATATAATTCCAAATTCAAAAGATAATGCTATAATAATTCCTAAGTAAGTAGCCACACCTTTTCCTCCTTTAAATTTTAACCAAATAGGAAATATATGAGCGATAAAACAAATTAATGCCGAAAAATAAATTAAATCATTAAAAAATTTTAAAGTAATAAGAACAGAAAAATACCCTTTTAAAATATCAAATATAAGTGTTGCAAATGCTAAAGATTTATTTCCTGTTCTTAGGACATTAGTTGTACCTATATTACCAGAACCAACAGTTCTAATATCTTTTTTTAGAAAAATTTTAGTAATTATTAAACCGAACGGTATTGATCCTAAAAAATAAGAGTAAAACAAAACTATAATTAATTCTAGATTCATTATTGGTTAAAAACTAATTCTCCATTTAAGAATGTCATTAGAACTTTCCCCTGTAACTTTCTGCCCTCAATAGCAGTATTTTTAGATTTTGATTTTAGGTTTTCTGCTTTAACTATCCAAGGCGCATCTAGATCAAGAATACATATATCACCATCTGAACCCTTTTTTAAGGTTCCTTTATTAATTTGTAAAATTTTAGAAGGATTAATTGTTAATGTTTCAACAATTTTATTTAAAGGAAGTGACTCATTATGATGCATTTCTAAAGCTAGAGGCAATAAAGTTTCAATACCTATAGCCCCTGTTGCTGCTTGAGCAAATGGCAATCTTTTACTTTCTTCGTCCTCAGGTATGTGATCAGAGACTATAACATCAATTAGATTATCTTTTATACCTTTTACGAGAGATACCCTATCTTCTTCTAATCTTAAAGGAGGGGATAATTTCAAAAAAGTTCTAAATTCACCAATATCATTTTCATTTAAAGAAAGATTGTTGATAGAGACACCAACGCTAAATTTTTTTCCATTATCTTTATTTTTTTTAATAACTTCTAGAGATTTCTTTGAAGAGATTTGATTTATATGATACCTGCATGGATACTCACTTAATAAAGAGAGATCCCTTTCAATAATAATTTTTTCTGCTATTTGAGAAACTCCCTCTAGACCTAATCTTGTTGCTATTTCACCATCATTGATACAAGAATTTTTTGATAGTTCAAAATCTTCAGCATGCTGCATAATTAATACCCCTAAGTCAGAGGCGTAATCCATAATCCTTGCCATTAATTCTGTATTTTGAATTGTTTTATTTACATCGCTAAACCCAATTATTCCTCTTAAAGAAAGTAAACCAAATTCTGTCATCAATTTTCCCTCAGTTTGCTTTGTAATCGAGGCGCACGGGAAGAGATTAACTGCCGCTTTGTCTCTTCCTCTTCTTATAATGAAGTCTACCATTGAAACATTGTCTATAACTGGCTTAGTATTTGGCATTGTTACAATAGATGTAACGCCTCCAGCTAAGGCAGCTTTGCTCAGAGTTCTAAAATTTTCTTTATATTCGTATCCAGGCTCACCTACAAAAGCTTTCATATCTACTATTCCTGGAATAAGTACATTCCCTTTAATATCGAAAATTTCAGCAGAAGTCTCAGCCTCAGATTTTTTAACATTTTTTCCAATTGCTTTTACCTTACCTTTTTTATCTAAAATTAGAGAACCTATCTCATCTATTTTTTGTGAAGGGTCTATGATACGTGCATTTATAAAAATTTTTTCACTCATTTATTTACAATACGTTTTTAAACAAGCCATCCTTACTGCAACTCCTAGTTCAACCTGTTCTTTTACCAAACTTACATTAATATCATCAGCTAATTTAGTATCTATTTCTACACCTCTATTCATTGGTCCAGGATGCATGATCAGAGCATCTTTATTTGCAAACTTTAATTTTTCTGGAGTTAAACCAAAAAATTCGTAATATTCTCTTTT
>QBYF01000004.1 GCA_003282965.1 Pelagibacteraceae bacterium AG-325-E13 | reverse complement strand
CTTCGGTTAAAGCAGGAAATTTTTTGTTATCACCTCTGCATGTCCATAAAATTAGTTTGTGTCCCTTTTTTTTAATTTTTTCAAATCTTGTAGTAAATTTTGTTGTTTTTTAGTTTGTTTTAAAATCTTTGGAAAATCTGTTTGGCAAAGTGTTCCATCAAAATCAACTGCGATAACTAACTTTTTTCTATAAATTGGCATCTACAAGTTTTTTCGCTGTTTTATATGAAGAAATTATCAAATCTTTATCTTTTAAAAAATTATCCTGTTTTATATCTTTGTGAATTATATCTCTTGCATAAGTTCCGATTGAAACTCCATTTACTCTAACATTTGTTAAATCTGCTAATTTTTTTGTTTTTTGATTAGTTCCACCTGAGACCAGAATAAATATTCCTAATTTATGACCGCTAGTTCTATAAACTTTTTTTGAAGATATCGACGCTTTTCCTCCACTAATAGATTTTTCTTTAATATTTTTTCTCATATTAAACTTTTTATTAATTACATCGGCACAAGCAATTGCTTGAAGCGTAGTATTATAGTCATTTTCACCTCCACTCATAGGAATTCCATCAGCTTGTATAATAAGTTTATCTTTAGAAATATTTTTAATTTTTTCTATTCTGTTCTCGAGAAGAAAATTACTTAAATTTAGTCTATCTAAACATACGGAATTAAATTGATTTGGGTTTGATTGGTTTATAATTTCCCATTCATCTAAGGTTAAATTATCTTCGGACACACCTGCATGCAGTTCGATACTCTCAGCTCCTGCAGCAATACATTCAGGGAGTAATTTCTTTAATTCATTCTTAGGGTGCCTATAAGATATAATGTTATCCTTGGGACATATTGCACTACATTTTCCGCAACCAATACATAAGTCTTTAACAACAATTTCTTTATCTTGATTTTGTTCATTAAAATTTCCACCAAGTTGTTTAAAATAATCTAAATTTTCAACAAAATTTTCTGGAATAGCTTTTGTCGGACATACAGGAATACAAATTTTACAACCTATGCAAGTTTGAGGATCTATATACGATTTTCTAACATGATGGTCCCCTGGCATTCCTACACTTACAACTATATAAGGTTTGTTTTGAACTCCTATATTGTGCTTGGAATTAAATTCATTTGCTAAATTTATACCTTCTAAAGATGCTCTTACAACTTCAGGATTGGCAGAAACATCAAGTAAAGTTGCTCCAGCTAAAGAATATATGAAAGAAATTTTTTTTACCTCATCCTTATCTTCATTTCCTGCCCCGCAGATCACTTTGAAACACTTATTTTCTATTAATTTTTTTTTTAGATTTTCGTATCTATTTTTCATAAGTTTTTAATCTAATTTTCTAATCTGTGTCTAATTTCATTTATTCTCTTTTTATAGTCATTGACCAAATTAATAGGTAAATTTTTTTTATTTTTAATTCTATATTTCAGCCATTCGATTTCAAATTGAAATGATCCAATAATTATTTTTTCAAAATTATTTATAGATTTTTTACTTAGTTTAATCTCAATATTTCTTGTTTCAACATAGTCTAAGATTTTTTTTTCAAAGAGGGATTGAATAAATTTTTTCGAATTTTGAGTGATAGATCCACCCATCTTAAGTATCTTCTTATTTTTTTTTAATTTTCTAATATAACTAAATGTCTTGCTTACAATATTATAAATTCTATTAGAGTTTACAAAAGACTTTGTGTATCCCATTGAGCCAGCTAAATCAGATCTACCGATTACTACGCCATCTATTGACTTAAAATATTTAGATTTAATAATATGTTTAAGGTTTTTTATTGACTGAAGGGTTTCAAGGTTTATGAGAAGAAGGTTGCTTTTTTTTTGAGCAGCGCATTGAATAAATTTTTTAATAGCATATTCACTTTCTATCATTGGAGCTACAATACTATCTGTTTGAATATTTTTACAAAAAAAAATGTCATTTTTAGCTTCACAGCCCCCAATTTTAACATTCAATTTTAATTTTAATTTTTTTGTTATTTTTCGCATAATTTTAATATCATCGAATGATGCACCTTCATCTTCTAAGGATTGCTTAACACTTGAAACCCCTAAATTTTTTAATTTTTTTAAGATAATTGAAATTTTTTTCATAAATTATAAATAAGATAAAATTTTGTAATATTTGACATAATTCTTAAGCCCTCAAAAGTAGATCCTTCGTCTTCAAGAGAAAGTTTCACTCCTGACATACCTAAATTTTTTAATTTTTTTATTTTAGATGCAAGGTTTTTTTCAAGTTTTGTATTCATTATATATTTATGTAAATATTTAATTATGATAAATATTTTAGTTTGGAAAAAACATTAAAAATCTTTTTCATCTAAAATCTCACATATGCTGTGTAAAATAGTTATATGGCATTCTTGTATGTGAGATGTTATTTCGCTTTCAACGACTATACTTATATCTGATAGTGATTTTAATTCTCCACCCGATTTCCCATTCAAAGCTATAACTTTTAAACCCTTTTCTTTAGCAATTTTTGCTGCCTCTACTAAATTCATTGAGTGTGTTGCTGGACCATTATTTTTTGATCCCCCGCCGGTTGTCATTAAAAAAAGTAGATCACCTTTGTTTCCATGAGCTTCAACTTGTCTTTTAAAAAAAGTTAAATAACCAAAATCATTTGACCACGCACTCATAGCAGCAGGCATAGTTCCTAAAGATATCGCAGAAATAGCTTTTCTATTCCTCTTTTTATAAGTACATTGCAATTCTCCAGCAAAGTGCTCTGCATCAGAGCAAGATCCTCCATTACCTGCAATTAAAATTTTATTATTATTTTTTTTTACTTTTAAGATTTCTTCACAAATATTTTTTATTTCCTTTTCAAATTTTGATAAAGACAGAATCGCTTTGGAACTTTTTTTTAGATAATCACTAATGTCGAACATTTAAAAATTTTACTTTGTTTGGGGAATTTTAATCTTATTATTAGGAAAAATTAAATTTACGCAGTCTCGACAGGTTTCACTCAAATAATATTCACCTCTTTTATGCATATCTCTAATATCGTTCATTTTTTTTGAGTGCCATGCTTCATATATTGTCCCTGTATCAAGATGACCAATTTTTAGGTCTTGATTAAAATTAATACAACAAGGAGCAATTACTTTGTTATTAATTGCTACTCTTTGAAAAGGTTGTACACATTTAAATTCTGTTATTGGTTCTCCTTCAGTCAATTGATCCGAGGAATAAAATTTTTTATATTTTTCTAAATTTTTTGTTGGTGGCGTAAAAGTTTGAATTGAAACCATGTCAACTTTATCTTGCCAAAAATTTATAAATCTATCTAATTCATGTTCATTTTGTCTCATTTTTACGAAGCTAACTCCAGTTACAGGTAATTTATAATTTCCTTTTTCTTTCAATTCTAAGAATAATTCTATATTTTTTATTACCCTGTCTAAAGGAAGACTGCCAACTCTTACCTTTGCGTAGGTTTCTGGGGTAAAAGCATCTAGGCTAAATCTTATTCTTGTCAATCCAGAGTCAAGTACTTCTTGTGCTCTTCTTTTAGTTATCGCTGAACCATTGTTATTGAGCATTATATCTATAAATCCTTTTTTGCTAGCGTACTTTATATACTCATGTAAGTTCTTAATAAGAAATGGCTCATCATTACCTTGAGGCGAAATCGATGGGCAGCCATAATCTGATCCCTCATCTACTATTCTTTTATAATCCTGGAAATTTAAAGCATCACCTTCGTAAAAGCCTGCCACTTCATCTTTATGAGCAATAATACAATGAGGACATTTATAATTACATTTTTGCGTCATATCCAAATGTAAGAAAAGAGGAAAATCTGTAACTATTTCAAACCTGTTTGCTGCGTCCCATGTTTTTCTATAATTTATGAATTTTTCACCGATTATTTTACCAATTTTAACATTGATATCCTCTTCAGTAGAGAGATGTTTTACTTTTCCGTCTGTTGAGTAAAGGTTGTTTGCGCTCATATCAAATTTTAATTTAAATCAATTAATTTGGTTCGTTTATCATATTGAACTTAATAAGTCATAATTTATTTTGACTATTTAAGCACTAATTATCGTTTTTATTTGTCAAATATTTTTCATGATGCTTATTTATATATTGGAGTGTTGCTTTTTTACCAATAGTATTCTTAATTTCTATAACTTCACCTTTATAGTTTTCTATCCAAGTTAAAATTATATCAAAAAGACCAAGATAATTTTTTTTTAAATCATTAATTGAATTTATTCGTGAAATTTCTAAATCATTAACTGCTACACTTACAATTTTTGTATCAATTTCATTGTTATCTACTGCAATAATTGCTCCGATAGGTTTTACTTTTACGATTGAACCTCTTTTTATAGTAGGTCCAATAATTATAATATCTAATTGATCTCCATCTCCTCCCTCTTCTGATGGAATAACTGTTTGAGGAACAAATCCGTAATTAAAAGGATATGCCAAATAATTTATCTTTCGCATTTGACTGTTGTGAATTTCTTGTTCGATTTTTTTTCCATCTTTAGATATTTCCCACTTCTCTAATGTGCCTGCTGGGATTTCTATTACTGCATTAATTGTTTTATCTTCGTTATAAATTTTAATATCTGAAATCAAATTTTGATCATTGGCAAAAACAAATTTAGAAAAAAGTAAAATTGATATTATTTGAAGTATAAAATTAATTTTGTTCATCTAAGAAAAGCTAATTGGTACATTTAATGCGCTAATAATATATTTAGAGCTTTTTGACATTCTGAATGAGATGTCTTTAAGATTATTTTTAACGTAGTTATCGTAAATTTTATTGTACTTAATTTCAAAAACTTGATTATTAAAATTTTTTTTAAAACTAAAATCATTTGATCCAAAAAGTTGATGGCTTCTCAAATTTACATCAAATGTAGATCTAATATTTTTGTTATGTGATAAGAAATAATATCTCAGATAATGTGTGCTTAAAATAGGTTTTAATATTTTGTTAATTTTAAGTTTTTCTTGAAAAATATTGGAGATTTTTACAACACCTTCATAATCAAATTTCGTATCATCAAAATCGTCAATTAAAAAAGTTTTTTTCTTAGTTATAAATCCGACTTTTGATTTAATTTCAAGTTGTGGTTTTGAGATAACCTTAGAGTCTCCGTACCAACGAAGCCTAAACTTTTTTTTGTATGTTACTCCGTCTAAATTTTCATTTATAGAGGAAAAACTTGTATCATCAAAATAAACTGTATTAATACTCCTTGGTGAGTAGATTTCTCTAAAGAAAAAATTGCTCTTAGAAATTGCGATAGAGAAAGCATTTAAGTCCACATTCCCACTTAATGCCCACTTTCTCTCAAGTCTGTTAATCGAAGAAGAAGTTTTAAGCCTATTGCTCATATACTAAATCTAATTTTTTTTTATAAACTGCATTAAAAGCGTGTTTATTAAAGTTTCTCACTTTAATATCGTTAATATATATAGATGAATTTTCATCTTTAACGTTTTTTGAAACATAATTTACCAAATTTATGGGGTCGTAAATTTTTAATGTACCATAATCATACGATTTTTTTTTTCTATAGGACGCGAATGGTATTTTGACTTGGTTTAAAGTAATATTTTTAACTATACTTTCTGATCCATCTTTACTCGCAATACCTACATATGACTCTTCACCAACAACTTTAAAAATTTCAACGCTCGAATTTTCACCTGCGCTTATCAGCTTATCTCCAACCTTTGAAAAAAATAAATTTTCTAAACTAGCTTTTGAACCTGACAAATCTATTGCATCATTGCCTATATTATAAAAATTTGAGTTTATTATAGTCCCATTACCAAAGTCTACGTCAATGGCGTCTGAACTATTTTCATCAAAATTTAACTTATCTATTAAAAACTCTGAAGAAATTAAATTCACGGCATCCTCAGAGTCAATTTTTGAGAAAAGACAATCGTTTAAAACTACTTTTGTTTTGTAAAAATTTATTGCTCCAGTATAACTAAATTTATCTGTAAGCGTGTAATGATTATTATCAGTATTTTTTTTTTCGTAAATATAATCATTTTTTTTAGCATCAGAATATTTTGTTAAAATAAGTGATTTCTTATTATTTGTATCCGATAAATATCTATTTTCAACGCCAGATAGATATTTAAAATTGGTGTTATAAAATTTTGAGTCTCTTTCAGAATTTTTTATAACTAATCCCCCGCCAAAATTATCTATAGTCCCACCTATAAAAACTTTCTTACCTTCATCTCCAACTACCCAGGGTGAATCAGATATAATAAATGAATTATTCAATATAATTATTTCTTCTCCAGGTTTTATTTTAACTAAAAAATCTTTTGGAATAATTATATCTTCTGAAATCAGTATTTTTGACTCCTTCAAATATAAAGTATCTTGACTTTGAGAAAAATATTTTTTGTATCTATCTGAAATTTTTTTTTCTGAAAAAAATAAATCATTATTAAAATTGATTTTTTTTGTAAACACCTGACCGTTTGATTTATCTTCAAGTTTTATGTGTGTGCAATTTGTTTTTAGTAGATCTTCTTGATTTCTTGAAATTTTGATTTTATTATTTAAATTTTGATTTGAACTAATGTTATAAATAAAATTTTTTCTCCAATTATTCTCAATTTTTTCACATATTATCTCCTTTAATCTTAGTGAAATATTGCTCTTTAAATCATTATTTTCAACAACAATTTGATTAGTTGTTTGAATAGCTGAAATTTTATTTAGTTTTACTTTAACTTTATTATTTAAAACTTTAGCTCTAATATACAAATCATCTTTTGAAAAATAATATAAACCTGGTCCGTACTTACCATATGTTACATTATCTAATAAAAAATAATCAGAATAAATTGCAGAATTTATTTCAGAAATACTTTTTTTCCTTTTTTCAAAAAAAGTATTTAAATATTTATCACTTGTTATTTTTCTTATCGCTTTTAGATAATGTAGATAAAACTCTCCATTTAATTCTCCATCAGAGTTAAAAAAGAAACTGCCCAACCATTTTGATTTTATCTCCTCATTTCCTTTGCAGCTAACTTTATTCTTAAATTTACAAATTTCTGCAATTTCAAAAGTATTTCTATTGTCATAGTCTTTTAAATTAGGATGAAAATTCTTTGCAAATCTATGCCCGTCGTAAGGTATTGGTTCAAAAAGACCGCTTATTGGATTATAATAAAATTTAACATTATTTGGTGCCAATCCATGGTGTGTTTGAGTCAAGTCTGCTAATGCAAATAAAAAAGCCCATTTTTCTTGGTCCAAAACTTCCTCTAATTTAAATTTTTGTTTAATAAAACCTTGCAGTTTATTTCTTGCAAAACTCGCTTGATTGATATTTTCCTCTCTATTCCAAAAATTTTTATTATATAATTCAAATTTTGAATTAAAAATATTACTGTCAAATTCCTCATACATTGAAAATATAGGGCCATTTCTTCTTTTATTTCTCTCTATTAGATCTTTATCAAAACCCTCTTCAAACACGTAAAGGCCCTGGCTTTCTCCATTAATTTTAAGTTTTACAAATTCATATTTCAGTTTTATCAAGTTTCCATCTTCGGCTATTTCGTGAAAAAGCCATTCATGAATATAATTTCTTGCTCTTGGCTTAATGAAAGAAAATTTTCTGACACCTTTTACTTTATTTTCCCCAATAATCTCAAGTTTATACGAAACTTTTTCCTTATCTTCAAAATGACTAATCCTGTCACCTTTTAGTCTTAGCCTTACTTTAGCTGATTGGTCTTTATAACTTATAACTCCCTCAACTTGATCAAACTCTTGACTGTCTGACCTATAACTATTTTCTGAAGTTTCAAGAATTTCTTTTCTATTTTTTTCAATAATGATTAAATTCTCATACGGCAAATCAATGTTAATCTCTTTGTGACTCAAGAAAAAGCCCTTAAGCCCACTATAAGCAATTTCTGGAATATCAAGGTAATGATTCAGTCCATTAAAATAAATTTTATTTAAAAATTTATCTTTGTTATTAATCCAAATTCCCGTATTAAAAAAAATAGCAAAAAAGGAAATTATAATTAAAAAACTAACTAAAAAGTAGAGTTTTAAAAAAATATTTATACCAATTTTTTTTTTTTTAGAATAATCTTTTATGATCATATTTTATAATGCTAGCATACTTTTTTTTGCAAACATTATTTTAACACTGCTATCTTGTTTTTTAATAACTTCTTGAATTTTTGTCATGTTACTAAAATTTTTAGGCTTTAAATCAAGATTCAATGTTGTGGAATTTTCTGTAGACGATAATGATATAAATTGTATTTTGGTACAGAATGGGCTGATTTTTTTTATTATTAAATCTATCTTTTTATCAGAGACCCGTTTATCAAATATAATACTTGAATTTAGTACTTCATCTTCAGAAACTTTTCTCCTTTTCCAAATAAAGCTGAAAAAAATTATTATAATAATGGCAAATATAACGCCAATTAAAGTGATCTGTAATTGTCCAGCTCCGCAACCAAGTCCAATAGCAATTATTAAAAAAAGATAAACTAATTCCTCTGGTTCCTTAATTGCTGCCCGAAACCTTACTATCGATAGCGCACCAACTAATCCTAATGATAACGCGAGAGACGACTTAACTATAGTAATCACTAAAGTTGTTGTTAAACCCAATACTACAAAAGTTTTTGCAAAATCATATTTATTTGAGAGAGATGTTGAAAATTTTAAATAAACAATTTGTATTAAAAAACTTAATACCCCTGCGAGCACTAGACCCTCTAAAAAAGAGCTAAGATTTATTTGAATTTGTTCATTTAAAAAAAAGTCTAAATAATCTTTGTTCATATATGTTGATTTATACCATTAATTAGTTAATCACAACTTTCAAGATAATCAAAAAAAAACAGGTCTTATTGATAATATTTCCCCCTCTGAGGAAATTAAAAGATCTAGATAATTATCTAATTTTTTGTTACCCATCCCCGTTGCTATAAAATTTAAGTTCTTATTTTTTTCACAAAATAATACTGTTTTTTTGTAGGAAACTCCAATGTCTCCAGCTATGAAGTATATGCTAATTTTCTCATCAATTTCTTTAAAGATAGATAATACTTCTTTAAAATTATCATCTTTAGATAAACTTTTTGGAACATTAGGTGTAATTTTATTTCTTACGTAATTTTGCCAAATTACATGGTGGGAAATCACAAAAATATTTTCTACTTTTTCGCTGTTTTTTATTATTTTTTTTAGAAAGTTAATTTGATCATTTGAAATTTTCCCTTGATTTGTTGTGCTATCTAACAAGATAAATTTATTCCCATTAACACTTAAAGATTGATACTTTTTTTTAAAAACAGATAAAAAGTCCTTTTGGGCACTAGAATTGTTTTTATCGTCTTCTAAATCATGATTTCCAGGTGCTACATAAATATTTTCAATAAAATCATTTAATTCTTTTATAACTTGTAAAAAATTTATTTTACTTGGTTTATTTACAATATCTCCAGCTAAAAAAGCATATTGATACTCATTTTTATCTTTCTTTAAATGCTCTATTAATTTCGGGTAAGTTGAGAGATTTTTATCTCCAGGATTTCCATAAGTATGCCCTGCAATAAAAATTTTTGCACCTTGTCTTTGTGTTCCTTTATTAATTGAGCATTTATCAAATTTCATTTCGTTTGTTTTTTTTTTTAAATATAAATAACTGCTTTTGATATTTTCTTTACCAATAAAGTTTGATGACCTTAAATTGTTTATATTAAATATTAAAATTAGTAATATTATTAGAGAAATTACAAAAATAATTTTTTTCATTTAATAATTTAAATATTTATTGTTTTTTGTGACTTATCTTTTTCAGGTACAAAATTGTTTAACATAAACGCATCTATTTTTTCTTTTAAAACTTCTAAAGTAGAACTTTTTTCATTATATTCTAGAATGTAATTTTTTTCTTTTTTTATATTTAAAAAATAATCTTTTTTGTTAATTGATTGAATTTCTAAAAGTCTTTTTTCAAATTCTTCATAAGAACAATTTTTAATAGCGCATATACCCTCTACTGGAAAATCGTGAATATCGGTCTTTAATAAGTTGCACGATAAAGTTTTTCGACCAACAGCTAAGTTTTCTCTTAAAAGAGTTGATGATGTGCCAATAGTTATATTGCTTTGGAACATTGCTACATAGGATTTATAGGTGCTGGCTGACCTTTCAAAACAGCTTTTTTGGAAAAATTCAAATTCCTCCTTATTTAGATATTTCTTATAAGTGTTCATTACCCTGTTATATTCATCTAAATTTGAAGATTTATTTATTTTTTGAGGAGATATAAGTTTCATTTTATGTTTTATACAAAATCTTACTGTATATTTTACAATATCTACCATTCCTTTTTCAAAACCTAAAATTTCCTCATCAAATAATCTATCATGTCTAAAATTACCTCCTGATACTCCCTCACCTATCAAACAAACATCATAAATAGATTTATCAAGTTTAATTCCTTTTTCTTTTATGTATTTAAAAGCATTTGCTAATCTTAAAGACCCAATCTTAATAAAATTATTTACTTTTAT
Source organism: Pelagibacteraceae bacterium AG-325-E13 (assembly GCA_003282965.1). GTDB lineage: Bacteria > Pseudomonadota > Alphaproteobacteria > Pelagibacterales > Pelagibacteraceae > Pelagilacustribacter. The sequence goes on along the minus strand of QBYF01000004.1, from coordinate 75,130 downwards.
TCCAAATGATTTGTAGTGGTCAATTTCAAATTGTCCAAAGCATAGAAAGTTTGGGATATAAAATCTTTTATTATAATCAACTTTTATTATTTGATTATCAAATAAATACTTATACAGTTTTAAATCGAGTCTAGCCGCATTTTGAACTGCCAAAAAATTAGTTTTTTTATCAAGCGTTTTTGCAACATCAGAAAATTTAATAGAGTTATCAATAAAAGTAATTACTACTTTTGGCTTTATTGCTTCAATAAGTGAGGCAAGATAAGCAGTCATTATATTTCCTTTATAATTTTTAATAAAATATTTAATTATATTATATGAAAAATAAATTTTTTTTATTTGTTCTAATCGAGTATGAAGCACAAAAAAATTGTAGTTCGATAGTAATTCTTCAAATTCAGTCAATTGTTCGTTATCAAAAAAAACTAAATCATAATTTTTAGGACTCTTTAAAATTATCTTAGATTTTATCAGAACTCTAAGGATACTTAAAAATCGCTTTATTGGTCTCATTAAAGTTTAAATTACCCGATCGATTGCTTTTACAACTTTTCGCATCAAGAATTCAGGGCCTACAGTAAATTTTATTACATTCTTATAATGAGGAATATTCTTCTCAACAACTACTAAAATGCGATTTTTTAAAAGTTCTTTAAATATTCTTTTTGTAATTATTTTATTGTTTAATACCATCAAAATAAAGTTAGCTGCAGTAGAAAAGTAAAAAATATCGTTTTTAATAAAATATTTTTCTAAAAATTTTTTTCCTTTTTTTGCTTTTTCAGCATATTTAATCACTAAATTTTTATTATTTAAAAACTCGTCTAATAAGAGAACAGAGAAGGATGTTATTTCGTAAAAAGGTCGAAACTTATAAAGTTTTTTTCTTAAATTTTTATTAGTAATTAAAAAACCAACTCTACATCCTGCAAGTCCGATTTTTGAGAATGATCTGCTAATTATAAGATTATTAAATCTTTTAATTAAATTAATAGAGGTTTTTTTATAATAATTGTAATAACACTCATCTACTAATACATAACAATTATTTTTTTTAGCTTTAAATAAAATTTTTATTATATCTGTTTGTGACATAACGCTTCCGATTGGAGAGTTTGGATTAGGTATTACTATCAAACTAGTTTTTTTATTAATTTTGTTTAAAATATTATCTGGATTTATGGTCAAATCTTTTTCATAATTAACTTTAATCTGTCTGGCTTGAAAAAGTTTTGAGTAAATATTTATCATTCCATATGTTGGGTTTAAAGTTATAACTTCATTATTTTTTCTTACAAAAAGCTCAAAACAATTTTTGATTGCGAGATCTGAGCCACTGGTAAGTATGATGTTTTCAGTACTAAAATTAAGAGACTTTGATAATTTTTTATAGACATCATTTAAATTTGGGTAAGCATTAATATGAAAAGATTTTAATTTTTTTTTAATTTTATTTAAAAAAGGCTTGTCAAAATTTGATATCATTTCATTTTTATCAAGCCTAAAATATTGCTCTCTATCTTTTAAGACTTGGTTTTTTCTCCAAATCTTATCTATATGTGAAAAGTGGGAAAATTTTTTTTCTGACATAAGCAAAATAATATTATTCGTGACTCATTTTGATTACAATCCTACCTGCCTCACCACTTTTTAATGTAGTAATAGCTTCATTAATTTTTTCTAGTGGGTATTCATGAGTAATAAATTTATCCAAGTGAACTTTTTTTGCTGCTAAGAGTTTTATGTATCTTGGAATATCGATGTCTGGTTTTGACCCACCACCTTTAGAACCTTTCAAAGTTTTATGAAAATGTAATGGCTTTGTGAATATTGAAATATTATCATTTTCTTTTGGAATGCCACATAAAATTGTTTTTCCTACAGGTGAAGTAATTTTATAGCAAAGTTCAATGATTTTTGAATTTCCAGTTACATCTATAACTGTGTCGGCACCATCATTTCCTGTTATACTTCTTATATCTCGTTCTATAGAGGGATTATTAATCAGTCCATGTGTAACTCCAAATTTTTTAGCTAAATCAATTTTACTTTTGTGTAAATCAATGCCGATAATAGGATGAGCCGAAGTTAAAGATGCACATTGTGAAATAGCTAATCCAACACCACCCAAACCAAAAACAACGACAGATTGACCAATTTTAATTTCAGCCTCATTATTAATTACTCCCATAGCCGTAGGAATTGCACAACCTAGGACTGGGGCTAATCTTAAATCAAAATCTTTTGGAATTTTTGTAATTCTGTTTTCTGAAACAATAGCATGAGTGTTAAATGTAGTTACACCTCCTGCGCTGACTATTTTTTCACCCCATTTGTATTTAGGGGTTGGACTATCTAAACCTGAGCTTTTCATATAGTGTAAGACTATATGGTCCCCTTTTGAGACAGTTTTAACGCCAGGACCAAAATCCAAAACGACTCCAGATCCCTCGTGCCCCAATAAATGAGGAATGTTTTTATCTTCACCCCAAAGACCATCGATTTCACTTACTTGTGAACCACAAAGTCCGCTATAAAAAATTTTAACCAATACTTGGCCAAATTCTAATTTCTTTGGCATCTCAACTTCAGTCACAACTAAAGGTTTTTTATTTTTTACTAAAATTGCTGCTTTCATTAAATTACAAACCTTTTTGTTAATCTTTTTTAATTCTTAGTTTTTCTCTTACCTTTTCTTCTGATTTAGTAATTATTTTTTTTCCGTTTCCTAATATCTCATCCACGCTATGTAAAACTTTGCTTAAATTAGCAATATTTTTAGCTTCTATTGATGCTGCTTGATCAGATCCATACAACGTTCGATCCAAAGTAACATGTCTTTCTACAGAAGTCGCTCCAAGAGCAACTGCAATATGACTTATCGAAATCAAACTATTTTCATGGCCCGAATAGCCTACTTTACAATTATATCTTTTTTTTAATGTTGAAATACAATTTAAATTCGCATCACGATCTTTCATAGGGTAACTGCTGTTACAATGCATTAGTTCAAAAGGACAATTTTTATTTTTAAATATATCTACTACTACATCAATTTCCTCTAAAGTGCTCATACCAGTAGATATAAAAGTATATTTTTTTTCTTCAGCAACCATCCTTATTAAAGGTAAGTTGCTAAGCATAGGAGATGCAATTTTATTGTACTTGAGATTAAATTTTCTCATAAATAATTGTGAGTCTAAATCCCAGCATGAAGCAAACCACTCAATCTTTTTGCTTTTACAATATTTATCTATTTCTTTGTATTCTGCATCACCAAATTCTAAGCCATTTTTTTGTTCTCTCTGAGTAGTGCCCCAGGGACTCTCTCTGGGGGAGTCTAACAGTTTTTTTGAGTACACTTTTTCTACAGTTCTTTTCTGAAATTTAACTGCATCAAAGTTTGCGTCACTCGCATAATCAATAATTTGTTTTGCAATGGAAAGATCTCCATTATGATTGATGCCAATTTCAGCTATGAGAAATGGTTTCATAAGTTATGTATACTTTCTATTTTTCATTTTTCAATAAATATAAAATGTATTAGCGTAGGAGTTTTTTTATTATTCTTAAATCTTCCCTGTCATCTACTTCAAACACGCTTTCTTTTGGCATTTCAATATATGTTATCTTGCCGTATAGTCTGTTTTTATTTTTCTTAAAACCAGCTGAACTAAAAACATAAAAAGCACCATTTTCAATTAATTCACCTAAATTAGTATCTTGCATTCTCGTTCTTTTTTTATAATTGTAATTTTTTGGAAATATACATCCCTTATTATTTTTTTTCCAAACAAAATGTTCACTCTTTACTGCTGATAAAACTGTATCGAACTTTTTTTTATTTTTTAAAATTTTCATAATGCCCTGGTCGATATGTTTTGTTTTTAAAAAAGGGTTAGTTGCTTGTATTAAAACCAAATAGTCACAATCGTATTTTCTAAGAAATTCCTCTATAACCAATTCTGTAGATGCATAACTGGTAGAACTTGCTTTTGATCTAGATATTATTGAAAGCTTTTTATTGTTGGATCTGATTTTATTATTGTCGGTTGATATAAAAAGTCTATTGATAAGTTTACTTTTCAGAGCTTGTTCTGACGCATATTTATATAATGGCTTGCCCAGTACTTTAATAAAATTCTTATTTTTTATTCTAGTGCTACCTTTTCTTAAAGGTATAAGACCGTAAATTTTTTTTGAATTAGACATAGCTTCACACTTTAAAAAAATGGAATTTTTTAAAAATTTTGATTCCTAAATAATGCTTTGGCATAATGATCATAAATATTTGAACCAATCATTTTAAAATTATTCTCTGTTAAAAATTTGATAGCATAATCGATAGTGGTTTCTGCTTTAAGACCTCTCTCAGGGCTTCCATCTACTCCTATGTACTCAATTCTATTAAGAACATCCTTTGATCCATTTAATATTTCTGGTTCAAAACCTTCTGCCTCTAGCTTGAAGAATTTTATCTGATTAATTTTATTTTTTATAACAAACTCTTTTAACGTAGTAGTTTCAATTTCTATTTTTTCAGTAAATCCCCCTGCAGGTTCCAATATAGAGGAGTCTCCGCTGTCCGTTTTTAAATAAAAATCTGTTTTGCCTGTCTTATTTGAGAGAGCGATGTTATTATTATTTTGTCCTTTACAATTAAGTTCTATACATTTGAAGTCTTTTGGTGAAGGTTCAAAAGAAATATAATTAATTTTACAGTTATTAATTAAAGTCCAGGCATACAAATCCCCATAATTAGCTCCACAATCAATGACAACATCATTTTCTGAAAATTTTATTAAGTTCATATTGTATGTAGCAGCTAATGATATTGCTCTTTCTTTAATTCCATAAGAATAAGTATTAAAACCTCTCATTTTATCAAAAAAATACATTGATAAATTGTCACTTTTAACTTTATACAAATTAAGGTCTTTTGAGTAAAAAAATCTAATTCTTCGATTCATAATAAATTGTCTCAAATTACCTAACAAGCATGAATATTTAGGAGGCAAAAAATTCAATGCTTTCAGAAAATAATTAAAAATAAATATTTTAGTCTTCGTGAACATATTTGGTATTATGCAAATTAAATTTTTTTAATTAAAGAATTTTTATAAATACCGATCCCTAAATCATAACCGAAGATCAAAATAAGCACTATTCTACTATCTTTTGATGGAGGAGTTCCTTTATGAAGACCAAATGTATCCTCTATAATTATGTTGCCTTTTTTTCCATCAAATATCTTTATGTCTTCAGCATTATAAAATTTGTTAATTTCTTTATCATCAATTCTTTCTGCAACTATATGTTTAAATTTTTTTCTTGAATTAGTTTTAGATACAAAAGAATGAGGGCCTGCGGCTAAACTAACATCACTCAAATAAATGAAAACTTTAAAAAATTTTTTAAAATCATTATCATAATGGAAATACTGAGCGTTATCCTTTTTTTCAGACTCTGACGTTTGAGTTGGATTTGAAATATAACAAAGCGCTGAAACTGAAACTCTATCATTATTGATGTATTTTTTTGACAAATCCATAAAAAAATTTGATGTGGCTAGTTCTTGTATATAGCTTGTTTTAGCTAAGTTAATATCAAGAGCTACATGAGATATCTTTTTTTCTAAACTTTTTGAAAAAATATTATTAAGATTACTTTCGTCGCTCAAGTGATCTTGAAGATTCTCAAAACTTTTTTTTCCTTTGTAAGATATTGTTGAATTTTTTAAGGAAATTTCCTCTTTTATTAAGGTAAGATAATCTTCTTTTAATTTTAGAAAATTATTGTATCCAAATATGTTTAAATCACTCAAAACTTGGTTTGTGCTTATATTTTCTTCAAAATACTTTTCAGAAAGAATTTCTTTATCATATTTTTTTTTAGAATTAAAAAAATTTCTTATAAAATCAAATGCATAAAAAAATCTAATGACGAAAATTTCAAAAAACTTTTTAATACCTTTATTTTTTGATAAATTTTTCGCAGTTGAAAGACTCAAAAATAAATGTTTTGATAGAGTAATCATTTAAATAAAGGTTATTTGCTCAAAACTTTGCTTTTATTTATAAGATTAATTATAGCAGTATTATTTAAATATTTTTTTGAATTTGAAACATATTCGAAGTCACTTTTAACTTTTTTTCCAGATTTTTTAATGTTTGGTTTATAGTTCGGATAAATTATGAAGGAATTTTTTGTTTCGTAGACTAGATCTGACTCATCTTTAGAACATAATATTTCATGTATTTTTTCTCCTGGCCTCACACCAACAATTTTTATTTTTATCTTTTTATCTATCATTTTAATAATATCTTTTATCAAAATGGAATTCATCTTAGGTATAGTAATTTCACCACCTACAATATTATTTAAATTATTGAATACAAATTTTACAGAGTCAGATAGAGTTAAAAAAAATCTTGTCATATCTTTATGTGTTAAAGGTAAATAATTTGCTTTGTTTTTAACAAGTTCTTTAAAAAAAGGTATAACCGAACCTCTTGATGCAATTACGTTTCCATATCTTACAACACTAAATTTTGTACCGCCTGCCCCGGATAATTGATTGGCATTAATAAATAGTTTTTCTGCGCAAAGTTTAGTAGCCCCATATAAATTTATAGGGTTACAAGCTTTATCAGTTGATAGAGCTACAACTTTTTTTACATTAGTTTTAAAGCACGCGGAAATAATTGACTGGGCTCCATTTATATTAGTCTTTATACATTCGAAAGGATTATATTCTCCAGCTGGAACATGTTTTTGTGCCGCAGCATGAATCACGTAATCCACATTCCTAAAAGCAATCAACAATCGATCTTCATCTCTTACATCTCCAAGGAAAAATCTTAAATTTTTATCTTTAAATTTTTTCTGCATCTCGTATTGTTTATTCTCATCGCGAGAAAAAATTATAATTTTCTTTGGCTTGCAATGGTGTGTTAAATATTCCACAGCAGCATTTCCAAAAGAACCAGTTCCGCCAGTAATTAATATTGTTTTATTTTTTAAAAAATTCATTCTATTAAAATAATTGAGATTTTTTTACAAATTTTTCCATAGCTCCGCACTTTGTAAAATTACACTTTAACACTTTTACACTTTCTCATCTTAATATTTAAATACTTTTAAAAACAAATTTTTCTTTTTCTGTCGTTATTTTTAAATTTCCTAAAAGCAAATTTATCTTATTTTTCTGCAAATTTATTATCTGAAAAACAAAATTTGAAAATAAACCAGAATTAAATTTAAATTTTGAATTTTTATAAAGATTATAAAATTTATTTGTAAGGTATCCTTCTTTGTTTTCAGACTTACGACATCTTTTAATAAAGTCTTGTATATCTTGTTGGGAAAATTTATATCCTTTTATAAAATCTTTTAAACCTTTTGTAAATTTTAAGCTATTTATAATATTTGAATTATTAAATTCCTTATGATGGCAAAAAAAATAATCCCCTAATAAAGTAATTTCGCTTGTAATAAATTTATTTTTTACTCTTAAATTTGTTTTAAATTTTGGATTGTAAATTTCCAAATCATTTTTAAATTTTTTTTTTAGATCATTAATTAAAAATTGAAAATTGCTTTTTTTGTATCTTAAGATGATCCACATAATTAATTATCTTCTAATTCTTTTTTTAATTCGTCGTATTCTTTAAATTTACTTTTCATAAAATTTAAAGTTAAACTTGTTCTTTCGGATATCCCTTTTGGGGTAAGAACATATTGAATATATTTTAATCTGTTGGGTTGTTTGTTAAAATTTTGAATCTTAATAAATCCTTTATTTTTCAAAGCATTAAGACAATAGTTAAGTTTTCCTAAACTAAATCCAAGATTTTTAGCCATTTCTCTCTGGGAAGATCTAGGTTTCTTATATATTGCTCTTAACACGTCTAAATTATCTTCATCACTTTTCATAAAATTATTTAAATGTTCATTTTTTGAACTATTTAACGTTCAAATGTTGAACTGTCAAGTAATTTAGCTTACTACTAACTCTAAAAATAGCTTATGTCAGAAAAAATTTCTAAAATTGTGCTAGGAACTTCTCGATTTTCCGGAATTTATGGCATAAAAAATAATAAAAAAATACTATCTCTAAAAGAAGTAAAAAAAATTATTGATTATGCTTATAAAAATAAAATAAGATATTTAGATACTGCTATCACCTATAAAAAAACAAATTATTTATTAAAAAAAATAAATATAAAAAGGTTTAAAGTAACATCGAAATTACCATCCATAAAATTAAATACAAATAATTTTTATTACAAAATTTCTAAAATTATTGACGATCATCTTGAGCAATTAAGAATTAAAAGATTATACGCACTATATCTTCATCGACCTAATGATTTATTAAAAAAAAATAATGAAAATTTAATTCTAGCTTTAAAAAAATTAAAGAAAGAAAAGAAAATAAAAAAAGTTGGTTTTTCAGTTTATGGAATAAAACAACTTAAAAATTTAATTGATGTTTTTAAGCCAGATATAGTTCAGTTACCTTTAAGTGTATTTGACTATAGGTTTAAGAAAAAAAATATTATAAAAAAACTTCAAGATATGAAAATCGAAGTTCATGTAAGATCTATTTTTTTTCAAGGAGGATTATTTTGCAATTATAAAACATTAAATAAAAAACTTCTATTTACAAAAAAAATTTACTCTAAATGGAGAAATTGGTTACAAAAAAATAATACTAATATTACAAGAGGTGCTTTCAGTGTTTTATATAAACTGAAAAAAGTAAAAGTAGTGGTTGGGGTGGAGAGTAGAGATCAATTAATTGAAATTAACAATGAGTTTAAAAAAAAATTTCTTAAACCACCTAAAATAAATGTATCTAATAAAATTTTAAAAAAACATTACAATTTCAATATTAATTAATATGTTTTTGTTGAAAAATGAAATTTATAGGTTTTTTAAATACTATATTGTTCAAATATTGAACTATCAATTGAGATTTGATTAATAAAAGTATATTATCACTGGAGTTCGATTTATATTTATGAAATACAAACAAAAATTAATATTCGAAAAAAATATCACAATTATAGTACAAGCTAGATTAACCTCTAGTAGATTGCCAGAAAAAGTTCTTAAAAAAATTTCTAAAAAAACGATAATAGAAATAATTCATCAAAGACTTTCTTGCTCTAAATTTATTTCTCAAATCGTATATGCAATTCCTAAAAATAAAAAAAATTTTAAGTTGAAAAATTTTCTTAAAAGTAAAAAACTTAACTATTTTGAAGGAAGTGAAAAAAATGTTCTAGATAGGTACTACAATTGTGCTAAAAAATATAAATCAAAGATTATTGTTAGAATTACCGCAGATTGCCCCTTGATTGATCCTCGTATGTTGGATAGTTGTTTGAAAATTTTTATCAAAAAGAAAATAGATTTACTTGTAAATACTAGTCCTCCAACTTTTCCAGACGGTCTCGACATAGGCATATTTAATGTTAAGACCCTACATCATGCATGGAAAAATGCCAGATCGAAATTTGAGAGAGAACATGTAATACCTTTTATGCTTAAAAATAAAAGTATTAAAAAATACAATTTCTCATCTAAAAAGGATTTCTCTTCTGAAAGATGGACCTTGGATACAGAGGAAGATTTTGTTGTTATAAAAAATATTTTTAAAAGATTTAAAAATTTAAATTTTTCATGGAAAGATGTGCTTAAGATCAAAAGAAAATATCCAAAAGATTTTACTGCAAATCAATATATTAATAGAAATGAAGGTATAAACTTAAGTAAAGGCCAAAAATTATGGAGAAAAGCAATTAATATTATTCCAGGTGGAACTATGCTTTTTTCAAAAAATCCCAACCTTCATTTGCCAAATTTGTGGCCTACTTATTACTCAAAGACAAACGGAAGTTATATTTGGGATTTAAATAACAAAAAATTTTTAGATATGTATTTAATGGGTGCAGGAACTAATTTACTTGGATACAACAATAAGAAAGTTGATAAAGCTGTGAAAGATACTGTAAGTAAGGGAAATTTATCCTCCTTAAATTCCCCTGAGGAAGTAAAATTAGCTGAAAAATTAGTTAACCTTCATCCATGGGCTAATATGGCAAGATTTACTCGATCCGGGGGAGAGGCAAATTCAGTTGCAATAAGAATAGCAAGAGCTGCGACTAATAGAACTAAGGTTGCGTTTTGCGGTTATCACGGATGGCACGATTGGTATTTATCGGCAAATTTAAAAAATAAAGATAATCTTAATTCACATTTACTTGAAGGACTTTCAGCAAAAGGTGTTCCAAAAAATTTAACTGGAACGTCATATCCATTTAAATATAACGACTTTGATGGTTTTTATAAATTGATCAAAAAAAATCCGGATATTGGGATAGTAAAAATGGAAGTAGCAAGAAATGAGATGCCGCGAAACAACTTTTTGGAAAAAGTCCGAGAAATTACAAGCAAAAAAGGAATAATCTTAATATTTGATGAGTGTACATCTGGTTTTAGACAAACTTACGGTGGTCTTCACAAATTATTTAAGATTAATCCAGATATGGCTATTTTTGGTAAAGCTTTGGGAAATGGATACGCAATTAACGCAATTTTAGGAAAAGAAAGAATTATGAGATCTGCCGAAGAAACATTTATTAGTAGTACTTTTTGGACTGAACGAATTGGCCCAACTGCAGCAATTAAAACTCTTGAGGAAATGGAACGAATCAAATCTTGGAAAATAGTTACAAATAAAGGAAACTGGTTAAGAAAAAAATGGTTAAATTTAGCGAAAAAGAACAACCTAAAGATTAAACTTTCTGGAATTCCGGCTTTATCAAGATTTGAGATTTTAAGTAATAATTTTAATAAGTATAGAACACTAATTGCTCAAGAAATGTACAAAAAATCTATATTAGCATCAAATGCAATTTATGTATCCACTGCACACTCAAAAGAAAATTTCCTAAAATATTTTAATGCGTTACAGAGTGTTTTTGAAATAATTGCTAAATGCGAAGATGGTGACAAAATAGATCATTACTTAGATGTGCCAGAAATAAAAAAATTTTTCAAAAGATTAAACTAATGAAAAGCAAAATAAATGATAAATTATAGTAAACAAAATATCACCAAAAAAGATATTTCTTCTGTTGTAAGAAGTCTCAAGGAAGAATTTATAACAACAGGACCGGCTACGGAATTGTTTGAAAAAAATTTTAAAAGCAAAGTAAGATCTAAATTTGCAGTAAGTTGTTCAAGTGGTACAGCGGCATTACAACTTGCTTTAAACTCTATGAATATAAAAAAGGGAGATGTAGTAATACTGCCAGTTATAAACTTTATAGCTTCTCTAAATATTTTGGAGTTGTTAAAAGCAAAAATTTATTTTGCAGACACAGATCCCATTACAGGTCAAATGTTACCAAAAAATTTATTAGATTGTATAAAAAAAAACAAAATTAAGAATATTAAAGCTGTAATCACAATGTATAATGGTGGTGATCCCTTAAATGCAAAAGCTTTTTTTAAATTAAAAAAAAAATACAAATTTTTTCTATTGGAAGATGCGTGTCATGCTCTTGGAGGTAAATATTATTCATTAGGAAATCATTATGTTGGAAGTTGTAAGTACAGTGATATTAGTACATTTTCTTTTCATCCTGCAAAAACTTTAACTACATGCGAAGGCGGAATGGTTACTACTAATAATTTTAAATTATTTAAAATTATGAAAACTTTGAAAAATCATGGAATGTTGAGAAAAAAATCAGGAAAGAACAAACATAATTGGAAATATAAAATAATCATGCCTGGGTATAATTTTAGATTAAGTGATGTAAATTGTACTTTAGGAATATCACAATTAAAACGGTTAGATAAATTAGTCAGATCAAGAAGAAGAATTGCTAAAATTTATATTGAAAATTTAAAGTCATTAACAAACTATCTTATTTTACCAAAAGTAAAAATGAGCAGATCTGCTTTTCATCTTTTTATTGTAAATTTCAATCTAAAAAAACTCAAAGTAAATAGAGATCAAATTATTCAACTTTTATACAAGAACAATATAGCGACTCAAGTTCATTATATACCAATTAATTCTCATCCATATTATAAAAAATACTCAAAAATTAAATTAGCAGGAGCAAATAGTTATTTTAGATCTTGTTTATCGTTGCCTCTTTATCCAGATCTAAAAAAAAGTCAGGTAAATTATATTTGCAATAAAATAAAGTTGCTAATTTTAAAATATAAAAAGATCTAAATATTTTATATGAATTTAATTACATTTAATATAGACGACAAATTAATAAATAATGAAAATCAAAAAATATTAAATAGTAATAAAAATTTGCTTTTTAGTAATACCTGTCAATACATCAAAGATTATCAAAAAAAAACTAAAAATAAAGTTGCCAAAGTTTTTACTTATAAAAACAGTTTAGCAATATCGAAAAATTATAGATATTTGGAAAATGTTTACTTTGAAATACTCGAATATTTAAAGGTTTGTTTAAATAAGGCTCACAAAAAAAATTATGATAAACATTATTGGGAAATTCTAGTTGGTAAATGGTTGAAGACTTTGGTGCATCAATCTTTTGCTAATTGGGAAATTTTAAGAAAAATTGAAAAAAAATATAATGTTAATTCTTTTTATAAAATATCTTTAAGAGATGAAACTTTTATCCCTGAAAATACTTTGCATGCACATATTTTAATAAGAAGCAATCTATACAAATATAATTTATTTCACCACTGGCTTTTGTCAAAAATGGTAGATGAAAGAGATATTGATACAATAAATTTTGATGTAAAAAAAAATTTAGATCTAAAGAAGGAAATTTTTAAATTAAATGAGCCTGATAAATTTCATAAGATATATTACAAAAGTTTTAATAATAAAATATTTTACTATCAGTGGGATGTTCCAAAAGAAATTAAACTTGATATAATGAAATATTTTAAGTTTATTAATATTACTTTAGGTGTAAAAGAAATAAATAAATATAACTATGAAAACCTTGATAGAGAAAAAATTTTTTATCATAAAAAAACAAAAGGCAATTATAAATCTTTTTTAAAAAAAATTATTAAATTTACTTTTCCAAGAATATATCTGGAAAATTATAAAACATTAGAAGTTCATTATAAAAAATTAAATTGGCCGAAAAATCCTAAACATATTTTAACAAGTTATCCTTATTATGATGAACTTTTTAAATTTTATTGTGCACAAAAATATATATCTGGTTCTAAAATAATTATAACACAGCATGGATACGATAATATTTACAAAAATGATAACTGGTTCGTAAATAAGATGTTTGCTAATCAACTCTGTTGGGGGGCAAATAAAAAAAAAGGGTTACATAAATTTATTTTTACTAAAAACTATATTGATAGAGAAAATCAGTTTAAATTTAATAAAACAAAAAAAATTCTTTTAATTCTATACTCCTTCACAGAAATGGAAGATAGGACACCGGATGGATACTTGGATAGCCTTTCTATTAATAAACTAATTTTAAATTCGACTAACAAATATTTGAAATCTTTATCTAAGAATTTAAAAAAAATAAACGTAATTAAAGCTTTACAGGAGACTAGGTACCCAGCTTTAGAAAACTCTCTTAAAAAAGAGCACAAATCACTTAAATTTATAAATATCGATATACCATTTAAAAAAATAATTAATCAGTATAATTTAAGTATTCATTTTTTTATAGGAACACCTTTTTTTGAATCTATTTATCTTAATAGACCAGCAATAATCATTTTTGACAAAAAAGTTAACTATAGATTAAATAAAAAATTCTTGCGATTTATTCAAAAGTTCAAAGAAAATAATATATGTTTTGAGTCTTCAATTAAAGCAGCTAGTTTCATTAATAAAAATTATGAAAATTTAGAGGATTGGTGGAGATCACCAGCAAGACAAAGGATCTTAAAAGATTTCAAGGAAAATTTTTGTAGGCACTCAAATGATCTTAGCACTGAGTTTGAAAAGATATCAAAAATTTAATCTTAGCTAACTAGTTTTTTTATTAATTTATTTATTTTTTTATCTTCTTTAAATATATTTTTCACAATCTTTTTAGACTCTGTTGGATTATATTTAAATGAGAGTCTCATTAAATCCATCCAATTACTATTATTTTTTTTTCTGGTTTTTTCTATTGAATTAATTATTTTTAGATACTTTTTATTTTTTACCATTATAATGATGTATATGTTTTAGTAATTAATTTAAACTAATTAAAAATAAATGAAAATAAAAATTAATAAAAAATTAAGTATATCAGACAAAAGTCCCCCGATAATTATCGCCGAAATTTCAGGTAATCACAGTGGAAAAAAATCTTTATTTTTAAAACACATAAAATCAGCTGCAAAAAATGGTGCTGACATGATCAAAATTCAAACGTATGAACCAGAAGATATAACTTTAAATCAAAGAAAAAAAAAATTTAAAATCAATAAGGGAACTTGGAAAGGTAAGTTTTTATGGGATCTCTATAAAGAGGCACATACACCATTTTCCTGGCACTACGATGCTTTTAAGTTGGCAAAAAAATTAAATATAACTTTGTTTAGCAGCCCTTTTAGTAAAAGAGCTGTCGACTTATTAGAAAAGTTAAGGGTGCCTTTATACAAAGTTGCCTCTTTTGAAATTACCGATCATGAGCTTATAGATTATATTGCTAAAAAAAAGAAACCAATAATAATTTCAACTGGAATGGCTAAAATAAGTGAAATTAAAGATGCAGTTAAAATTATTGAAAGGCATCATAGAAAAATAATAATTTTATATTGTGTGTCCGGGTACCCAACAAAAATAGACGATTCAAATATAAGCACAATGCAAACACTAAAAAAAAAGTTTAAAAAATATTTAGTTGGTATTTCTGACCACACTGATAATATTTATTCTTCTTTAACTGCTAGCGCACTTGGCGCTTCAGTAATTGAAAAACATTTTATATTAAACAAAAAGATTAATTCATTGGATAAAAGTTTTTCTATCGATGCCTCAAAATTAAGTGAGTTAAAAAAACTTTCTAAAAATATTCATTTATCTTTGGGAAAACCCTATATTGGGCCAAAGAGAAATGAGATGAACTCTCTTAAACTAAGAAGATCAATTTATGCTGTAAAAGAAATTAAAAAAGGTGAGAAATTTACAAGAAAAAATATAAGATCTTTTAGGCCTAAGATTGGTATTGGTGCTGAAAAATTTGTTAAAATATTAGGAAAAATTGCAAAGAAAAAAATTGCTAAAGACTCACCTATTAGTCAAATACTTTAAAATTTTAGTATTCCAATTTTTAAGATCTGTTGGCAAATCCTTTTTTTTGTGGATACTGCCTTTAAGAATATTATTGGTTTTTACTCTATATTTTCTTAAAATTATTTTTTTATAATTTTTAATAAAAATTATTTCTAACTCCTTAAATAAAGATCTATACGTTTGTTTAAAAGTGAGATTTTTATTAACTTTTAAATCAAATATGATCTTTTTTTGAAAAATAATTGGGCCAGAATCTAATCCTTTATCAATTTCATGAATAGTCACTCCTTTGACCGTATTATTTATAAAACTCCAAAAATTAGGATGAGATCCCCTATTGTTTGGTAGATAAGACATATGAAGATTAATGATTGGTCTAGAAATATTGTTAATAATTTTTTTGTCTATAATTTTTTTATATCCAAAAGAAATTATAAAATCGTATTTTTTAATCTTATCTAACGAAATCTTTCCTTTTTTGTTTTCAACAAAAATTTTTTTTTTTTTAAGAAAGTTAATAAGTTTAGTTTGCTTTTCGTTATATCCAAGAAATAAACATTTCATAATATAAAAATTTTTTTCAGTGCATAAATCAAGCCAATTGAGCTATTAGTACTGGTCAGCTGCACGCGTTACCGCGCTTCCACATCCAGCCTATCAACGTAGTGGTCTACTACGGCTCTATAGGAAGAACTAGTTTTGAGGTGGGTTTCCCACTTAGATGCTTTCAGCGGTTATCCCGTCCATACTTAGCTACCCGGCACTGCAGCTGGCGCTACAACCGGTCCACCAGTGGTATGTTCATCCCGGTCCTCTCGTACTAGGGACAAATCCTCTCAATTCTTCTACACCCATGGCAGATAGGGACCGAACTGTCTCACGACGTTCTGAACCCAGCTCACGTACCACTTTAATTGGCGAACAGCCAAACCCTTGGGACCTGCTCCAGCCCCAGGATGTGATGAGCCGACATCGAGGTGCCAAACACCCTCGTCGATATGGACTCTTGGAGGGTATCAGCCTGTTATCCCCGGCGTACCTTTTATCCGTTGAGCGATGGCCCTTCCACTCAGAACCACCGGATCACTATGACCGTCTTTCGACTCTGCTCGACTTGTCAGTCTCGCAGTCAGGCAGGCTTATGCCATTGCACTCTACGAGCGATTTCTGACCGCTCTGAGCCTACCTTCGCACGCCTCCGTTACTTTTTGGGAGGCGACCGCCCCAGTCAAACTACCCACCATACAGTGTCTTGCTGCCGGATTACGGCTAGCAGTTAGATGTCAAGAATAATAAGAGAGGTATTTCACTGGTGACTCCATTTTAGCTGACGCCAAAACTTCAAAGTCTCCCTCCTATGCTAAACATATCATTCCTAACACCAATATAAAGTTGTAGTAAAGGTGCACGGGGTCTTTCCGTCTAACCACGGGAACTCCGCATCTTCACGGAGAATTCAATTTCACTGAGTTGATGTTGGAGACAGCGGAGATATCGTTACGCCATTCATGCAGGTCGGAACTTACCCGACAAGGAATTTCGCTACCTTAGGACCGTTATAGTTACGGCCGCCGTTCACTGGGGCTTCAGGAGTGAGCTTGCACTCACCACATTAACCTTCCAGCACCGGGCAGGCGTCAGACCCTATACATCCACTTACGTGTTAGCAGAGCCCTGTGTTTTTGATAAACAGTCGCATCTCCCTGGCTTGTGCCACCCAATTATAGTTGCCTACAAATGGGTCCTCTTTCTTCCGAAGTTACAGAGGCATTTTGCCGAGTTCCTTCAACATCATTCTCTCAAGCGCCTAATTATACTCTAATAATCCACCTGTGTCGGTTTAGGGTACGATCCTATGATGGAGCTATTTCCTGGGACTTCTTCACAGCTAACTCAATCCATTAAGAGTTAACAATTTACAAAATCCGTCACTACCATCGGGTCAAGGAATATTAACCTTGTTTCCATCGTCTACGGCTCTCGCCCTCGACTTAGGGGTCGACTAACCCTGCGCGGATTAACCTTGCGCAGGAACCCTGGGATTTTCGGCGACAGAGTTTTTCACTCTGTTAATCGTTACTTATGTCAGCATTCGCACTTCTGATACCTCCAGGATCCCTCGCGGGTATCCCTTTACAGGCTTACAGAACGTTCCGCTACCAGATATAATTTCCGAAGAAATTATAAATCCACAGATTCGGTACATGATTTGAGCCCCGTTACATCTTTGGCGCAGAAACTCTATTAGACCGGTGAGCTGTTACGCTATCTTTAAAGGATGGCTGCTTCTAAGCCAACCTCCCGGCTGTTTAGGAATCTCCACATCCTTTCACACTTAATCATGATTTAGGGACCTTATCTGGTGATCTGGGCTTTTTCCCTTTCGACCATGGACCTTAGCACCCACAGTCTGTCTGCTGAGGTAAAATGTTTGGCATTCGGAGTTTTATGAGGGTTGGTAAAGATTTCTCTCCCCTAGCCCCTTTAGTGCTCTACCTCCAAACATCAATTTACTCAACGCACTACCTAAATAGTTTTCGCGGAAAACCAGCTATCTACGAATTTGGTTGGCCTTTCACCCCTTACCACAAGTCATCCAAAGACTTTTCAACGTCAACTGGTTCGGTCCTCCGGCAAGTGTTACCCTGCTTTCAACCTGCTCATGGTAAGCTCATTCGTTTTCGGGTCTAATTCATACAACTTGCGCCCATTTAAGACTCGCTTTCGCTACGCCTACACCTTACGGCTTAAGCTTGCTGGATAAATTAAGTCACTGACCCATTATACAAAAGGTACGCCGTCACTCTAAAAAGAGCTTCGACTGTTTGTAGGCATACGGTTTCAGGTTCTATTTCACTCCCCTAATAGGGGTTCTTTTCACCTTTCCCTCACGGTACTAGTTCACTATCGGTCACTGAAGAGTATTTAGGCTTAGAGGGTGGTCCCCCTATATTCAAACAAGATTTCACGTGTCCCGCTCTACTCAAGAACAATATTAAGCATTACTCCTACGGGACTATCACCCTCTATGGTTAGTTTTTCCAAACTATTTAGATTGTCTTAACATTGTTACTGGCCTGTTCCGCGTTCGCTCGCCACTACTAACGGAATCTCAATTGATTTCTTTTCCTCCGGTTACTTAGATGTTTCAGTTCTCCGGGTTAGCTCTTTAAACCTATGTATTCAGTTTAAAGTACCACAAAAAGTGGTGGGTTATCCCATTCGGAAATTTTCGGATCAAAGCCTGCATACAGCTCCCCGAAACTTATCGCAGTATACCACGTCCTTCATCGCCTTTCAGTGCCTAGGCATCCGCCATACGCCCTTAAACGCTTGATTTATGCACAGAAAATAATTTTCTGTCTAAATTAAATTTTTATTCAAATGTTCATCTATTCGAACATTTATAGATTGTTCATCTATTCGAACAATCGGATATAGATATTGTTTGATTGTTTATAATATTTAAACAATCAAAATTGATATTCATTATTTACAATTTAAAAAAACTAAAAGTGTCAAAATTGGTGGAGGATAGCGGGATCGAACCGCTGACCTCCTGAATGCAAATCAGGCGCTCTCCCAGCTGAGCTAATCCCCCATGAAAAATGGTGGGCCGAGCACGACTCGAACGTGCGACCTCACCCTTATCAGGGGTGCGCTCTAACCACCTGAGCTACCGGCCCCTAAACACATTTATGAGACACTTTAATAATTAAGAAGAGAAATGAGGACGGCCACATTAACTTAATTTTTTAAGACCAAATGAAATTTTTGGTCTTCCTTAGAAAGGAGGTAATCCAGCCGCAGGTTCCCCTACGGCTACCTTGTTACGACTTCACCCCAGTTGCTGATCGTACCGTAGTCAAAGGTATAAGCTTTGCCTTAAGGTGTAACCAACTTCCATGGTGTGACGGGCGGTGTGTACAAGACCCGGGAACGTATTCACCGCGGCGCGCTGATCCGCGATTACTAGCAATTCCAGCTTCATGCACTCGAGTTACAGAGTACAATCCGAACTGAGACACATTTTAGGGATTAGCTAGGAGTTGCCTCTTTGCTTCCCATTGTAAGTGCCATTGTAGCACGTGTGTAGCCCAACACATAAGGGCCATGAGGACTTGACGTCATCCCCACCTTCCTCCAGCTTATCACTGGCAGTTCTTTTAAAGTGCCCAACTAAATGGTGGCAACTAAAAGTAGGGGTTGCGCTCGTTGCGGGACTTAACCCAACATCTCACGACACGAGCTGACGACAGCCATGCAGCACCTGTGTTTCGTCCAGCCGAACTGAAAAGCCTAATCTCTTAGGCTCGCGACGAACATGTCAAGTGTTGGTAAGGTTCTGCGCGTATCTTCGAATTAAACCACATGCTCCACTGCTTGTGCGGGTCCCCGTCAATTCATTTGAGTTTTAACCTTGCGGTCGTACTCCCCAGGCGGTGTGCTTAATGCTTTCGCTGCGACACTGAAAAATATATTTCCAACGTCTAGCACACATCGTTTACGGCATGGACTACGAGGGTATCTAATCCTCTTCGCTACCCATGCTTTCGCTCCTCAGTGTCAGTAGTGACCCAGTAAGTTGCCTTCGCATTTGGTGTTCTTTCTAATATCTACGAATTTCACCTCTACACTAGAAATTCCACTTACCTCTATCACACTCTAGCTAAAAAGTTTTGATGGCAGTTCCAAGGTTAAGCCTTGGGATTTCACCATCAACTTTTTTAACCACCTACGAGCTCTTTAAGCCCAGTAATTCCGAACTACGCTAGGTCCCTTCGTATTACCGCGGCTGCTGGCACGAAGTTAGCCGGACCTTCTTATTCGGGTACAGTCATTTTCTTCCCCGACGAAAGAGTTTTACAACCCAAAGGCCTTCTTCACTCACGCGGCATCGCTGCATCAGGGTTTCCCCCATTGTGCAAGATTCCCCACTGCTGCCTCCCGTAGGAGTCTGGGCCGTGTCTCAGTCCCAATGTGGCTGGTCTTCCTCTAAGAACAGCTATTGATCATTGCCTTGGTAAGCTTTTACCTTACCAACTAGCTAATCAAGTGCGGGCTCATCTTTCGGCATTAAAACTTTCCCCGTAAGGGCTTATTCGGTATTAGCACAAGTTTCCCCGTGTTATTCCAAACCAAAAGGCAGATTCCCACATTATACTCACCCGTTTGCCACTCAGTATTGCTACTGCGTTCGACTTGCATGTGTTAGGCGTGCCGCCAGCGTACGTTCTGAGCCATGATCAAACTCTCAAGTTTAATAACGGCGCACACTAGCTTCATATAAATAACATTCGAATTATTTATACTTGTTGAAGCGTGTACGACAATTTCTTTATTAACCTAGCCGTCCACACTTCTCTTCTTAAAAATTTACAATTTAAAAAAGCTAAGATTTTAATACTTTAAAATCTACACACCTCTGGCCCTGTTAAAAAATATTGGATTTGAGGTGAGCGGTGTTTTTATTACAAATATGCCATAAGTCAAGGCGTATATTGGTGATAAAAGTCAGTAAATACAGGCATTTTTTATCGTTCCTTCATTGCAAATCTAATATAATTTTAATAGAAAACAACTATGACGTTAAATGAATTTTTTACTGGTTTTCCAAAAATATTTAGTATTTTTAAAAGTAAAGACAGCCACAATAGACTGCTTGAATGGAAGTATATTTTTTATGTGTTCTTGGTTTTCCTATTTTTTGTGATCTTTTTGTTGATCTCAAACATAATAGACCAAAAAAATAAAGCAGAAAAACAAAACTTAAGCTCTCTAATTGGATCCAAAGAATTTTTAACACTTAATGATTATCTTATTTCTAAGATTAACAACCCCTATAAAGAGGTAAAATATTTAATTCAAAATAATGACTCTATTGAACGCATTCTTAAAAAACTGGAAATTAATGCAAATGATATAAAGATTATATCTAACAATCTTAAACAAAAAAAACTTACAAATATATATGCTGGTAGAACTCTTTCTCTAATATTAAAAAAATTAGATGATGGATCAAATACAATAGTAAATCTTACATATCCTATAAATAATACTTTAAATATTGAAATAAGAAAAAGTCAAAATAAATTTATTGTAAAAGAAAATGTACTTAAGCTTTATAAAAAAGAAGTAGTTATAAAAAATGAAATTAAAAGTAGTTTATACAGCGCAGCAATGAAATCTGGGATAGAACCAAATATCATAGTAGAATTTGCAAGAATTTTTGGTTTTGAAGTAGATTTTCAGAGAGACATAAGAAAAGGAGACTGGTTTGAAATCTTATATGAAAGATTTGAGGACGATAATAATATTGTTAAAGATACTGGTAAAATAATTTATGCTTCAATGTTTGTAAATGGTGCAGAAATTAACCTTTACAATTTTAAAGATGGTAGCGGGGACATTGGTTTTTATGACTTAAAAGGAAAAAGTATTGTTAAGTCTTTAATGAAAACTCCAATAAATGGAGCGAGACTATCTTCATCCTATGGAATGAGAAAGCATCCAATTTTAGGATACAACAAAATGCATAAAGGAACAGACTTTGCTGCTCCTAGCGGTACACCAATCATGGCCTCTGGTGCTGGCAAAATTACAAGGGCAAGATGGTGTGGTGGTGGTGGAAATTGTGTAAAAATAAAACACAACTCTACTTATCAAACTGTATACGCTCACATGAAAAGTTTTGCTCGAGGAATTAAAGAAGGAAGAAGAGTTAAGCAAGGTCAAGTTATTGGTTACGTTGGATCCACAGGGCTTTCTACAGGTCCTCATTTGCATTATGAAGTTATCGTGAATGGAAAAAAAGTAAACTCTCAAAAACTTAAGCTTCCTTCGGGAAAAATTTTAAAAGGAAAATCTAGAGAAGAGTTCGAATTAGCAAGAATTAAAATTGATCTGAAATTATCAAAATTAAAGTAAAGATTTTTTTATCTAGTTTGAACTTTTCGAGACATCGTTGACTGTAGAATTTGATGAATTGTCACTTTTATCGTTAATTGAATTATCTTTACTTCTTTCATTCAACTCAGCTAATCTTCTTGAGTAGTGATCGGCATGTTGTAAATAATTTTCTACCAGGACAGGATCTCCATTACTTTGAGCATCTTTTGCTAATTGTTGAAATTTTTGTATAGTTTTTTCTACACTATGAGGATTGGTCATAGAACCATTTCTACTAAAATTCATATTGCCATTACCATTAAAGTTAGATCTTCCATTAGAATTCATAGAACCATTTCTGTGTCTAAAGTTATTTTTTTGAGGCCTAGGTCTAAAATTTCTTCTTCTGTTATTGTTCATAATTTATTTTCCTTAATTTTCTAATGTCGATAATATACATCTAATGTTTGTTCGATAATCGTAAACTAAATATCTAGTTTTAAATTTATTACTTCTTAATATTTTTGAAACTTTTCTAAATTGCTCATTTCCTATTTCTATGGCGAGCATACCATTAATCTTTAAAATACTTTTTGATTTGTAGATAACTTTTTTAATAACGTCAAGCCCATCATTTCCGCCGTCTAAGGCTAGTTTGGGCTCAAATTTTTTGATATCTTCATTCAAATTTTTAATATCTTTTTTCCTAATATAAGGAGGGTTTGATACAATTAAATCGAACTTATTTTGATAAATTTCATTTAAAGACCTTCTAAAAAATTTAGTCCTGTGATTTAATCTATGTTTTTTAGAATTTGATTGGGCTATTTCTATAGCTTTTTTAGAAATATCTATGCCTATTCCCTTTGAAGTTTTCAATTCACTTAATAAACTGAGTAAAATACAGCCCGTTCCAGTTCCTATGTCTAAAATATATATTTTCTTTTTTTTAAAAATTTTTACAATTTTTTCCACCATTAATTCAGTTTCTGGTCTTGGTATTAGCGTATTCTTGTTTACTAGAAAGTTTTTACTCCAAAATTCTTTTTCTTCTAAAATATATGCTATAGGTTCTCTTAATGATCTTCTGCTAATTAGTCTATTAAAATAATTAATCTTTGTAGGGTCAATTTTTTTATTTAGATTGATTAATAACTCTTCCCTAGTTTTATTTAATACTTTAGAAAGTAAAATCTCAGAGTCTAATTTGTGTGAAAAGATTTTTTTATTTTTAAGTTGTCTTGACCCGTGATTAATCAAATCTAAAATTTCCATTAGTTTAAGTTTTTAAGTTTTATATCTTGTTCTTTTAATCTTAATTCTTCATTCATTTCTTCGTGAATTTCCCCGCTCAAAAATTCATCTAGTTTGTGCAGAGTAAGGTTAATTCTATGGTCTGTTACTCTTCCTTGTGGAAAATTATATGTTCTGATTCTTTCAGACCTGTCCCCAGTACCAATCTGGCTTCTTCTATTGCTTGATCTCTCTTGATCTTTTTTTTTTTTTTCAGCTTCATAAACTCTTGATCTTAAAATTTTTAAAGCTTTTGCTTTGTTTTTGTGTTGTGATTTTTCATCTTGCTGACTAACAACAACACCTGTTGGAATGTGAGTTATTCTAACTGCGCTATCAGTAGTGTTAACAGATTGTCCGCCAGGACCTCCTGCTCTAAAAACATCAATTCTTAAATCAGACTCTTTTATTTGTACGTCAACATCCTCCGCTTCTGGTAAAACAGCAATTGTAGCTGCTGAAGTATGGACTCTTCCTTGAGTTTCTGTTTCTGGAATTCTTTGCACTCGATGAACTCCTGACTCATATTTTAAATAAGAATAAATATCATTTCCACTGACAGAAAATATAACTTCTTTAAAACCTCCTGCTTCACTTTTGGAAATACTAATAATTTCTAATTTCCATTTTTTTTTTGAACAAACCTTTTCATACATTTTAAATAAGTCTGCACAAAAAAGTGATGCCTCTAGTCCTCCAGTGCCAGCTCTAATTTCAACAATCGCATTTTTATCATCGTCTTCATCTTTTGGAAGTAAAAATATTTTTAATCTATTTTCGTAATCTTGTTTTTTAATTTTTAACTCTTTTAAATCTTTTTCTGCCAATTCAATCATTTCAGAGTCACTATTTTTATCTTCAATTATCTGTTCTAGATCGTTTTTTTCTTTTTTAAATTTTACAAACTCTCTAGCATATGAGATAATATTACCCAAATTTGAATATTCTTTAGATTTTTTAGCAAATAACTTTGTATCAATGCTGCTTGATGATAATTCTTTTTCCAATGTGTCATGTTTTGCAATAAGGTCTTGCACTTTATCTATTGGTATCATTATTTAAATATTTTTTTCTTTTACTTTTTCTTCAACAAGTTGAACAACTTTTTCTATTATCTTTGAGCTAGCAACTTTTGTATGGGGTAAGCCAGATAAATACAAAAGATTGTTATCCTGACCCCCGCCAGTTAAACCTATTTCAGTTTGAGCTGCTTCACCTGGACCATTAACTACACATCCTATAATAGATAATGTAATTGGTTTTTTTACGTGAGATAATCTTTTTTCTAGTTCTTTCACAGTCTCAATCACTGGAAAAGCTTGGCGTGCACAAGAAGGGCAAGAAATAATATTTACTCCTCTGGCTCTTATGCCTAATGATTTTAAAATTTCGTATCCTGATTTTATTTCATCAACTGGGTCGGAAGAGAGAGAAACTCTTATAGTATCACCTATTCCATCCATCAAAAGTTGACCAATTCCAATAGATGACCTTATACTTCCTGCAAGAAGTCCTCCTGCCTCCGTTATTCCTAAGTGCAGGGGATAATCACAAACCTCTGATAATATTCTATAAGATTTAACTGTTAAAAAAACATCAGATGATTTAACGCTGATTTTAAAATTAAAGAAATCATTATCTTCTAACAATTTTACATTATACATAGCACTTTCTACTAGTGCTTCTGGACAAGGCTCCTTATATTTTTCTAGTAAAGTTTTATCTAGTGAACCGGCATTTACTCCAATTCTAATAGAACAATTATTATCTTTTGCAGCTTTAACTACTTCTAAAACTCTATCATTAGAGCCTATATTTCCTGGATTAATTCTTAAACAACTCGCACCCATTTCTGCTGCTTCAATAGCTCTTTTGTAATGAAAATGTATATCTGCTACAATTGGAACTTTCACTGCTTTAACTATTTCTTTAAGTGCTTTTGTTGAATCTTCATCGGGGCAAGATACTCTAACTATGTCTGCACCAGCCTCCTCTAATGATTGGATTTGTTTTATAGTCTCTTTAATATTTGTTGTAAGAGTATTTGTCATTGATTGAACGCTGATCGTAGAATCTCCTCCTACAGAAATATTACCAACTTTTATTTCTTTAGTTTTTTTTCTATTAATAGTTCTATGTGGTCTAATTTCCATTTTTAATCTAATTCAAAAATCGTGTGTAATTTTTTAATAGCCTTTAGAGTATCATGTTCATCAATTATTACTGATAATTTTATTTCTGAGGTAGAGATGGCTAAAATATTAATTTTTTCTTCTGCTAACCCTCGAAACATTCTGTAAGTTACTCCGGGAGTAGAAACCATTCCTGCGCCTACAATAGAAATTTTAGCGACTTTATCGTTATGGCTCATGTTTTCATATTGAATATTTTTATTATTTCTTAATATTTCAATAGTTTTCAAAAGATCATCTCTTTTAATAGTAAATGTTATGTCAGTAGTTTTCTGATCCGAGGAAATATTTTGTATAACCATGTCAACGTTGATCTGATTCTTGCTAAGCGGCTCAAATATATTCGCAGCAACCCCTGGTTTATCTTGCACCCCTATCAAGGTAATTTTTGCGTCATCTTTTGAATAAGCCACACCTGTTACACTTTTAGTATAATCTATACTTTCTTGATCAAAGATTTTTGTTCCTTGTCTATCTGTGAATGTAGACTTAACCTCTAATGGAATATTATACATCATAGCAGTTTGTACGGCTGAAGATTGCATTACTTTTGCTCCTAAAGAAGATAATTCTAACATCTCTTCATAAGATATTTTGTCTATTTTTTTTGCTACAGGAATTTTATTTGGGTCTGTAGAATAAATTCCATCTACGTCGGTGTATATTTCACATTTATCTGCTTCAAATATTTTAGCAACAGCTACTGCAGTAGCATCGGATCCACCTCTCCCAATCGTAGTGACTTCCCCGTTCTTTGATACTCCTTGAAACCCAGGAATTATTGCAACCCCTCCATCTGATAAAAACTTATTTATTTTAGAAATATTCATATTTATAATTCTAGAATTTAAGTTTTCCCCTTCTGTTAAAATTGGTATTTGCCAATTAAGCCATGACTTAGAGTTAACTCCGATATCTATTAACGCTCCTGACAGCAAAGAACTTGTTACTTGTTCTCCGGAGGCTAAAAGTACATCCAGTTCTCTTTTGCTAAAATCTTTAGAGATAGTTTTTGACTGGTTCAACAATTCGTTTGTTTTACCAGACATTGCTGAAACTATAGCTATGACTTCATGGCCAGAATCAAGCTCTTTTTTTATGATTTTGGCCACATGTAAAATTCTGTCGATTGTCCCAACAGAGGTCCCACCAAATTTTAATACTTTTTTTGCCATTGTTAGATTTTAATATAATATAAATAGAATTTAATTAATTATAATTAATACATTAAGAATATATGAGTACAATAAATAGTGACGAAATTCAAAAGTTTTCAAAATTAGCTGACGAATGGTGGGATGTAAATGGTAAATTTAAACCCTTACATATGTTTAATCCCATTAGAATTGAATATATTTTAGATAAAATTACCCAACATTTCAAATTAGATAATGAAAAAAAACTTTTACTCAAAAATTTAGAAATTCTTGATATTGGATGTGGGGGAGGATTAATAAGTGAACCAATGGCTCGACTAGGTGGAAATGTAACTGGCATAGACGCTGGAGAAAAAAATATTAAAATTGCCTCTCTGCATTGTAAAAAAAGTAATCTTAAAATAAATTATCTTAATAAATCACCAGAACAACTAACAGAAAAAGAAAAATTTGATATCATCTTAAATCTTGAAGTAGTGGAACACGTTGATGATTTGGATCTATATCTTCAGTCCTGTTATAATCTATTAAAAACGAATGGATTAATGTTCACTGCAACGATTAATAGAACATTAATTTCTTATGTAAAAGCAATTATAGGAGCTGAATATATATTAAGATGGTTGCCTATTGGAACTCATGATTGGAATAAGTTTATCAAACCAGAGGAGCTTGAAAAAAAATTATTTAACAAAAAATTTACAACTAATAATATTCAAGGATTAGAATTTAACCCTATATTTAGTAAGTGGAAAAAATCTGATAATCTCTCTGTAAATTATATTATTTGTAGCTCTAAAAATTAATTATCTTTACTAACCCAGGGTATGCTTATTAAATCAATTCCTTCTTCAGCCAATTCCTCTCTTTCTTCTTTGGTAGTGCTACCATAAATTGTTTTTCTAGTCTTTTTATCATAATAAACCTCTCTTACTTTTTGACTGAATTTATCTCCAACAAATTCAAAATTTTTTTCTATATAGTTTCTAATTTGTAATAACTCTTTTTTTTTATCTGATAGTTTTTCATTTAAAAGATTAGAGCTATCTTCTTTTAATTTACCTCCTGAAATCATAGGTGCCATTATTGATTTGTTGATTTTCTTAGAAGAGCAATAAATACATTCTAATAATTTTTTTTTGTTCAATTTGTCAAATTCAAGAGAGTCTGAAAACCAACTTATAAACTCATGACCATTACTGCACTTTAGATTATATTTTATCATATTTTACAATTATCTAATTTCTGTAGTCTGCATTAATGTCTATATAATCACTCGTAAAATCACAAGTATAGCATTCAAAGGCATCGCTACCTTGTTTTAAATTAATTTCTACAGTTATAGAGTCCCATTTCATATATTCCTTTAATTTTTCCTCATTATAACTATCTGAAATTTTTCCATTTTCAGCAACAATGAAATCACCAAACTTAATTTTCAATTTTTTTGAATCTATTTCTTCCCCAGATTTTCCGATTCCCATAATGATTCTTCCCCAATTCGGATCTTCTCCAGCTACAGCAGTTTTTACTAAAGGAGAATTTGCGATAGAAAAAGCAATTTTCTTAGCGCTTCCCAATGATTTAGCGTTTATAACTTTTACCGTAAGAAATTTTTTTGCTCCTTCTCCATCAACTATGATTTGTTGGGCAAGATTTAAACATAATCTTTTAAGGGCTAATTCAAATTTTTGAATAATCTTATCATTTAGAGAAAGGCTCTGTCCTAACTTAATAGCTCTTGTTGAAAATATTGAAACCATATCGTTAGTCGATTGATCGCTGTCTACTGTTATTGCATTAAAAGAATTAGCTACCGCTCTTTTTAAAAGCGATCTTAGTAAATTTGAATTTATATCTGCATTAGTAAAAATAAATGATAGCATCGTAGCAAGATTTGGAGCAATCATTCCTGAACCTTTTGCTATACCACATATTTTTATTAGCTCATCCCCCACTATAATTTCTTCATAAGCGACTTTTGGTTTTGTGTCAGTTGTCATCATTCCAGAAGCTACTTTTAGCCAAAATAATTTATTATGTTGACTTTTAAGTTTTTCAACTAAATTTGGTAAAGCATCTTTTATTTGCTCCATTGGAAATTGCTCACCTATAACTCCTGTTGAGGCAAAAATTAAATCTTTGGTTCTCACTGTTTCAAAAGTCCCCTTTTCTGATTTGGATTCTTTTAAGGTTAAAATTCTAGCTAAATTTTTTGCTACGATATCTAAACTTTCCTTTCCTTGTTTGCCTGTGAATGTGTTTGCATTTTTAGTGTTTACCATTAAACTTTTTATTAGTTTTTTGTGAGAGTTATTATTCCAAGCTATTGTCTCTGAAACAATACTGTTTGTTGTGTTGACTGTCGCATAATTTGCACCTTTGCTAAAATAAAATAATGTTAAATCATCTCTGCCATTGCCATACAAATCAGCTGAAACAGAGGACATCTCCAGGCCTTCTATTTGTTTGAGATTTTGAAACTCCCCCATTTTTGACATTTTATTTTTATTGTTTAGGAAGTTTTTTAAGTTTATCGTCATATTACTATTTAATTTAGATTATAAGTACATATATAGAAGTATAATGAATGTATTTACAAGGACTTTTAGTAAAATATTTAAAAGCTCTAATCAACAAGAATTAGATAAAACAAAGAATTTAATTTCCGCTATAAACAGCAAAGAAAATTTGATCAAGTCCTTGTCAGATGGTGAATTTAAAGAAAAAACTCAAAACCTAAAACGATCAGTTCAAAGCGGAAATTCACTAGAAAACATTATTCCAGAAAGCTTTGCTTTGGTTAGAGAGGCGGCAAAAAGAACTTTAGGGGAAAGGCACTACGATGTTCAATTGGCTGGAGGAATAATTCTACATGAAGGTAAAATTGCCGAAATGAAAACAGGTGAAGGAAAAACTCTTGTTTCTACTCTTCCTGCATATCTTAATTCATTAACAGGAAAAGGTGTCCATATTGTTACGGTAAATGATTATTTGGCAAAAAGAGACTCGGAATGGATGGGTAAAGTTTTTAATTTTTTAGGAATTTCTACTGGGTGCATAACAAATGATTTAGAAGATGTTTTAAGAAAAAAAAATTATAGTTGTGATATTACTTATGCAACAAATAATGAGTTAGGATTTGATTATTTAAGAGACAATATGAAGTTTGAGCTTGCTGACATGGTTCAAAGAGATCACAATTATTGTATCGTAGATGAAGTTGATAGTATTTTAATTGATGAATCAAGAACCCCATTAATTATATCTGGAAAATTAGAAGATAAAACTAATCTTTATCCAATATCTAATGATTTTATTAAACACTTACAAAAAAATGATTTTGAATTGGATGAAAAAAATAAAAATGCGATTTTAACAGATCAGGGAATAGATAAAATTGAAAAATTATCTATTCAGAAAAGAATTCTTAAAAATAATAATTTTTATGATCCAGAAAACTTAAGTCTTGTTCACCATATTAATCAAGCGCTTAAAGCTAATCTGCTTTTTAAAAAAGATACCGATTATATTGTAAGGGATGGAAAAGTACAGATTATAGATGAGTTTACTGGAAGAGTTCTAGATGGAAGAAGATTCTCTGATGGATTGCATCAAGCTATTGAGGCAAAAGAGAATGTCGAAATCGAAGATGAGAATCAAACATTAGCTTCAATAACTTATCAAAATTATTTTAGACTATATAAAAAATTGTCCGGAATGACTGGTACTGCAATTACAGAGGCAGAAGAATTTTTTGATATTTATAAACTTAACGTTGTTTCAATTCCTACAAATAAAAAAATGGAAAGAGAAGATTATAATGATCAAATATTTAGAACTGAACCAGAAAAATACAATGCAATTACAAATAAGATTATTCAATGTAATAGTAAAGGACAGCCTGTTTTAGTAGGAACAACGAGTATTGAAAAATCTGAAAAAATTTCTGATTTGTTAGAAAAAAAAAAAATTAAACATAACGTGCTTAATGCAAAACATCATGAGCAAGAAGCTAAAATTATAGCTGAAGCGGGGAAAATTAATGCTGTAACCATTGCGACAAATATGGCGGGTCGAGGTACAGATATAAAGTTAGGAGGAAATAAAGATTTTGTTGAAAATGGCAGAGTAAATGATGTTGCTCAAATGAAAAAAGAGGAGTCAAAGGTTAAAGAAATTGGAGGCTTATATATTATTGGAACTGAAAGACACGAAAGTAGAAGAATTGATAATCAATTAAGAGGGAGAGCTGGAAGACAGGGTGACCCTGGTAGTTCAATTTTTTTCATAAGTCTTCAAGATGAACTAATGAGAATTTTTGGAGGGGACTCTATAGATGGAATGCTTAAAAAATTAGGGCTTAAGGAAAACGAGTCAATCGACCATCCTTGGATTAACAAAGCTATGGAGAGAGCTCAAAAAAAAGTTGAAACAAGAAATTTTGATATAAGAAAAACTTTAATCAAATTTGATGATGTTATGAATGATCAAAGGCAAGTTATATTTTCTCAGAGATTAAAAATATTAAAAAGTCAAAATATTGAACAAATATTAGAAGATTTTCTAAGTGAAGTTTTAATTAGTTTAGAAAAAACAAGAAATATTTATCAAAAATCAAATGACAAAAAAAGTTATCTTGCTTCTGTAAAAAGTATAATTGGAAATGCTTTAAATGATGAAGAATTAACCTCCTTGACATTTCTAAATAAAGAAAAATTTGATAAAAAAATTAATGATCTCTACTTTTCTAAAAAGAAAGAGAGGGTAAAAATAATAGGTAATGATGAAAATAATGGCTTAGAAAAAAGAATTTTTTTACAAATCATAGATTTTTCATGGAGATCCCATCTGCAATATTTAGAGCAGCTAAGGCAAGTAATAGGCTTAAGATCTTATGGACAAAAAGATCCTTTATCTGAATTTAAAAAGGAAGCTTTTACTCTTTTTGAAAGTTTGTTAGAAAAAATAAAAAATGACGTAATAAAATTTTTATTTAATCTGAATATAGTAATAGAAAAAGAAAAAACAGATGAACAAGTAAAATTACCTCTTGATAATAAGAAAGTTGGAAGAAATGAAAAATGTCCTTGTGGATCAGGAAAAAAATATAAACATTGTTGTGGCTCTGTTTAGTCTAAAAAATTGGATTATAAGCCCACTGAAGTAAAGCTTGCCTTTGTCTTCTTCTGCAATGCAAATCTCCTTCTTCGCAATTTTTTTTTACAGCTGGCCCATGTCTGTCACCAAAAGCCTTCCATCTTTTAATTTGAATTTGATCTATCTCAGGAATTCGTCTTCCATTCTTAAACCTGCAATACCATTGAAACCAACCTAAAGGATCTTCTTTAAAAATCCATCCTTTATCAATCCATTCTTTTCTAGATAAACCGGACTCTATTTTAAACCGATTTAAATTTACATCAAAAGTTTTACTTAGTTTTGCTTTGGCAAACCATGACTTGGGAAACTCCCTTGTGCTTCCATCGGCAAAATAAGCGCCTCCAAAAACTCCAAGTTCTAACATTCTTTTAGGGGTTAGCTGAGGTTTAAATTTTTTGTAAAATTCCTTTTCGTTACTCATTGAATAACGTCTCTTTTTATTTTCAATCTATTTTTTTGTCTCTCTGGTATTTGCATGGAAAGACTCAGTAAATGGAATTGGAACAACTGTTGCATCTACCGGTTTATTTGAATACTTCTTTGGTAAATGTACTTTATATTTTTTTCCAAAGTTTCCAATTGGAAATCCGTTATTATTTAAATTTCCTTCAAAAGGAACATACCCCATTGCAATATTTGTTTTTTTCTCTGGGTGATACCACGGTGAAGTTATATAGCCTATCGGTTTACCTCCTTTTGAATTTGAAATTAAGTAAAAATCATTTGCATAATCTTCGATAGGTTTTCCTCCTAATTCCATTCCAACAAGCTGGAGTTTATAAGGTTTTTCACCATTTTTAATTTGCTGTTTCATTTTTTCTAAAACTTCTTTGCCAACATAGTCTGTTTGTTTATTCCACTCGCCTTTCCCAGATAAAGAAACTTGGTAGCCTAAATTACATTGGAAGGGATTGTGTTCATGATCCATATCTTGTCCCCAAGATAATATTCCAGCTTGAATTCTTCTGTGGTGTGCAGGGGCTATCACCATCAATTTATGCTTTTTTCCAGCTTTTAGAACAGCATTCCACATGTCTTCTGCATACAAAGTTGCATTTCGAAGATAAATTTCATAACCAGCTTCTCCAGAAAATCCAGACTGAGAAATAACACAACTTCTACCACCTACTTTTGCCTCTGCTAAACCATAAAACGGCATATTATCTAGATCAACTTGGTCGCCTATTAAATCATTCATTAAGGCTTTTGATTTAGGTCCTTGTATTTGGACAGGACAAGCATCAATTTCATCTATTTCAACGTTAAATCTTTTGTCAGCATTAACGCCTTGTAAATATAATCCAATATCAGAATCTGATAAACTAAACCAAAATTCATCTTCAGCTATTCTCATTAAAACAGGATCATTTAAAACTCCGCCTTTGTAATTACAAAGTATAACGTAACGTCCTCTCATTGTTGAAATTTTGCTAGCATCTCTCGTAATTACGTAATCTGTAAATTTTTCTGCATCTGGACCTTTAACTCGTATTTGTCTCTCTACTGCTACATTCCACATGGTTACGTGTTTTTTAATTGCTTGGTACTCTACCATTGCTCCACCTTTTTCAGGTCTAACATAACCTCTTGGGTGATATATACGATTATAAACTGTAGCTCTATAACATCCTGCTTTCATAGATAAATGCCAATAAGGAGATTTTCTTACTCGTGTTGAAATTAACATTTCTACTTTAGTTGGTCCACTTTGCCTTAGATTATAAGGAACTTGTCGATCTGACTGATCAACTGATGTTTCGTGTCTTACCTTGTCATAATTTACTTTTTCAACTTTATAAGAATTCGGAATTTTTTTAGGCATAATTATTTTTTTCTAACCATTTGTTTGTTTCTTTTAAACCACCAAAAGTATAAATATGAAAATGTTCAGTAGACGATTTAAGATTTTCAATTAATTCATTAGGGTCTTTAGGTTTTAATAAATCTACAGCTTTAGTAGCGTTAGACTTAAGAAAGTTTAGAGAATTTTTTGCTCCAACAATACTAGCAAACTTTAGTAAGCTGCTTATTTTTAAAGGCCCAGTAATCCCCACATGA
The DNA here is from genome assembly GCA_003282965.1 of Pelagibacteraceae bacterium AG-325-E13. GTDB lineage: Bacteria > Pseudomonadota > Alphaproteobacteria > Pelagibacterales > Pelagibacteraceae > Pelagilacustribacter. Next base: position 41,090 of record QBYF01000004.1, on the reverse strand, counting down.
ACTGGCAAAGATTGTTTAGAAATAAACTCCTTAATCGGTTTAGGGTTTAATAACCACTGAGTAACAATATAATCTGCAAATGGCATTTTATCTTTCATAGCTTTTTCTAAAACTGAATCCGATATATCAGGGGATCCATCTGGGTGTCCAGCAATTCCTATTTTCATCCCCTTAAATAATCCTGTTTCTAATAATTGCAACGAGCAGTGGTAATCACCGATTGGTTCAGCTCCACCTCCAATTACCAAAGCCTGTTTTACGCCAAAATCTTTACACATAGAGGTATACTCTTTTAATTCATCTAAGTTTTTAATTGATCTTGCTGGAAAATGAGGAACTGGATTAAACCCATTTTGTACTAGTTCTTTAGCCTTACTAGCTACATCTTTATAATCATTACCAGGCAACATAGTTATGTAGACATCTTTAACCTTTGGTAGAACTGAAAGGTCTGTCTTCATAGTTATTTCTAATGAAAATTTCATATTTCTCGGGATATACCAATGTTACCTGCTAGGTGTCCAGGAAAATCACTATAAGAATAGTTTGACTTTATCCTTTGTTAATAGTCAAATCTGGAATAAAAAAAATGAAAATACTGTGTATTTTATACGATGATCCTAAGGGAGGGATGCCTAAAAGCTACCCATTATCTGATCTGCCAAAATTAGACAAATATCCCGATGGAATGACGCTTCCAACTCCAAAAGGAATAGATTTCAATCCTGGGGAGTTACTAGGATGTGTTTCAGGAGAGTTAGGCTTGAGAAAATTTCTAGAGTCAAATGGTCATACATTAGTTGTAACATCGGACAAAGACGCTAAAGGTTGTAAAGCTGACAAAGAGCTTGTGGATGCTGATATTGTTATATCTCAACCTTTTTGGCCTTATTACTTAACAAGAGAAAAAATAGAGTCAGCTAAAAATTTAAAAATGGCAATTACTGCAGGAATTGGATCAGATCATGTTGATTTACAAGCTGCTATGGATAACAAAATTGACGTTGTTGAAGTTACTTATTGTAATTCAAGATCAGTAGCAGAACACATAGTAATGATGATTTTATCTCTAGTAAGAGATTACCACAATCAACATGCAATCGTAAAAGAAGGTGGTTGGAATATTGCTGATGCTGTTCAAAGATCTTACGATGTTGAAGGTATGCATATTGGAACAGTTGCTGCTGGACGTATTGGGTTAGACGCATTAAGAAAAATGAAACCATTTGATGTTCACCTACATTATTTTGATAGACATAAACTACCAGATTCTGTGGAAAAAGAATTAAATCTTACATTTCATGACTCTGTAGAGTCTTTAGTTAAAGTTTGTGATGTTGTCACAATTAATTGTCCTCTTCACCCTGAAACTGAAAATTTATTTGACGACAATCTAATTAGCAAAATGAAAAAAGGTGCGTATATCGTTAATACCGCAAGAGGAAAGATTTGTAATAGAGAAGCAATTGCCAAAGCTCTTAAGTCCGGTCAATTAAGTGGTTATGCAGGGGATGTTTGGTTTCCTCAACCAGCCCCAAATGATCATGCTTGGAGATCAATGCCTAATCACGGAATGACACCACACACTTCTGGAACTTCTTTATCAGCTCAATACAGATATGCTGCGGGTGTCAGAGAAATCCTTGAATGTTTCTTTGATAAAAAACCAATTAGAGATCCTTATTTAATAGTTCAGAATGGACAACTTGCTGGGATGGGTGCTCATTCTTATAGTAAAGGAAGTGCAACTGGTGGATCAGAAGAAGCAGCCAAATATAAAAAAAAATAATCTAAAATAGACCCTCGATCTCACCTTTTTTATTTAATCTAATATTATCAGCTGCAGGAACCTTTGGAAGTCCGGGCATAGTCATTATAGATCCACACACTACAACTACAAATTCAGCTCCACTGGACAATCTTGCTTCTCTCACAGCTAAAATATGGTCTGATGGGGCTCCTTTTAATTTTGGATCTGTAGAAAAGCTATATTGTGTTTTTGCAATACAAACTGGAAATTTTCCAAATCCTGACTGTTCTATTTTTTTTATTTGTTCTTTAGTTTTTTCATCTACCTCAATTCCTTTTGCTTTGTAAATTTCTTTAGCAATTTTTTCTATTTTTTTCAAAATTGAGATTTCATCTGAGTACAAATATTTAAATTTACTTTTATTACTGTTTTTACATAGATCAATTACATTATTAGCTAAATCTTTAGCTCCACTTCCACCGTCTGACCAATGCTTGCTAACACTTACTTTAACTCCAAGTTTTGAACAATGATCCTGAATTATTTTAACTTCGTTGTCAGTATCGGTAATAAAATGATTAATTGCTACAACTAAGTCTAACCCAAATTTTTTTATATTTTCAATATGTCTTTCAAGATTAGGTAATCCTTTTTTAAGTGCATCAGTATTCTCGTTTTTTAGGTCCTGTTTTTCTACTCCACCATGCATTTTTAAAGCTCTTATTGTGGCTACAAGAACTACACAACTTGGTTGAATGCCCGCTTTGCGACACTTGATATCTAAAAATTTTTCAGCCCCGAGGTCGGCTCCAAAACCCGCTTCCGTGATAACGTATTCAGATAATTTTAAAGCAGTTTTTGTTGCAAGAATTGAATTACATCCATGAGCAATATTTGCAAATGGTCCGCCATGAATAATGGCTAAATTATTTTCAAGCGTTTGTACAACATTAGGCCGAACAGCTTCTTTAAGTAACACTGTCATTGGACCTTGGGCTTTTAAATCTTTAGCGTAAACAGGTTTTTTATCTTTTGTATATGCAACTGTAATGTTGCCAATTTTTTCTTCTAATTCTTGTATGCTATTCGATAAACAGAAAATTGCCATTACCTCTGAAGCAACAGTGATATCAAAACTATCACTTCTTGGACTGTTGGCTTTTAATTTTTCTAAATTTATTTCTATTTTTCTGAGGGCACGATCATTTAGATCTACCACTCGTTTCCAAACTATATTGCTAGGATCTATGTTTAGTTTATTTCCCCAGTAAATATGATTATCTATCAAAGCAGAAAGTAAATTGTGTGCTGAAGTAATCGCATGAAAATCTCCTGTGAAATGTAAGTTGATCTGTTCCATTGGTATAACTTGAGCATAACCGCCTCCCGCAGCACCACCTTTCATTCCAAAAGAAGGTCCTAAACTAGGTTCTCGTAAACAAACTATTGAATGTTTGCCGATTTTATTTAGACCATCATTCAATCCAACTGAAGTAGTTGTTTTTCCCTCTCCAGCAGGTGTTGGCGTTATTGCTGTTACTAATATTAAGTTACTTTTTTTTTCTTTTAGAGAGTCAATATATTCTAAATTTAATTTTGCTATATGACGTCCCATTGGACTGAAGTTGAAAGGATCGTCTGAGATATTTGATTTTTTTAAAATCTCATTAATTGGTTTAATATTTGCTGCTCTAGCTATTTCAATATCTGATTTAATTTTACTCATCTATAATAATTCTCTTGTGGTGGTGGCCTTGGTAAGAATCGCACTTACGACACATACCTTTTCAGGGTACTGCTCTACTACTGAGCTACAAGGCCTAAAATCTAAAAGTTATTCTACCTTTAGTTAAATCGTATGGAGTCATTTCTACCATCACATTGTCTCCAGCCAGCACTCTTATTCTATTCTTTCTTAATTTTCCAGCTGTGTGAGCTAAAATTTCATGATTGTTTTCAAGTTTTACTCTAAACATAGCATTAGGTAACAATTCTGTTACCTTTCCTTTAAATTCTAAAGTTTCTTGTTTTGCCAATTAAAAATCCTTTTTTAAATATTGTGCTAGATTTATAACTAAAGAACCTGATCTTTCAATGTCTATTTTTATAATTTTTCTATCTCTATTAAAATATCTGAGCATTATAAAACTTTATGTTTTGGCTTATTTTTAGTATCCCAAGGTTCTCCTTGATCATCTAAAGCTACTTCGATTACTTCAGCCACTACTTTAATAACTGAGTCTCCAGAAAATATTAATTTCATCTCATAATTTTCGTCTGGCATTTGGTTGCATTCAATAGCTAAAAAATCTAAAAATTTATCCTTACTTTTTTGATTTATATTTTTGGAATTAACTTCTATAATGTTATCAAATTTTAATATTGTTCTTATTCTTTTGTTTTTTCTAAAAACTCCCTTTTCAACATCTTCCCACATAAACCTATTAAGTTGCATAAGAAAAATTCTATTCTTTTTTAAACTTGCGATGTTCTCAATGCTTACAATCGAGTCTTGTAAATGAGCTGAGATAATCCTCAGATCTTCTTCTGTTCTAGCTATAAGTTTTAAGTTTTTAGCTTTCACTTTAAATTCTTTTAATACGAGCTTTACAATTTTTCAATTTTTTTTCTAGAAACTCGTAACCTCTATCAAGATGATAAATTCTATTAATAATTGTTCTATTTTCTGCTACTAAGCCTGCTAATACTAAACTTACTGATGCTCTTAAATCTGTTGCCATTACTTCAGCTCCACTTAGTTTTGACGGACCTTTAATAATTGCTGTTTTGTTCTTTATTTCTATATTAGCACCCATCCGCTTTAATTCAGGAACATGCATAAATCTATTTTCAAAAATACTTTCTTTAATTTTTGATGTTCCGTGGGCGCGTGTCATTAAAACCATTAGTTGAGCTTGTAAATCAGTTGGAAAATTTGGATATGGTTTAGTCGAAATATTTATTTTTTTAATATTATCACTCTTTAAAATTTCAATCGAGGATTTATGAGATTTTAATTTAACACCCATTTTTTTTAAAATGTTAATTTCATTTTGAATTACCCTAGAGTTAATCTTATTAAAAGTTATCTTTTTACCAACTAATGCTGCTGCGATCATATAAGTTCCTAGTTCGATTCTATCAAAAATAACTTCGTGGGATATATTTTTTTTGACTTTTGTGCATCCATAAATTTCAAACTTACGTCCCTGAGTTTTAATTTTTCCTCCTAACAAATTTAAAAATTTAATAAGATCTTTAATCTCTGGTTCTATCGCACAATTTCTAAGAACAGTTTTTCCATTTGCACTAAATGCTGCTAATATAGCATTTTCTGTTGCTCCTACTGAGATACTGGGGAAAGTTATATTTGCTCCTTTTAATCCATTTTTTGCTTCAGCTATTATATATCCATTTTTAATTTTTATTTTCGCACCAAGTTTTTTTAACGCAAAAAGATGTAAATTAACTGGTCTTGTCCCAATTGCACATCCTCCTGGAAGTGAAATTTTGGCCTTCTTATATTTAGTTAGCAATGATCCTAATACCAAAACTCCAGCTCTCATAGTTTTTACTAAACGATAAGGAGCTAATGTTTTAATATTTTTATCTAAATTTTGAATTATTATTATATTCTTTTTTTTTAAGACATTAACTTTCAATCCAATAAACTTTAATAATTCTACCATAGTAAAAATGTCTTTTACCAAAGGTATATTCTTCAGTTTTACTTGGTCAGACAGAATGGTTGCGGCTAAAATTGGTAGAGTAGCATTCTTAGATCCAGAGATTGAAATCTTACCAGATAATTCTTTTTTTCCATTTATCAATAATTTTTGCATTTAAGATTCTAAATCTTAGGAAGGGTAACACCTTTTTGTTTCATGTATTTGCCTCTTCTCTTAGCATACGTAACACTAGGTTTTTCATTGCCTTTGATAAATACTAATTGAGCAACTCCTTCGTTTGCGTAAATCTTTGCTGGCAAAGGTGTGGTGTTAGAAAATTCTAATGTAACATGCCCTTCCCATCCAGGTTCTAAAGGTGTTACATTTACTATGATTCCACATCTTGCATATGTAGATTTACCCAAACATATAACCAATACATTTTCTGGAATTTTGAAATATTCCATGGTTCTGGCTAGTGCAAATGAGTTTGGTGGTATTATACATTCTTTTCCAATTTTTGTTACAAAACTCTCTTTTTTAAAAACTTTTGGGTCTACAATTCCAGAATTTACGTTAGTAAATATTTTAAATTCATTGGCAACTCTTGCGTCATAACCGTAAGAAGAAAGTCCAAATGAAATTTTTCCTTTTCTAACTTGTTTATTTACAAAAGGTTTAATCATTCCTTTCTGAGCAGCTTTTTTAATCCATTTATCTGATAAAACTGTCATCTTTTTTTTTAACCTTTGCTTTGAATCTTTTTCTTTTTTTTAAATTTTTTTTTAATGAAATGGCTCGATCTTTTAATAAAGAATCTTTTCTTACAAAAGACCTCATATAAAAATTAATTTTTGTCTGGGTTAGTTAGATCCTCTAGTGTAATTGGAGTTTTAATATCGTGCATTTGTTTTTCTTCTGACGACTTAGAAGTACCACTAGATCGTTTAGCTCTTCTCTGCTCAATTCGTGCTTTGCGCTTAGCTTCTTTTTTCATAGCCTTGTCGCCACGTGTAGATTTATAATCGTAGTGAATTCCCATATTAAGCGCTCCTTCATTAGATCTTATTTTTACTTCTTGAAATGAATTTATGCAAGTATCTTGATCTCATTAGTTTAATAATTATAAACAATAAGGACAAAATTACGGCAACAATTACGTCTTGCAAAGGTGTAGCGTCTGGAAAACCGAAATTCCATAAAATCACCAAAATTAACCAGACTAGCCAATTTAATTTTTCAACCATAAATTTTACTGCCTCGCTCTGTATAAATTTTATTTATTTTCGCCGCTAAATATTTTTTTCTTAATAATGAAAGATATAAGCATAACTATTAAAAACAAAATTAATGGTAAATAAATCTCTTTATTAAAAAGTAAATTAATAAAACTAAAATTATCAGATAGTTTAATATATTGATTTAAACCTGATCCAATAGTGTTCCAAATGAAAAACATTGGAATAAACCCCAAAAAACTTGCAAAAAAGTAATTTAATTTTTTAATATTAAATAAGACTGGTAAAATATTTTGTAACCCGAAAGGTATACCTAATCCCCCAGCCAATCTAAACGCTAAGAAATAATTAAACTCGTTTTTTCTAAAAAGATAAATATATTTAAAAAATTTTTTTTCCAATATATCATAAACAAGTTCTTTAAAAAAGAAACTAGCTAGTGAATAAAGCACCAAAGAGCCAACAGAGATTGATAAAACAGAAATAAAAGTTCCGATCCATTTTCCAAATAAAATACCTGAGATAAGCAAAAGAGGAGATCCAAACCCTAATAAAGAAACCCATACTAAACTAAACAAAAAAAATATAATAAGATTAAAATAAAGATTTTTACCAACCATTTGCTCTAAAAATATTTGTAATTCTTTATAATATAAAAAATCATCTAATCTACTTAATTCCACATAAGAAAAAATTACATACAAAAAGACAAATAAGATTATAATGTAAGAAATTCCTAAAAATAGTTTTAGACTTTTGGTCATAATTTACCTGTACAATAGACGGCAATTAAAATATATACCTTTAAATATTTATGAAAAGAACTTATCAACCGAGTAATTTAGTAAGAAAAAGAAGGCACGGTTTTCGCTCAAGAATGTCTACTAAGGCTGGTAGACAACTTATAGCTAGAAGAAGAGCTAAAGGTAGAAAAACAATATCAACATAATTAAATAAATGGTTAAGCTTGAAAGTTTAAAAAAAAGCAACCAGTTTAAGAAAGCGTTAAAAGAAAAAAAAGTTCATTCTAAATATTTCTCGATATTTGCAGCAAAAAATTTTTATAAACCAAAATATAAAAATAATTTACTTATAAGTTTTGTGATGAAAAAAAAAATTGGCAATGCTGTTAAAAGAAACAAAATTAGAAGAAAATTAAAAGCTATTGTTCATAAATTACTAAAAAAAAGAGGTGCAATTAACAAGGATTATACTTATATAGTTTTTGGAAAATCAAATGCTTATGCAGAAAAACAAAATGTTCTTATGCCCGAAATGATAAAATCTTTTAACAAAATAAAATAAATGTCTAAATTACTTATATCTTTTTATATTCTTTTAATTAAATCTTACCAATTTATAATCTCACCTATTTTTGCTAATAAGTGCAGGTACTTTCCTACTTGTTCACAATATTATATCGATGCATTAAAAACACATGGACTCGTAAAAGGCACATATTTAGGTTTTAAAAGAATATTGAGCTGTCATCCAATTAAAATTTTGGGTGGTGGATCTGGATTAGATTTAGTTCCAAATAAAAAGAGTTTAACTAAGGAAAAATAAAATGGATAATAAAAATGTTTTTATAGCAATAGCTTTATCTATGTCTGTTTTGCTTTTTTGGGCAGCATTTTTTGAAACTCCCAAACCTATTAATGAAAGTTCTACTCAACAAGAACAAAAAAAAAATAACGAAAATATTATCACGCCAAATATTAATGAATCTCCGAAAGCTAATAAAATTTCAAGAGCTGACTCGATTAAAAGCTCTTCAAGAATAAAAATTGAAAACGAGAGTATTGTTGGTTCAATGTCATTGGAAGGTGGCTTAATAGATGACATTTCCTTCAAGAAACATAAACAGAATTTAGAAAATAATTTAAATGTGGAATTTTTTAATCCTGCTCAAACGGAAAATGGATTTTACGTTGAAACTGGATGGACAAGTATAGGAAACAAAATAAAAGTTCCTTCAAAAAAATCAACTTGGAAAGTGAATGGAAACAAAATGTTAAGCTATAATAATCCAATTATTTTAGAGTGGAATAACAAAGGAGGAATTATATTTAAAAAGAAAATTGAATTGGATAACAAATATTTATTTAAGATCACACAAGAAGTTCAAAATAATACTAATCAATCAATTGATTTATATCCTTATGCACAAATAACTAGGAACAAAATTCCAGACGATATTCAAAATTTTTATATCTCTCATGAAGGATTTATAGGTGTTTTTGATGAGGAGCTGAAAGAGGATGATTATGACGATGTTGAAGAAAATAAAATAGTCAGAGAAGCAAATGAGGGTTGGCTTGGTATTACTGATAAATACTGGGTGACTGCAGTAGTGCCAAAGCAAGGAGAAAGTTTTAAATCTACATTTCTATATAGAGAATCTTTTAAAGCGAACTATATTTTGAATAATCCAACAACGATAGGTCCGTCTTCAAAAAACTCAAATGAAGTAAGACTATTTGTTGCGGCAAAAGAAGTTGATGCTATTGACTCATATGCTGCTAATGAAAATATAGAAAAATTTGATCTAGTAATTGACTGGGGATGGTTTTATTTCTTTACAAAACCTTTATTCTTTATAATTGATTATTTATTTAAATATTCAGGCAACTTCGGGATTGCAATTGTTATTATTACAATAGGTATAAGACTTATTTTTTTCCCACTAGCAAATTATTCATTCAGATCTATGGCCAAAATGAAAGCTGTTCAACCAGAAATGATGAGATTAAAAGAATTGCATAAAGAGGACAAAACTAAGCTTCAACAAGAAATGATGGCTCTTTATAGAAAAGAAAAAATAAATCCTGCATCTGGTTGTTTGCCAGTTTTAATTCAGATACCATTTTTCTTTGCTATTTATAAGATGTTATTCATCTCCTTAGAGATGAGACATCAACCTTTTTTTGGTTGGATAAAAGATTTATCAGACAAAGACCCGACTTCTTTATTTAACTTATTTGGTTTAATTCCTTGGGATCCACCAAGCTTTTTAATAATTGGAATTTGGCCGATATTAATGGGTGCATCAATGTGGGTCCAACAAAAATTAAATCCTGCTCCTGCCGACCCGATTCAAGCAAAAATATTTGCTTTCTTTCCTCTTTTTCTAACAATTATTTTAGCATCTTTTCCATCTGGGCTAGTGGTGTACTGGACTATAAACAATATTTTAACAATTGCTCAACAATGGGTGATAATGAAACAGACTAAAATTAAGACAAATTAGATGTCAAAAGAAATTTCTTTAGAGGAGATAAAAAAATTTTGGCCTGAAAAAGCTCCTGATATAAATATAGTTCAAAAGTATGTGTCAAAATATGAAAAAGAAAAAATTGTCATTAAGTATGGAGGAAATGTACTTATAGATAGAAAAGTATTTAATAATTTTATTTCCGACATAGATGTGCTCAACAAATTAGGTCTTTCTATAATTGTTGTTCACGGAGGCGGTCCAAGAATTAAAAGGGAATTAAATAAAAAAAAGATTGTTTCAAAATTTATTAATGGTCTCAGAGTAACTGATAAAAATATTATAGATACTGTTGAAGAAGTTTTAATAGATTTTAACAAAGATATAGTAAACTCTTTAAAAAAATTAGGCACTGAAGCATCTTCTTTTCATACAAAGAATAATAATATAATTGAGGTTGAGCCTGAAAGAAAAGAACTAGGTTTTGTAGGCATTCCAAGAAATATTAATTCAAATTTAATTGAAGATTCACTTAATAAAAATAAAATCCCAATTATTGCTCCCTTAGGATTGGGTAAAAATAATCAAACTTTTAATATTAACGGTGATACTGCTGCAAGTGCTATAGCTAAAAGTCTTAAAGCTAGAAGACTTATATTAATGACAAACGTTGAAGGTGTTTATGATGATAAAAAAGATCTCATTTCTGAGATCAAACCTCTCGATCTCGACAATTTAATTAAATGGAAGATAGTTGAAGGAGGAATGATTCCTAAAATAGAAAATTGTGTAGACGCAGTAGAAAATGGAGTAAGAGGAGTTGTAATTCTTGACGGCAGAAAACCCCACTCAGTTCTACACGAAATATTTTCAGACACAGGCTCAGGGACGCTAATAAGAAAATGAATGAATTAAACAATATTAAGTACTGGTTATTTGACTTAGATAATACTTTATATGATGGTGCTACTAAAGTTTTTGACCAAGTTGATAAAAAAATGACAAAATTTATTTCTGAAAAACTTAAAATAGGTTCAGAAGAGGCTAGAAAAATTCAAAAAAATTATTTTCAAGAATATAACACCACTTTGAATGGTATGATTAAACACCATAAAATTGATGCTGATGAATTTTTAGAATTTGTACACGATGTAGATCTTAATTTTTTAAGTAAAGATGAATTATTAGAAGATCAAATTAGAAAATTAGATGGAAAAAAAATCATATTTACAAATGGATCTAGAGCTCATGCTGAAAATGTAACAAAAAGAATTGGTATAGATAAGCTTTTTGATGGAATATTCGATATCAGAGATTCGGACTTCGTCCCCAAACCTTCTAAAGAACCTTATAAAAAATTAATAGAAAATTACAAAATTGAGCCACAATATTGTATATTCTTTGAAGATATAGCAAGAAATTTAAAACCTGCTCATGAATTAGGAATGAAAACAGTTTGGATAAAAAATGATGAGCCTTGGGCAGCAAAATTTTCTGATGCTGAATTTGTTAATTATAAAACTGATAAACTCGCAAACTTTTTAAAGGAGATAAATGAAGCGCGATGAACTTGAAAAGATTATTAATGAAGCTTTTGAGAATAAACAACAAGTTTCTGAAAATTCCGATAAAAAAATTTTAGATGCCATTAGTGAAACTATAGAACTTACTGACCAAGGTAATTTAAGAGTTGCAGAAAAAAAAAATGGAAGTTGGAGTGTTAATCAATGGGTTAAGAAAGCAATTTTGTTAAGTTTTAGAGTAAATAAAATGGTAATGTCAAAAGGACCTTATACTACTTGGTATGATAAAGTCCCTGGTAAATCAGTCAATTGGGATGAAAATAATTGGAAAAAAGCTGGATACAGACATGTTCCAAATGGTGTTGTGAGAAAAGGATCTTTTATTGCTAAGGGTGTTGTTTTAATGCCTTGTTTTGTAAATCTTGGAGCTTACGTTGACGAAGGAACAATGATCGATACATGGGCATCAGTGGGTTCATGTGCACAGGTTGGTAAAAATTGTCATGTCTCAGGAGGCGCTGGAATAGGAGGAGTGCTTGAACCATTACAAGCCGGACCAGTAATAATCGAGGATAATTGTTTCATAGGTGCTCGTTCAGAAATAGCAGAGGGAGTTATTGTTGAAGAAGGAGCGGTTATTTCCATGGGGGTGTATATTGGAGCATCAACTAAAATAGTTGAAAGAGAAACAGGCAAAGTAACTTATGGAAAAGTACCAGCTTATTCTGTTGTAGTGCCAGGTTCAATGCCGAATAAAAAAAATCCTGAAGGCCCATCACTATATTGTGCAGTAATTGTTAAAAAAGTTGATGAAAAAACTAGAAACAAGACATCAATTAACGATTTATTAAGAGACTAATGAAAAACATCAACGAGTTAAAATTAGCCAAAGAACTTATTCGTTTTCCTAGTGTTACACCAAAAGACGCTGGAGCAATAAATTTTTTGAATCAAAAATTAAAATCTTTAGGATTTAAATGTAAAATTTTAGAATTTAAAGATAGAAAAAGTAAACCAATTAAAAATTTATATGCTAGGCTAGGAACCGAACAGCCAAATCTATGTTATGCCGGTCATACAGATGTGGTTCCACCAGGAAATATTAAAGACTGGACTGTACACCCATTCAAACCAATTGTTAAAAATAATCATTTAATTGGTAGAGGAGCGAATGATATGAAAAGTTCGATAGCATGCTTTATATCTGCAGTTAGTAAATTTATAAAAAATAAACCAAAATTTAAAGGATCTATAAGCTTTTTAATAACTGGTGACGAGGAAGGTTACGCTATTAATGGAACACAAAAAGTAGTCAAATATTTAAAAAAAAAGAGAGAGAAAATTAATTTTTGTATCGTGGGTGAGCCAACAAATCCAAACAAATTAGGAGAAATGATTAAAATTGGTAGAAGAGGAAGTTTAACAGGTATAATTGAAATATCTGGAGTTCAAGGCCATGTTGCCTATCCTCACCTCTTAAATAATCCAATAAATACTTTAGTTAATGTATGCAAACGACTCAAAGAAAAAAAATTAGATAAAGGTAACAAAAATTTTCAACCTTCGAATCTAGAATTCACTGGGATTTACGTAAACAATAAAGCTCACAATGTTATTCCTGCTAGAGCTAAGGCTCAATTTAATATTAGATATAACAATTTTCATACAGCTGGTTCCTTAAAGAAAAAAATTAATCTAATTGTAAAAAATTTATGCAAAAAGAATAAATGTAAATTTAAAATTGAATATATTGCTAATGGTGACTCTTTTTTAACTAAGCCAGGAAAAACTATTTATATGGCTAAAAAAATAGTTAAGAAAATTACTAAAATAAATCCTAAGTTTTCAACAACTGGTGGGACTTCAGATGCAAGGTTTATTAAAAATATTTCTCCATGTCTTGAATTTGGTCTTGTAAATAAAACAATGCATAAAGTAGATGAGTGTGTTTCAATTTCTGATCTTAGAAAGCTTACGGATATTTATAAGAATATTTTAGTAGAGTATTTTAAGTGAAATTATATAAAATAAAAAAATCAAATATAGACAACAAAGGTTTGTACGCCAGTCAAGATATTAAAGATCGAACAAAAATAATTGAATACAAAGGTAAAATTGTTACTAAAAAACAGGTAGAAGAAAATTCTAAATTTGATAACGAGAAAGCAATATACCTTTTTAATATTAATAAGAAATATGATCTTGATGGAGATTTTAAATATAACACTGCTAGATTAATCAATCATTCTTGTGACCCTAATTGTGAGGTATCAGGAACAGGTTTAAAAATTTGGGTTTATGCAATTAGAGACATAAAAAAAGGTGAAGAGTTAACTTATGACTATGGTTTTGGCTTTGATGAAGGTTATAAAGATTTTCCTTGCCGATGTAGATCAAAAAATTGTGTGGGATATATTGTAAGATCCGAGTCAAGATGGCGTATCAAAAAATCAAAAAGCTATAAATCGCATAGATGAAAAAAATATTATTTATTTGTCCAAGAAACCCATTTTCAGAAAGGTATTCTGGAGACGTCATAAGAGCAAAAAAATTTATTTATTCTTTAAGTCGAAATAATTATGTCAAAGTAATAAGTTCAGATTTTAAAGACTCTCAAAAAAAAGAAAGTAAATTAAGTTATGAAAGTTTTAAAGAAATAAATTTTTTTATTAAAATTTTTTATATCATTTTTTCATTAATAAAAATAAAACCCCTTCAGCTTGGATATTTCTTTTCTCCCAAAATTAAAGAATATGTGCAAAATAATTATCAGAATTATGACATAATATTTTTTCAATCATTCAGAGCAGCGCAATATATGCCTGAGAATAATAAAAAAAAATGTATTCTGGATATGGGAGATTTAATGTCAGAAAACTACAAACAAACAAGTGCTCGTTATTTTTTTTTTAATCCTATAAGAGTAGTTTATTACATCGAAAGTTTGTTAGTAAAGAAATATGAAAATTTTTGTTTTAATAAATTTACTAAAATTCTTCTGCTGTCCAAAAAGGAAATGAGCTGTGTTGAAAAAAAATATAAAAAAAAATTAGCTCAAATTTCCTTTGGGGTTAATAATATTAATAAAATATATAGATTTCATCAAAAAAACTATAAAATAATATTTATTGGAAATATTAAGTACGCTCCAAATAAAAGAGCATGTTTTGAGTTTGCTAATAAAATCTTGCCTTTTATAAATGAAATATATCCCAATATTGAATTTCATATAATCGGTGAAATATCAAAAATTGATAAATTTTTTTTAAAACGAAAACCTAATGTTAAAATACTAAATAAAGTTAAGAATTTAAAGCCATATTTAAGTAAAACTATTTGTGGAATAGCCAATTTAAGAATTGCAACTGGTATTCAAACAAAACTCTTGACCTATATGTCTTATGGAATTCCTAGTGTTTGTAGTCAACAAGTTGCTGAAAATTTTGATGCAATTAAAGAAAGTAAAATAAGTTTTTATAAAAATAATAAAGAGATGATTAAAATAATTTTAAAATTAAAAAGAAATAAAAATTTTAGTTTATCTGCATCCAAAAGAGCACTTAAAACTATCAAAAAGTTTAAATGGGAAAAAGTTTTGCCTGTTTTAAATAAAATTGTAGCATAGTTGCTAGTAAATAACTTTAGTTAAATATAACCCATGAGCTGGAGCAGGAGGGGCACACTTTGCTCTCTTCTTTGAAGAAAATGCTTTTTTAAAATCATTTAAATTCCACTTCCCTTCCCCTAAGTATTTTAAAGAGCCCACCATTGATCTCACTTGTTGCTGCAAAAAAGACTTAGATTGAAAAGTCAAAACAATTCTATCTTTGTTTTTTTTTATTATAGCCTTTTTCATAGTCTTAATTGGAGACTTCGCTTGACAAGACGAAGCTCTGAATGTCGAAAAATTGTGAGTGCCTTTTAAAATATCAGCCCCTTTTTTCATAATTTTTACATTAAGTTTTTTCTTAATATGCCAAGCTTTATTTTTTTCTAACACAAGGGATGAGCGTCTATTAATAATAAAATATTTATAGACTCTTTCATTGGCGCTGTGTCTTGCATGAAATTTGCTTTGTCTTTTTTTGATGTCTAAAATAGATACTGAATATTTGCTTAAAAAATAATTAACAGAATTTATAAAAATATTCTTATCATTTATCTTATGTTTTGTTTTAAAATGAGCTGATTGCTCACTAGCATGAACGCCTGAATCTGTTCGCCCTGATCCTATAACTTTAATTTTTTCTTTTAAACACTTGCTTAAAACTTTTTCCAACACTTCTTGAACTGAGAGACCATTCTTTTGAATTTGCCATCCAACAAAATTTGTTCCTAGATATTCAACGATAATTTGCTGTGTAAACATTAAATTATACTCTCGCCATATTTTATTTTGTTACCAAGCAAAAATTGGTCTGTTAATTGTCTACTTTTTCCTTCTTTTTGAATTTCAAGAATTTTTATCGATTGTTCATCACAAGCAATTGTAAGATGATTGTCTAATATTTTTCCAGCATCACTATTTTTATTTACTATTTCTGCCTTCCATACCTTAAATCTTTCATTTTTGTATTGAAACCAAGCTCCGGGATTTGGATTTAAACCATTAATTTTAGCTAAAACTTTTTTTGCACTTTGATTCCAATTAATTCTTCCTTCTTCTTTTGAAATTTTTTTTGCATAGGTTGCTTCACTATGATTTTGTTCTTTAAATCTTGCCTCACCTTTTTCTATTTTATTTATGGCATTAAGAATAGAATTAGCTCCTAATTTGGATAAAACCTTCGATAAAGTTAAGGTATCTATTTTTTCATTTATCTCAATTTTGTCTTGATGCATTACTGGCCCTGCATCTAGCTCTTCCACTATTTTCATAATGCTGATTCCAGTTTGATTATCTAGATTCATAATTGATCTTTGAATAGGCGCAGCTCCTCTCCATTTTGGAAGAAGTGAGGCATGAACATTTATAAAACCATATTTTGCCAGATTAAAAAATCTTTTTGGTATAATTTTTCCATAAGCTATTACAATAACAATATCAGGCTTTAAACTCTTTAAAAAATCATACTCTTCATCGTTATCCAAGGTTACTGGAGTTCTTAAATGCAAAGAACATTTTTTCGCAAACAATTCGACGCTTGATGGAATTATTTTTTGGCCTCTGTGAGCTTTATTAGCGGGTTGAGAGTATACTGCTAAAACTTTATGGTTAGAATTTACTAGAGACTTTAAGGCTGATACTGAGAACTCAGGAGTTCCCATAAAAACAATTCTTTGTGACATTAGTTTTAGACTATTACTCTCTCAATTTCCTTTTTATGTTTAATAAGCTTCTTAATGATCATATCTTTTTTAAGTTTTGATAGATAATCAATAAATAATATTCCATTCAAATGATCAATTTCATGTTGAATACAAGTCGCTAAAAGCCCATTTGCCTTTAACTCTTTTTCTTTTCCAAAATAGTCGATGTACTTAACAGAACATTCAGCTGGACGCTCTACTTCAGCAAACTGTCCAGGCAGAGACAAACAACCCTCCTCGTAAACCGAAGTTTCTTTGGATCTATATATAATTTCTGGATTTACTAAAAATATTGGTTTTCGTTTTTCTTTTTCTTTAGAAATATCAATCACAACCAATCTTTTCAAAATTCCAATTTGAATTGCTGCTAAACCAATACCTGGGGCAGCATACATAGTTTCTAACATATCATCCATGAGTTTTTTTGCATTTCCATCTATTTTTTCTAGAGGTTCACACTTTTGTCTTAAAATAGGATCTGGCTCTATTAAAATTTTTTTTTGCATTTATAAACTATATTGTAATTAACTTCTTAGTGGAAGTGCAGAAATTAAAATTTGATTTCTAATTTTTTGTAAATTATTTTGATTTAAAAGATGTGTTATAAAATAAATTGTTTCTGGATCTAAATTATGTGCTTCGTCTTCTCCAATTATCTCCACTAGTTTTAAAGTTAAAAAAGCCGACTCATTACTTTCTCTTAGCTTTAATAAATTTGAGGGTACATTATATTTTTTTGAAATTTCTTGATACTTAAATTCTTTAGGTATTTCAAAACCATCTTTAGCTAAGGACTCTACTAAGGCAATATCTTTAGCTGAAAAAAAATATTTTTTATTCTTTTTAATCTTTTTATATATTTTTAAAAAATCTTTTTGAGCTTTTTTCTGATCTATTTCTTGGTTAAAGTATCTCAGTAATCTTGATCTATGCAAAATTTTATCATCAAATTTAATTTTTCCCAATTTTAATTCTTCTATTGTGATTATATTTTTTTGAACAACTTCTTTGTAAGAATCTGGAATATCTTCAAGCGTGATTTCCTTTAATCTATCACTTAAAAATTCAACGAAAATGTTAGATAAATTATCTTTTTTAAATAATTCTTTAAGTATAAATAATAGTTTAACTTTGTTTTCTTCATTGTCAGAAAGTAAAAACTTTTGATATACTAAAGCTCTGGCATCAATATTATCAAAAGTTTGATAAATATCCTCAGCTTTAATTAAACTATTTAAATCAAAAACAATATTTGAATAAATATCAAATATCTTTTGTTTATCAAATTGATCTTGATTAGCAGCAATCTCTAAGCCTCTCAATTTATCTTTATCTTGGGCATCATCTAATTTAATTAGATTAGCAGCATTTAAGTACTCCCATATTATTTTTGCCGTATCTTTCTTTGGTTCATATTTAAAATCTTTAATGGTCACACTCGATAGATAAAAATTAAGTAAATTATCCTCTTTTACCTTTTCTGAGGTTTTACTAGTTACACCTAAAAGAAAATTTATTTTTTCATCAAAAAAATTATCAGATTGATTTTCTTCTCTTAAAATATCCAATTGAAGTTGTGCTTCATTATTACTTTTATTGAAAATTAAACAATAAATTTTAAATTTATCTAAATAGGAGTCTTTTATATTTTTGTCTAAAAAATTTATTTTTTGGCAGCCTTTTTTTATATCTGCTTTAGCAATATTATCGTCAACTAAATACTGGATAAGTTTTTTTTTATTTGGAAAAGTTGTATTTTGTTTTAAAAATTTTTCAATAAGTTCTATTCTTTTATTTTCTATCATCCAGTCAATTTTTAAATTGACAAATTCTTTTTCATTCATTCCCTTAGGTGGATACGCAAATGATAAAATTGTATTTTCGAATAATTCTGTTGCCGTATTTGAAAGTTTGATTTTTTTAATTCTTTTAAAGCTCGATCTAACATTTTCAGCTTCTGTTTGGCTCCACATATTTAAGTTAAAATTATTTTCTGCAGGATCATATATTCCAAAAATTTTGACATTCTCCGAGCTTTCTAATATCTCATCTTCGATTTTGATCTTATTATTAGTTTGGGATTTTTTAAATATTTCAGAATTAATTGATTGATTAGAAGTGGTTTCAGTTTTGATTATTGTAGATTTTTTTTTTGCGTCTTTGTTCCAAATATCTATTTCTTCCTCAGAGTGAAGAGATTGATAAGAGATTAATAAAATTAACAGGCCTATATATTTATTTAAGCTGCTTAATTTCATTAGTTATATCAATTTTATAATTTTGTTTTGGACTAGGGAAATTTATTTTTTCAATAAGAAAAATAGCAACTATTATTACAATTAGGAATAAAACTAGTTTGATTAGTATTTTTCCTATTGAACTACCAATGCCTGATTGTCGATTGTATTTAAGTTGCATAGTAAAAAAATATATTTAAACTCGAAAAATAAGACATATTTGTGATAAATCAAATTTAAAATTGGTAGAATAATTGAAAAAAAACCTTGTATTAACTGGAATGATGGGCGTTGGCAAATCAACCATCGGTAAAAAGCTTGCAAAGAAGCTAAAACTAAAATTTATTGACACTGATCATCTTATCGAAATTAAAGAAAAAAGCACTATTAAAGAAATTTTTGAAAACAAAGGCGAAAACTATTTTAGAAAAGTTGAGAAGAAAATTATTTGTGAAGAATTAAAAAAAGGTAATTTAATTTTAGCTTTAGGAGGAGGAGCATTTATAAACGCATCAACTAGAAAAAAAATTAAAGACACTTGTATTAGTTTTTGGTTGGATTTACAGGTAGATACGCTATTGAATAGATTAAAAAATGTCACAAAAAGACCTTTGTTAGATAAAGACCAGTTAGAAAAGTCTGTTAAAAAAATTTACTCAGAAAGAAAGAAAATCTATAATGAGTCTAATTTTAAAATTAAGTGTAATTCTATGAATAAAAATGAAATTGTAGATGAAATAACGAAATTATATGAAAACTCAGGAAATAAAATTTAAAAATCTTAATAAAGGCTATTCTATAATAATTGGAAATAATGTTTTGAAGATATTGCAGAGTAGAATTAAAAAACTTTGTCCTCAAACAAAAAAGATAGCTTTAATTTTTGATAAAAAGGTTCCAAAAAAATACAAAAAAGAGATTTACAAAAATTTAAACAGATATCAATTATTCTCTTACAATTTTAATGCAAGTGAGAAGTCAAAATCTCTAAAATCAGTAAATTTTTTCTTAAACAATTTATTTTCAAAAAATTTTAATAGATCTGATTTAATAATAGGAGTGGGAGGAGGAATAACAGGAGATTTAGTTGGATTCGTTGCAAGTATATTTAAAAGAGGTATTAACTTTATAAGTATACCAACTACTTTATTATCTCAAGTTGATGCGGCTATTGGAGGAAAGACAGGGGTAAATTCAAATTATGGTAAAAACCTAATTGGTTCTTTTTCTCATCCAAAATTAGTAATTAGTGACACCTCTATTTTAAAAAGTCTAAAAAAAAAAGAAATGGTGTGTGGATATGCGGAAATATTAAAGCACGCCTTAATAAACGACAAAAAATTTTTTAATTGGTTAAAATTAAATTCAAAATATATATTATCGCATCAAAAAGAAAAATTAATTTATGCAATTAAAAAAAGTTGTAAAATTAAATTATCATTTGTTAATAAAGACGCAAATGAAAAAAATTTAAGGATGATTTTAAATTTTGGCCATACTTTTGCTCATGCAATAGAAATTAAAAATAATTATTCAAAAAGCACTACTCATGGTGAGGCAGTTCTTGCTGGTATGATCTTAGCTACAAAACTTTCAGTTATTAAAAAAGTCTGTAGTCAAAAAGTCTTAAAAGATATTTTAAATATCTACAAAGTAAATAATTTAAATTACGTTTTAAAAAAATATAAAAATTCAAGGGAAATAAGTAATCTAATTCCTTATTTGAAAAACGATAAAAAAAATAATGATGAAAAAATTAATTTCATATTGATAAAGAGGATTGGTAAAACAACAATGCCTAATAAACATAAAATTTCAATTATAGAATTAAAAAAATATACTAAATATCTTACTCAATACTAATTTCTAAGGCATGAATTTTGGTTTCTAAATCATTCTTTAAAATATTCATGACTAACTTTTGAGCGCTTAATCTTGAAATTGAACTGAGATATAGTGATTTTATCTTTAGATGTAAGTGGTATTTCTCCTCAGAAAAAAATTTGTGCCCTTTGTGTTTATGAGAATTATCAATAATTTCTAATTTTTCAAAATTAATTTTTTCTTTTAATTTCTTTTCAATATCTTTAAAATAATTTTCCATTTTATTTAATTTACTATATAGAAATAAAATTAATATGAAAACAATCTGTGATTGGAAAAATTGTAAAGAAATAGGTTCATACAAGGCTCCCATCGAAAGGGACAACAGTAAAAAATTTAGATTATTGTGTTTAGAGCACATTAAGATATTCAATAAAAATTGGAATTATTTTGAAAATATGAATGATCAAGAAATAGAATTTTTTATCAAGTCAGATTTAACATGGCATAAATCAACCAAAAACTTTGGTTCATCAGAAAATTTCTTTAATATTTTGTGGAACAATGCTTTGGATGATAAATTGAATATTTTTAAAAGTTCAAATTTTAAAGAATTTAAAAGAACAAAGATCTCTCAAACTGATAAAGATGCTTTAGAGGTAATGGAGCTAAATGATCAAGTAAAATGGGAAGAAATACACAAAAAATTTAAAAAACTTGTGAAAAAATATCATCCTGATAAAAACCAGGGAAATAAAAAATTTGAAGATAAACTTAAAAAAATTACGTTAGCTTATAGCCAGCTAAAAAAAACTTTAGGAAAAAAATGAGTACAGAACAATTTATCACAAAGCCAGATATGAAAATATCTGTTAAACAAACTTTTGGTTTTGATAGTGAAATGCAAATTGATGCTTTTTCAAAAAAAAATGAATATGTCCCTAAAATAGATACTGATTACAAATTTGATAAAGACACAACTCTTGCAATTTTAGCTGGTTTCTCATTTAATAAAAGAGTTCTTATTCAAGGTTATCATGGGACTGGCAAATCAACTCATATCGAACAAGTTGCTGCTAGATTAAATTGGCCATGTGTTAGAGTAAATTTAGATAGCCATATAAGTAGAATTGATTTGATTGGCAAAGATGCAATTGTTCTAAAAGATAATAAACAAATAACTGAGTTTAAAGAGGGAATTTTACCTTGGTCTATTCAGAATCCAGTCGCGTTAGTCTTCGATGAATATGACGCTGGAAGACCGGATGTAATGTTTGTAATTCAAAGAGTTTTAGAAAGTGATGGAAATTTTACATTGTTAGATAAAAATAAAGTTTTAGAACAACATGATTTTTTTAGAATATTTGCCACTACAAATACTGTAGGTCTCGGGGACACTTCTGGGTTGTACCATGGAACCCAACAAATAAATCAAGGTCAAATGGATAGATGGAATATTGTATCTACACTCAATTATTTACCTTTCGAAAAAGAATTAGAAATCATTTTAGCCAAAAATAAAAAACTTAATAACAAAGAAGGCAAAGAAATTTTATCCAATATGATTAAAGTTGCCGATCTTACCAGAAAAGGTTTTATGAATGGAGATATCTCGACAGTAATGAGCCCAAGAACTGTATTGCACTGGGCAGAGAATATGACTATTTTTAAAGACAAAGGTTATGCTTTCAGGGTAACTTTTTTAAATAAATGTGATGATTTAGAAAAGAAAATTATTTCTGAATATTATCAAAGATGTTTTGGTGAAGACCTGCCAGAGTCTTCAATAAATGTTACTCTATAAAAAGTGGAAAAAAAGTCTGAAATATTAGAAAATTTTAAAACTGCTATTGGCTCTACAATTAAATCTTTATCGAACTCTGAAAATGTAGAAGTTTCTTTTGGTAATCAAAACCTTCAGTCAAAGAAAACATCCATTAAATTACCTGAGATAGAACAAATAAATAATAAAATTAATTATAATCAAATTAGAGCTTTGGCAGACTCAAAATCTCTAAGATTAAGATTTAGTGATAACAAAATTTTTAAATCTTATGAGCCAGATGGGAATATTTCAAAAAAATTATATAAAATTGCTGAAAAAATTAGATATGAAAAATTAGGTTCAGATCAATTTAAAGGGGTAAAAAACAATATTGAAAAATATTATCAAGAAAGAATAAATTCTTTGGATTTGAAAAGTAGCGAAGACAAGATATTGGAGTCTTTTGAAAATTATTTGAGGGTTAAATTTTTTGATTCAAAGAATAACAAAGAATTTGAAAAAAAGCTTAAGACATATACAAAAGATTTGAATGAAAAATTAAAAGGAAAAATTAAACAACTTTCTAAATTAACTCATGATCAAAACGAATATAACTCTCTAATTGCAGATCTAATTTCAAATATGAATCTTGATGAGAATCTGGAAGAAGAGGAAAACAATCAAGAAAACAAAGAAGAAAATCAAAAGGATCAAAAGAATCAAGAACAAAAAACGAGGGAAAAAGAACAGGAAGAACAAGAAATGTCTATAGACTCTGGGGTTCCAGACTTAGAAAATCAAACAAGTGAGTCGGACCAAGACGGGCAAGAAATTGAAATAGAAGATAAATCTAAATCAGATATTCAAAGAAATATAAAAAAAAATTTAGGTGATCTTAAATATAAAGCATATACAGAAAAATTTGATGAGGTAATCAAAGCAGAAGATCTAGAAAATGAAGAAGAGTTAAATCGGTTAAGAAAAAATTTAGATCAACAGCTATTACAACTTAAAAATTTTATTTCTAAATTAGCAAATAAACTACAAAGAAAGCTTTTAGCAAAACAAAATAGATCTTGGAATTTTGATTTAGAAGAAGGTTTATTAGATACTTCAAAATTACCGCGGATAATTATGGATCCTTTAAATTCATTATCGTTTAAAAAAGAAAAAGATATCGAATTCAAGGATACTTTAGTTACAATTTTGATTGACAACTCTGGCTCCATGAGGGGAAAACCCATTTCAGTAGCTGCAATATGTGCTGACATTCTTGCAAGAACATTAGAACGCTGCTCTGTCAAAGTAGAAATTTTAGGTTTTACAACTAAACATTGGAAAGGTGGTTCATCTAGAGAAAAATGGATGAAAAATGACAAACCAAATTTACCTGGAAGATTGAATGACCTAAGACATATTATTTATAAATCAGCAGATATGCCTTGGAGACAAGGAAAAAATAATATGGGTTTAATGTTAAAAGAAGGTTTATTAAAAGAAAATATCGATGGGGAAGCTTTAAAATGGGCACATAATAAAATGTCTAAGAGAAAAGAAGAGAGAAAAATATTAATGGTAATTTCAGATGGAGCTCCAGTTGATGACTCCACTTTATCAACCAATTCAAGTGATTATTTAGAAACTAATTTAAAAAATGTTGTTAAGTGGATTGAGAATAAAACTGATATCGAATTATTGGCTATTGGTATTGGTCATGATGTAACAAGATACTATAAACAAGCTATTAAAATTACAGATGTACAAGACTTAGGTGATGTGATGATTAATCAACTAACTGACCTTTTTGTTGAAAAGGATAAAAAAGTCCTACATTAGTTTATTTTTTAATCTCTTGTCTGATATATCGCTAATACTTGACAACAATAATCTAAAAGGAATTAACATCGATAGAGCAATAAATAACTTAACGAGTAAATCCCCAGCAGCTAAAGATACCCATGGCACGCCGGTAGCATAAAAAGAAATTGAAAAAAATAAAAAAGTATCAACTATTGATCCAAAAACAGAAGATGTAAGAGGTGCTACATACCAAGCTTTT
This sequence comes from Pelagibacteraceae bacterium AG-325-E13, assembly GCA_003282965.1. GTDB lineage: Bacteria > Pseudomonadota > Alphaproteobacteria > Pelagibacterales > Pelagibacteraceae > Pelagilacustribacter. The sequence goes on along the minus strand of QBYF01000004.1, from coordinate 16,502 downwards.
TTACGAAATATATCAAAAATTCCTACATCTAAGTTTTGAGCTATGAAAAAGGCAACTCCTGATCCGATGGCTATTCTTACAGATATTAGGTCAGAAAAATTTGTAGAAACTAATAAAGTCAAACAAATACCTACAAAAAAACCTACATATACTATTTTTCTAGCTACAAGTTTTCCATAAGCTCTATTTGCTAAGTCAGTAATAAGAAAAGTAACAGGGTAACTAAAAGCACCATAAGTTAAAATCTCGCTTAAACCAAAATATTGAATAGGAAATTGAACTAAGTAGTTTGAGAGCACTACCACTAATCCCATTAATATAGCTAATTTGTAGAACAGACTCATCTACGCCTTGGAAGAAATAAAAGCCTTAATTTTTTTTACTTTTCTGGATAGCTTTGAATTTTTCGCTGATAAAAGATATTTGTCTAGACCACCCTTAAAATCAACAGTTCTTAAAGCGGCGTTAGTTACATTTAACTTTATGTTCTTTTTGAGAATATCGCTTTTAAAGATTACCTTCTTAAGGTTAGGTAAGAATCTCCTTTTAGTCTTGTTTTTTGCGTGACTGACGTTATGACCTTTTAGAGGTGATTTTCCTGTTAATTCGCATCTTTTAGACATAATTTTTCCTACAGCTATATAATTCTAGTTGGTAAAGGGGTCAAGCATTAATTCCAACTGCTTGGCTTATGTTTTTTAAATTTTCATTTTTTAAAATTGAAATTAACTCTTTTTTTATATTTTTTACTATTCCTGGGCCTTTATATACCATTCCTGTATATAATTGAATTGCATTGGCGCCTGCTGATATCTTTTCAAATGCACTTTGGCCAGAATCTACTCCGCCTACACCAATAATTTTTATCTTTCCCTTAGTTTCTTTGTAAAATTTTTTTATTAAATTTGTAGAAATATCTTTAAGAGGTTGTCCAGACAATCCACCTAATTCGCTCTTTTTAAAATCAGACAGATTTTCTCGATTTTTATCTGTAGTATTAGAGACAATGACGCCCTGAATTTCATATTTATTAACCAGTTCCACTATTACGCTAATATCTTTATGATTAATGTCTGGTGATAGCTTGATCCCAATCGGTTTATTAATTTTTTTATTTTTTTTTATTTTATTTAATCCGGTTAGTAATTTTTCCAATTCCTCTCGATCGTGAAAATTTCTTAATCCTTCAGTGTTAGGTGATGAAATATTAATTGTTATATATCCAGCGTACATAAAAAGTTTAGAAAGACATACGTAATAATCTTCTTCTTTATTTTTAGTGTCTTTATTAGGACCAATGTTAATACCTAAAAAACCACTGGGAAGATCATTTGAAATTCTCTTTGATACTATTTCAGACCCATGGTTATTAAATCCAAGACGATTAATTAAAGCTTGATCTTTTTCTAGTCTAAAAATTCTTGGTTTTGGATTACCTAATTGCCTTTTAGGTGTCACAGTTCCAACTTCTATGAATCCAAATCCAAATTTAAAAAGAGAATTATAAACCTCAGCACTTTTGTCAAAGCCAGCTGCTAATCCAATTGGGTTCGGTATTTTTTGATTAAATAAATGTGTTTCAAGAAGTTCTTCATCTTCAACAGTAAAAAGGCTTTTAGGTAAGATGTTTGCTTTTAAAGATTTAATTGCTAAATCATGTGCCGCTTCGGGATCTAAAGAAAATATATAAGGTCTTATTATAGAGAACATTAATTATTTTATTTTACTATTTATTAATTCAATTGTTTCTTTAAGTCCAAAAAAACTTATAAAAAAGCCCATTCTTGGCCCATTTTCCTCACCAAAAACCACCTCATAAATTAACTTGAACCAATCTCTTAAGTTTTTATCATATCCATTTTCTTTACCAACAGTATAAACAAAAGTTTGGATTTCTTCAGGTTTCAATGATTTATCAATTTGATTTAATTTAAGAGCTAAATTTTCTAAAGCTTTTTTTTCTTCAGGATTAGGTGTCTTAAATTTTTTATTTGGCTCAACCTTGTCTTTAAAATAATTTATCGCATATTCGGTAAGTCCATCAAGAATGGGATAATCATGAGGCTTTATTTCTTTATGAAATCTATTTATAAATTTCCAGAGAATGGTTTTATTATCTGCATTGCTTGATCCAACTAAATTTAACAACATTGAAAAAGGCATAACTATTTTTTCATCTGGGGGAATGCCGTCATGTACATGCCAAACTGGATTTAAAATTTTATCTTTCTCTTTTTGGCCCGAAAACTTCTCAATATTTATCAAATATTCATCAACTGTTTTTGGTACTACCTCTGAATAGAGTTTTTTTGCTCTCTTTGGATTTGGATACATATACATAGACAAACTTTCTGGTGAGGCATATCTAAGCCATTGTTCAATGGAAATTCCATTGCCTTTTGATTTGGAAATTTTTTCTCCCTTTTCATCCAAAAATAATTCATAGGCAAAACCATTTGGAGGATTTTTACCCAATGTTCTACAAATTTTACTTGATAATATTGCACTTTCAGTCAAATCTTTGCCATACATCTCAAAGTCAACATCGAATGTAAACCAACGCATCGCCCAGTCTACTTTCCATTGTAGTTTACAATTACCATCTAAAATGCTTGTACTAATTTTTTCTCCACTATTATTAAATACTACTTTTCCTGTTTTATTATCCATTTCCACTAAAGGGATTTCAAGAACTTTTCCTGTTTTAGGACATAAAGGTAAAAAAGGACAATAGGTTTTTCTTCTTTCTTCTCTTAGAGTAGGTAATATTATATTCATAACCTCTTCATATTTTTCAATAACTCTCATTAATGAATTATTAAAAATTCCTTTTTTGTAATTTTCAGTTGAACTTTTAAAAATAAATTTAAAATTAAATTTATTTAAAAATTCTTTAAGCATTTCATTATTATGTTCACCAAAACTTTTAAATTTTTTAAATGGATCTGGGATGTTGGTGAGTGGTTTGCCTAAATTTTCTCTAAGTATTTTTTCATTTGGTATATTATCTGGAACTTTTCTTAATCCATCCATATCATCAGAAAATGTTATTAATTCATGATCAATCTTTTGAATATGATTTAAAGCGTTTATCATCATAGTAGTTCTAGCTACTTCACCAAAAGTACCTATATGAGGTAGTCCGCTAGGACCGTAACCAGTTTGAAAAGTAATTTTATTTTTTTTGTTAATAATTTCTTTTCTATCTTTTAAAAGTTTTCTAATTTCTACGAAAGGCCAAGAAGAAGTAGATTGAATTAAGTTCTTATCAAGCATAAATAAGGTTTATTAAATTTTATGTATAAAATACAGGTATAATTACAAGATATTAAGTTGAATTTTATTACTATTTAAATAATCTCAAACACTATGGCCACAAACAAAACTGTCTTTTTCATGATTGGGGTACTCCTTGTTGTGCTTGGATTTTCAATGTTAATTCCATATTCTATGCAACTAATATATAGTGAAAACAGTCACAGCTTTGTTTCATCCTCATTTGTAACAATTTTTATTGGTGTGTTATTTATCTTGGCTAATTTAGAGAGAGAATTTAGATTAAGTTTAAGACAAACTTTTTTATTTTCTACTTTAGCATGGTTTATGGTTGCTATTTTTGGAAGTTTACCTTTTATTTTATCTCCTAAAGAATTTACATTTAGTGAAGCTTTTTTTGAAAGTATGTCAGGGATTACTACAACTGGAGCAACAATTATAACTAATCTAGATGAAAGCCCAAAGAGTATTTTGTTATGGAGAGCCATTATGCAATGGTTGGGTGGAATAGGTATAGTCGTAATGGCAATTACAATTTTACCTCTTTTGAAGGTTGGTGGAATGCAATTATTTAAAATGGAAGGGCCAGATAGCACAGAAAAAATTTTACCTAGGACGATCGAAGTGGCGACTATAATTATTTCGACATATTTAATCTTAACATTTCTGTGTGGATTTTTTTATTGGCTTTTTGGGATGTCAATTTTTGATAGCGTCTCACACGCTATGACAACTATAGCCACGGGTGGATTTTCAACTCATAACGACTCTATTGGTTTCTTTAAAAATTCAAATATAGAAATAATTGCATGTATATTTATAATATTAGGAAGCATACCTTTCATTTCTTATTTAAAATTTGCTCAAGGAAATAAAAAGGTTTTTTTTCAAGATGTCCAAATTAAAGGATTGATAAAGCTAATTTTAATATCGGTACTAATCATGTTTTTATACTTATTATTTATTGGCAATGAAAGTAGTGTCTTAGATAAAATTAGAATATCTTCTTTCAATGTAATTTCAATTTTGTCTGGAACAGGATATGTTACCGATGATTTTGGACTTTGGGGAAAGTTCTCATTAATATTTTTCTTATTTTTAATGTTCGTAGGTGGTTGTGCGGGCTCTACAGCATGCGGTATTAAAATTTTTAGATTACAAATGTTATTTATTTTTTTAAACAATCAAATTAAAAAGTTAATATATCCTAATAGTATAATAATATCTAAATATAATAATCAAAAAATATCAGATAATTTTATTAATTCAGTCATTATATTTATTTTTTCATTTTTATTTATTTTTTTAATTATAGCTATGCTTTTATCTATTTCTGGATTAGATTTTTTAACAGCTATATCTGGTGCTGCGAGCGCAATATCAAACGTAGGGCCTGGGTTAGGTGAAATGATTGGTCCTGATGGAAACTATAAAGCTATACCTGACCTATCAAAATGGATACTATCGTTTGGTATGCTACTTGGAAGATTAGAATTATTTGCAGTTTTAGTATTGTTTTTACCCTCTTTTTGGAGAAACTAAAAAAGTTGATTATGGAAATATATAAAAAACAAACATTATCAGAAACCTTCTCAGTTTATTTTGATAGAAGAATGATTAGAATTTTATTACTTGGTGCTATCAGTGGATTTCCTTGGGTGTTAATAGGGAGTAGTTTAAGTCTATGGCTCAAAGAAGATGGTTTAAGCAGAAGTACAATTGGTTGGGCAGGACTTATATTCGCGGTTTACGCTTTTAATTATTTATGGGCACCAATAATTGATAGAATTAGAATACCTTGGTTAACTAAAAAGATTGGTCATAGGCGTGGTTGGATTGTTGCAATGCAGACTGTAATCTTATTTAGTTTAGTTTGTTGGAGCTTGGTAAATCCAACGGCTAATTTAGCTTTAGTAATAAGTATAGGCTTAATAATTGCTATTGCCTCAGCCACACAAGACATAACTGTTGATGCTCTTAGAATTGAACAAATAGGAGAGCATGAAGGAAAATCTATGCAAGCTGGTGCTGCGATGGCGGTTGTTGGTTGGTGGACAGGCTACAAATTAGGTGGGGTTATAGCATTAAATGTAGCAGAATTTTTTGAAATGGCAGGATTTCAAAATTATTGGCAAATTACTTTCTTAGTTTTAGGTATTGTAATTATAGCATGTAACATTGGGTTAATGTTTGTGCATGAGCCTCAGCCAAATGAAAGAAAAAAATCACAAGACGAAACAGACAAATTAATTGAAAATAAATTAGGCTCCTCTAATTTTGCATCGAAAACTTTAGCCTGGATCACGGGAACAGTTGCTGGTCCTGTAATGAGTTTTTTCAAAAAAAATGGCTTTAACATCGCTCTAGCTATTTTAGGATTTGTCTTTCTTTTTAAAATTGGAGAGGCATTTTTAGGTAGAATGTCTGTAATATTTTATAAAGAAATTGGTTTCACTAAATCAGATATTGCTCTTTATTCAAAAGGATTAGGTTGGATAACTACAGTAATATTTACTTTACTAGGAGGTTTATTTGCAATTCGTTCTGGCGTTATTAAAGCTATGTTTGTTTCAGGTATACTGATGGCCTCCACTAACTTATTATTTTCTTTACTAGCTTGGTCAGGAAAATCTGAATTACTTTTTGCAATTGCTGTAATTTTTGATGATATGGCTGCAGCGTTTGCAACAGTTGCTTTTGTTGCATTTATTTCAATGTTAGTTGATAGAACTTATACTGCTACTCAATATGCGCTTCTTGCCTCTATCGGAACCGCTGGCAGAACTACCTTAGCAGCATCATCAGGTGCATTAGTCGATTGGTTAAACGGAGATTGGGGTATCTTTTTTATAATTACGGCAATAATGGTCATTCCGTCACTAATATTTCTTTATATGATTAGAAATAAATTAAAGCTTAATGACTAAATATTTTACCAATATTTATCCTATAACAAACCTTCATAAAAAACCCTCTACAAAATCTGAAGTTGTGACCCAGATGATTTATGGAGATAGCTTTGCAATTTCTAATAAAGCTAAAAAATGGCTTAAAGTAAAGATTAAAGAAGACGGATACAAGGGTTATATAAGAAATAAGAATTTTTCAAACTTTTTAAAACCAACTCATAAAATTAATGTCTTAAAAGCAAAAGTTTACAAATTTTGCAACAAACAAAAAAAAATAAACGAAATATCATTTGGCTCAAAAATTAGGGTTATAAACAGTAAATCTAAATTCTTTAGATTTTCAAAAGGATGGATAAATAAAGAAGATGTTAAACCTATATCCTATAAAGAAAAAAATCCTTTTAAAAAGATAAATATTTTTAAAAATATTAAATATGTATGGGGAGGAAAGACTTTTAAAGGTATAGATTGCTCTGCTTTAATACAAATATTTCTAAATTTTAATAATAGATTTTGTCCAAGAGACGCCAAAGATCAGGTCAAATATTTCAGAGGAAATATAAAATTAAAAAATATTAAGAAAAATGATATCATCTATTGGAAGGGTCATGTTGCATTGGCTATTTCAAACAAAAAACTTATTCATGCTTACGGGCCAATGAAAAAAACAGTAATCATGGAAATTGATCAAACAATTAAAAGGATAGAGAAAAGTGCTAAATTAAAAGTAATAGGAATTAAAAGGCTGTAAAGGCAAAGGCAGCTTCAGTCTCCCTCCACTGCCCTTAAGTTGATATTATTAGATTCGCTTAAAAAATTTAAGACTCTTGTAGGTTGTATGTGGATAGAAAAGTTATTATTTTCATATTTAGTGTAGCTAAGATTAGTGCAAATTATAAATTGTGCAAGATCTAAAAAAAATGGCGGAGAGAGAGGGATTCGAACCCTCGAAACGGTTTCCCGTTTACACGCTTTCCAAGCGTGCGCCTTCAACCACTCGGCCACCTCTCCTATTTAAATTCATTAATTGATTTAATAAATTTTTCAATAAATTCTTTATTAGTTGGAAGTTTATTTTTTTTCATATCATTTTGAATTTTTTTATAATTTTTTTTAATTTGATTAAGTGTCCCCAAAAAACTTGAAAAGTTTCTTTTTGATACAAAAATTCCTTTTTTTTCACCAATAACGTGTCGTATCTCCTCAAAAATAACTACAGGTCTCCTACGTGCTAATGCTTCTAATAGCACCATGGGGTACCCTTCGGTGAAAGAGGGTAAAACAAAGATATTATGGTCGTCATATAGCTTTATCAATTTAATTTTATTATTTTCATTTTGTTTAATTTTTATATTACTTTGATTGATATTGTATGTCGTTTTTTTTTCTGCTCCTACTATAGTTAAAGAAATATCTCTTTTGTTTTTTATCAAATTTGCTAATGAGAAAATTCCTTTTTCAATTCTAATTCTTCCTACATATAATAATTTAAATATTTTAATCTCTTTTTTTTTTTGTTGTTTAAACCATGTCGAATCTAGTTGAGATGGATTAACAACCTTACCTAGTTTATTTTTAAGAATGTATTTTCTGCAACTAATTAAATTTGATATAGATGAGACGATAGAAAACATTAAATGATAAATTAAAGGCCCTAGTTTTCCCAAAATAGCTTTGTACTCGCCGTAGCCGTCACTTCTCAAATAAACTATAGGAGTTCTACCTAGCATTTTGATTAATAAGCTTATTAAAAAAGTATAGGGTGAAATTGAAATTATTAAGTATTTTGAGTCTTTATTTTTAGACGAATTAATTATCGCTGATAAATATGAAAAAATATTGTTAAATAGTCTGATCTTTTTGATTTTAATTTCATGAGTCCTGTGTTTAGATGAAATTCTGCCAAATAAATTTACTTCAAATTTTTTATTCAAACCCTCTGGGGTTGATTTCAAATCTAGATTATCACAATAAAATTTATTATCTGCATTATAAATACTCTCATTAGAAATAATAAAAATTTTTTTCATTAAGTCTCTTTGTTGATTTTTAAAACTCCTATGAAAGCTTCTTGGGGAATTTCAACTTTTCCAAATTGCTTAGATCTTGCTTTTCCTCTTTTTTGCTTTTTTAATAATTTTTTCTTTCTATCAGTAGCTCCCCCTCCGTGTATTTTAGTTAAAACATCCTTTGAAAATCCTTTGATTGATTCTCTAGCAACAATTTTTCCACCAATTGCAGCTTGAATTGGAATCATAAAATTATGCCTTGGTATTAAGTCTTTTAATTTTTCACAAACTTGTCTTCCAGTTGTTTGAGCAAAATCTTTGTGGATAATCATTGCCAAGGCATCTACAGGTTCAGAATTTACTAATATTCCTAGTTTTACCAAATCACCCTCTTTATGACCCGTAATCTCGTAATCAAAACTGGCATATCCACTTGAAACAGATTTTAATCTATCGTTAAAATCAAATACTATTTCATTAAGTGGTAAATCGTAAGATAACACCGCTCGATTTCCAGAATAACTTAAATTTGTTTGAATTCCTCTTTTTTCTTGGCAAATTTTTATAATTGATCCTAAATACTCATCGGGAGTTATAACAGTAGCTTTAATCCAAGGTTCTTCGATTTTTATAATTTGAGTGGGATCAGGCATGCTTGAAGGGTTTTGTAAATTCATAACTCCACCTTTAACTTGATGAACCTTATAAATTACTCCAGGCGTTGTTGTAATCAAATTGACGTCAAACTCCCGTTCTAGTCTCTCTGTTATAATTTCTAAGTGCAACAATCCAAGGAAACCGCATCTAAAACCTAATCCTAAAGCACTAGACGACTCTGCTTCATAAGAAAAACTAGAGTCATTTAGTTTAAGTTTGCCTAACCCATCCTTTAATTTTTGATATTCTGAGCTGTCTACAGGAAACAAGCCACAAAAAACGACTGGTTTACTTGGTTTAAATCCTGGCAACGGTGTTTCGATAGGATTTGAAGAATCGCAAATTGTATCCCCAACTTTCGTTTCGGATAAAGATTTAATTCCAGTAATTATAAAACCTATTTCACCTGAATTTAATTCTTCTATGTCTTTAGGCTTTGGTGTAAATATACCAACTTTTTCAACAATGTGTTCCTGGCCATTGGACATTAATTTAATTTTCATATTCTTTTTAATTTTCCCGTTTATTACTCTTACTAAAATAACAACACCAAGATAACTGTCATACCAGCTATCGACTAATAAAGATTTTAATTTTTCTTCTTGTGCTCCCTTTGGAGATGGTAAATTTTTTATAATCGCTTCTAAAATATCTTCTATTCCTTCACCGGTTTTTCCTGAACACTTAATTGCATTTGATGTTTCAATGCCCACCACATCTTCAATTTCTTTTTTTGTTTTATCTATATCTGATGCTGGTAAATCTATTTTATTTAGAACTGGTATAACTTCATGATTAATTTCTAAAGCTTGATAAACATTTGCAAGTGTCTGTGCCTCAACTCCTTGAGTGCTATCTACTATTAATAATGAGCCTTCGCAGGCAGAAAGAGATCGACTTACTTCGTAGCCAAAATCTACATGCCCTGGTGTATCTATAATATTTAAAATATAATCTTTTCCATCTTTAGCTTTATAATTGAGCTTTACCGTTTGTGCTTTGATAGTAATTCCTCTTTCTCTTTCAATATCCATGGAGTCTAGGACCTGAGTTTTCATTTCTCGTTCAGTTAATCCTCCACATTTATGTATAATTCGATCAGCTATGGTAGATTTTCCGTGGTCTATATGCGCAATTATTGAAAAATTACGAATTCTATTTATGTCTGACATTAGGACCTGATTGTTGCACCAGTTTTTTCTTTAACAACTTCGATTATTTTTTGACTTACTTGATCTAAATCTTCTTCACTTAAAGTTTTATCAGAAGCTTGAAGGGTTACATTGATAGCTACTGATTTTTTATCTTTAGGAATGCTTTCCCCTTCAAAAATATCAAAAGTAACTACTTTTTGAATAATATTTTCATCCACTTCTTTAATTAATTTCTCAAGTAAACCAACTTTAAAAGATTTATCAATCACAAATGCAAAATCTCTTTCTGACTTTTGAAAGTCTGAAACTGAATAATTAACTTTTGTCTGTCTAGCTTTTTTATTAGGTTCAGGTATATTTTTTAAAAAAATTTCAAATCCAAATATATTTTGATCTTTAAAATTCATCTTTTTTAATATGGCAGGATGTAATTCTCCAAAAAGTGCTAGATGAGGTCCTTTATCTGATTTTAAATTTATAGATCCTGATCTACCTGGATGATAACTGCTTTTTGTTGAATCACTTATAAAAAGGTTTTTTTCATCTATACCTAATTCAACAAGTGTTCTAACTACATCGCTTTTAACATCAAAAATATCGATATTTCTCTCTTTATCAGACCAACTTCTTCTGTTGACTTGACCAGATATTATTCCACCAACAACTATTTGTTGTTCGCCTGGATTTTTCCCAAAAAATGTTGGTCCTATTTCAAAGAAAGATAAATCACTATACCCCCTGTCTTGATTTTTTTTCAAATGAATAGAAAGATTTGAAAATATTGATCTCCTTAAGACATCTAGATCTGAAGAGATGGGGTTGTAAATATTTATTTCTTTTTCACCCTTTGAAAATTGTTTATCAATATTTGAGTCTGTAAATGACCATGTAACTGTTTCCATATAACCTTTTGAGGCTAAAGCTCTTTGAGAAAGATGAAACAGTTTCTGTTTAAAGTTTAAAGTTTCTTTTTTTCTTCCTTTTTCAGGTTCAATTACATGAATTTTTTCAAACCCTTTAATCCTTATTAACTCTTCTACTAAATCAACATCCTCCAATATATCAGGTCTCCAGGAAGGAATTTCAACTTTTAAAATTTTTTTTGTTTTTTTTACTTTAAATCCTAAAGATGATAAAATTTTTTCAGCCTCGGAGTTTAAAATTGGTATACCAATTAAGGTTTTAAATTTTTCAAGACTGAAATCTATTGTTTTATTTTTTTGAGAAACTTGGCCAGTTATAACAAATTTACTTACTTCTCCTCCACAAATCTTAATTATTAAGCCTGCAGCTATTTCTAAGCCTTCTTTAATGGAATTAGGATCTATTCCTCTTTCAAATCTATATTTTGCATCAGTGTTGATGTTTAGTTCCCGAGCTGTTTTTCTAATAGATGAGGGTAAAAAATAGGCTGACTCTAATAGTATATTTTTTGTATCAAATTCAGTTGATGTTTTTGTTCCTCCAATAACTCCTCCAAGTCCAAGAATGCTGCTTTTATCAGTAATTACACACATTCCTTTCTTAAGTTTATATTTTTCATTATCTAGTCCCTCAAATTCTTCACCTTCTAGAGAGTTTCTTACAATTATTTCTTTATCTATTTTGCCGGCATCATACGAGTGTAAGGGTCGATTTAGATCAAACATCACATAATTTGTAATATCAACAACTGCAGAAATAGGTTTCAAACCTATAGCTAAAATTTTATTTTTTAACCATGTGGGGCTTTCTTTATTTGTAATATTCGTTATGTAGCAGCTTCCAAAAGATAAACATCCTTGATTTTTTTCCTTAGAAATTGTTACTTTAATAGGCTGTTTTAAAGCTTGTTTTAGTTTTTTTTTCTTTAATTTTAAAAGGTTTCCCAGTCCAGAGGATGCAAGATCTCTTGCTATCCCTCTTACACCAAGACAGTCAGCTCTATTTGGTGTAATTGATATATCTAATACTTTTTCTGATTTAGTTTTAAAGTAACTCTTGCCAATTTCTTTTTCTTTGTTCTGTAATTCTATGATACCAGCGCTTTCTCCTGATAAGTTTAATTCATTTTCTGAACAAAGCATTCCTCTAGACTCCACTCCTCTAATTTTAGCAATTTTTAATTTGAACTTTGTCTTCGGAATAGTTGCTCCTGGAGGAGCGTAGATTGTTGTCAACCCATCTCTGGCATTTGACGCTCCACAAACTACTTTTACAATCTTATTGTCTCCTAAGCTTACATCGCAGACTTTTAATTTATCAGCATTAGGGTGTTTTTCTGCTTTTAAAATTTTTGCAATTTTAAAATCACTTAATTCTCCTGAATTTTCTATAACATTTTCAACTTCAAGCCCGATATTAGTTAACTGATCTATTATCTTAGTTTCATTTGCTTTGGTTTGTAAATGTTCTTTAAGCCAAGGAATTGTAATGATCATTTGCTTAAACCTCTGTAATTAGTTGGTACATCCAAAGGATCAAAGCCGAAGTGGCTTATCCATCTATAGTCAGTTTCAAAAAAAGCCCTTAGATCATTAATTCCATATTTTAACATTGCAAGTCTATCTATTCCAATTCCAAAAGCATAACCTTGATATTTTTTTGTATCGACTTTGACATTTTTAAGAACGTTAGGATGTACCATCCCACATCCCAAAACTTCTAACCATTTATCACCTTCTCCAATAACTATTTTTCCATTTTCTAAACTATAACCAATATCGACTTCAGCTGAAGGTTCGGTAAATGGGAAGTGGCTTGGTCTAAATCTCATCTTAACATTTTTGAGTTCGAAAAACTCTTTTATGAAATAATCTAAACATCCTTTTAAATGCCCCATAGTTATATTCTTATCTATATGTAGGCCTTCCAGTTGATGAAACATAGGAGCGTGAGTTTGATCGCTATCAGATCGATAAGTTCGTCCGGGTACTATAATCTTAAAAGGTGGTTTTTCATTTAACATACTCCTAATTTGTACTGGAGAAGTATGAGTCCTAAGTAAAAGTTTTTTATTTTTATCTAAATAAAAAGTGTCATGCATATCTCTTGCTGGATGATCTTCGGGTGTATTAAGAGCAGTAAAATTATTATACTCTGTTTCTACATCAGGACCTTCAGCAACAGAAAATCCAATTTCCGAAAATATTGATGAAATTTCATCTATAACTTGGGATACAGGATGAATTTTTCCTTGTCTGTAAGATCTTATAGGTAAAGTTACATCAATTTTTTCATTTTTTAATTTTTCATTAATTTCTTGTGTTTCTACTTCTAAATTTTTTGCTTCAATTTGGTTAGTCAAACTGACTTTTAATTTATTTAAACTTGAGGCGAATTCTTTTTTTTCTTCAGCTGGTAAAGACCCTAAATTTTTAAACTGAGATGTAATTTGACCATTTTTTCCGAAAAATTCTGTTTTTAAGTTCTGTAATTCATCTTTTGATTTTATTGAATCTATCTTAGCGTTAAAAATAGAATTTATTTTATCTAAATCACTCATTAGGTATAACGATTTTTTATATTAAGTTGAGATTAAATCAAAGACTCTTATTAGTTAAGAGAAGATTGAACCTTTTTTACTATGGATTTAAAGACTTCTGGATTGTTATAGGCCAATTCTGCTAACACTTTTCTGTCTAACTTAATCTTGGATTTAGCTAAACCGTTAATAAATTTTGCATATGTTAGACCTTCCATTCTCACTCCTGCATTAATTCTTTGAATCCATAAAGACCTAAACTCTCTTTTTTTTGCTTTTCTATCTCTATAAGCATATTGCATAGCTTTTTCCATTGCTTGACGAGCTATACGAATAGTGTTCTTCCTTCTTCCGTATTGACCTTTAACAGATTTTAAAACTTTTTTATGTTTTGCTCTACTAACAACACCTCGTTTTGTTCTAGCCATATTATCCTCTTAAATTATATGGCATATACGATTTTACAATTTTTGTATCTTGTTTTGTCATTATCGTAGTGCCTCTTTGTTTTCTTATTTGTGAATTTGTTCTTTTGATCATTCCATGTCGTTTCCCAGCTTGGGGCATCTTTATTTTTCCAGAAGCTGTAAATCGAAATCTTTTTTTTGCTGAGCTTTTAGTTTTTAATTTTGGCATAAATATTTTGGTCTTATATAGGCAATAATTAATCTTTACAAGACGATATTATCTTTGATTTAAATGGGTTGGATGATCATTACCATTTGTCTGCCTTCAAATTTAGGCTTGCTTTCAATCTTTGCAATATCTTTTGTCTCCTCAATAATTCTATTCATCAAATCTTTTCCTAGATCTGTGTGTTGCATTTCTCTTCCTCTAAATTTTACAGTAAACTTTACTTTATCTCCTTTAGTAATAAATTTTTTCGCATTTTTAATTTTAAAATTATAATCATGAGCCTCTGTACCAGGTCTTAGTTTTATTTCTTTAAGAGAAACAATTTTTTGTTTTTTCTTAGCCAAGTTAGCTTTTTTTTGTAAGTCATATTTATACTTACCCATATCCATAATTTTACAGACAGGAGGATTTGCGTTTGGAGATATTTCTATTAGATCCAGCCCTTCTTGTTTAGCTAGCTCTATTGCTTTGTTTAAAGGCATAGCACCAAGATTACCTCCGTCACTTCCTATAACTTGAACATCTAAAGCTCTAATTCTCTCATTGGCTTTAGGCCCTTTAGGTTTACTTCTTCTTTGAAAATAATTTGGTTTAAAGTTGGACACTTAGTTTAAAGGCAACTTGTTTGCTTTAAGCATATTTTTAATTAATTCTTCTCTTTTGATTGTTTCTTGTTTTTCAGATCCAAGTTTTCTAACAGTCACAGTATTTTCTGCAACCTCTTTCTTTCCACAAACAATAATATATGGTACTTTAGCAAGCGAATGCTCTCTTATCTTATAATTAATCTTCTCATTTCTTAGATCCACTTCGCATTTTATACCTTCTTTAAATAAATCTTCAAATAACTTTTTTACATAATTATTATTCTCTTCTGCAATTGGGCACACCACTGCTTGTGCCGGTGATAGCCAAAAAGGCAATTTTCCAGCGTAGTTTTCTATCAAAATTCCTATGAACCTCTCCAAAGAACCAAATAAAGCTCTATGTAACATAACAGGAACTTTTTTTGTTCCATCCTTATCTACAAACGTTGCGCCCAATCTATTAGGTAAATTTAAATCAACTTGAAGTGTACCGCATTGCCAATCACGACCGATAGCATCTCTCAGCACAAATTCAATTTTAGGCCCATAAAAAGCACCCTCTCCTTTATTAATTGAATATTCCAATTGAGATTTTTTAATTGCTGATAGAAGAGCAGCTTCAGATTTATCCCAAACACTATCATCGCCTACTCTTTTTTCAGGTCTGTCTGAATACTTTAATATTACATTTTCAAAACCAAGAGCCTTATAAATTTTTAAAATTAAATTAGTAACATTTAATGACTCTTGGGTTATTTGGTCTTCTGTGCAAAAAATATGAGCATCGTCTTGGGTAAAAGCTCTTACTCTTAATAATCCATGCAATGCACCAGATGGTTCATACCTGTGTACTTTTCCAAATTCAGATAGTTTTAATGGTAAATCTCTATAACTTTTTAAACCTTGATTAAAAACTTGAACACAGCCTGGACAGTTCATTGGTTTTACTGCAAAAATTTTTTCATCAGGTGTTTCTGAAGTAAACATGTGCTCACCAAATTTTTCCCAGTGGCCAGATTTCTCCCACAATGTTTTATCCAAAAGCTCGGGTGTGTTTATCTCCTTATATCCTGCTAAGCGTTGCATAGCTCTCATATATTCGATCAATCTTTGAAATAATAACCAACCCTTTTCATGCCAGAACACTGCGCCAGGGCTTTCTTCTCTGAAATGAAACAAGTCCATTTCTTTGCCTAATTTTCTATGATCCCTTTTTTCTGCTTCTTCTAATCTATGCAAATAATCATCTAATTCTTTTTTTGAAGTCCAACATGTGCCATAAATTCTCTGTAACATTTCATTATTTGAATCTCCTCGCCAATAAGCTCCTGATACTTTTGTTAATTTAAAGGCTTTTCCAATTTTGCCAGAGGAAGCTAGGTGAGGACCTCTACATAAATCATGCCAAGTATCTCCATGATGATAAACTGAAAGTTCTTCACTATTAGGAATGCTTTCAATAATTTCAGCTTTGTACTTTTCTCCAATCTTCTTAAAGTGGGTAATAGCCTTGTCTCTCTCCCAAACTTCTCTTCTAGTTTTAACATCTCGATCAATAATTTCGGACATCTTTTTTTCTATCTTTTTTAAATCATCACTTGTGAAAGGATCTTTTCTTGCAAAATCATAGTAAAAACCATTTTCAATAACTGGACCAATAGTTACTTGAGTTCCTGGAAATAATTCTTGAACCGCCATTGCCATTATATGTGCCGCGTCATGTCTAATGACCTCTAAACCTTCTTGGTCTTTAGAGGTAATAATTTTTACTTTCGAATTTTTTGTAATTTCATAACTTAAGTCTTTTAACT